>CANJXQ010000130.1 GCA_947478805.1 Betaproteobacteria bacterium | reverse complement strand
CGCGAGCGCGGTAAAGATGCGCGATGCGCTCGAGCTGATTCGCGTGCGTGCGCCTGCGCTTGAAATCGAGGGTGAAATGCATGGCGATTCGGCCGTGAGCGACACTCTGCGAAAAGGGATTTTCCCCAACAGCCGCCTCCGCGGTGACGCCAATCTTCTGATCATGCCCAGTCTGGACGCTGCCAATATCGCTTTTACGCTACTTAAAATGGTTGCGAGCGACGGTGTCACCATCGGCCCCATTCTCCTCGGGGCGGCACGCCCGGTGCATATCCTGACGTCGTCGGCGACGGTGCGTGGCCTTGTCAATATGACAGCGTTGCTCGTGGTCGATGCCATGGCGGAACAGGACCTGTTCCGCGGTGGGCGCGCGATGGCTGGTTGATGGTTGCGCCGAGCACAGACATTGTCGCGGTTCTCTTTGGTGGAGCTGTAGTTGGCCGCTCTGCCTGAACCGACCCGGCCAAGAGCCGGTCTGGTGCTGACCGGTGGCGGCGCACGAGCTGCTTATCAGGTCGGCGTTCTCAAGGCCGTTCGCGAACTGTTGCCGTTTCCGGATCGCAACCCGTTTCCGATCATCTGCGGCACTTCGGCGGGCGCGGTCAACGCGGCCAGCCTTGCGGTGTTCGCCGAGAATTTCGAGGCCGGCGTTGAACACCTGCTGGAGGTGTGGAGCAATTTCCATGCGCATCATGTCTACCGCTCCGATGCGGTTGGCATCGCACGCGGTGGCGCGAGGTGGCTAGGGTCGATGATGCTGATCAAGCGCTCGAGCCCGAGTGCGCTGCTCGACAACAGTCCTCTAGCGCACATGCTGTCTTCAGGCCTGGATTTCGGTCGAATCCAGGAAAACATCGACAACGGTAGTCTGTACGCCGTTTCCATCACATGCTCAGGATATTCGTCCGGGCAAAGCGTGTCATTCTTTCAAGGGGGGGTCGATTGCCAGCCTTGGGAACGTAGCCAGCGCATCGGGTGTGCAATGCCCCTTCGGGTGGAGCATCTGATGGCATCCAGCGCCCTGCCATTCGTGTTTCCTGCGATAAAGCTCAATCGCGAGTACTTTGGCGACGGGTCGATGCGCCAGATCGCGCCAATCAGCCCGGCGTTGCATCTGGGCGCCGATCGGGTGCTGGTTGTGGGGACTGGGAGACAAGCCCAGGACTCGGCGAGGGTGCGATCCAATTCATATCCGTCGCTGGCCCAGATTGCAGGTCATGCCCTTAACAGCATTTTCCTGGACAGCCTGTACGTTGATATCGAGCGCTTGCAGCGCATCAACCGGACCATCAGTCTCATTCCCAAAGAGAAGATTGCGGAGGCAGGGCTACCGCTACGCAAAGTCGAAGTGTTGGTTGCGTCGCCAAGCCAACCGATCGAGCGCCTTGTGCCGCGCTACATCATGGAGCTGCCGCGCACGGTGAGGTTCCTGCTGCGCGGCGTCGGAGCAATGAACCGAAATGGATCCAACCTTGCCAGCTACCTGCTGTTTGAGAAGGGATTCTGCAGGGCCTTAATCGAGCTCGGCTACGAAGACACGATGAAGCGGCGCGAGGAAATGCAGTCGTTCCTTCGTAGTTAGGCAATTTCGAACTCGTCAAAATGGTGCTTGGCCGGCGCGTTTGGCAAACTGCTAAACTGATCTGGCGTCATGTCCTGGGCTCTTCGGTATCGATGTGGGTTGGTTGGCATCTGGCGAAGGGCGGCTCGGAATTTGGGGAGTTATTTCTCCCTTTGAGACAACTTCTGTGAGGGCACCCCATGGCTTCTCCATTCGATTCAAATGCTGCAAAAACGCCCGACCCCTTTGAGTTTCTCAAGGCGCTCTGGACCCCGATGGGCATGCCGATGCCAGGACTGATTACGCCGACCCTGGATGTGGGAGAAGTGGAGAAGCGGATCACTGACCTGAAGTCGGTTGAGAACTGGCTCAACCTCAACCTGAATGTCTTGCGAATGACCATTCAGGGGCTGGAAATGCAAAAGGCCACCTTGGCAGCGATGAAGGGCATGCAGGGGGGGGTGTCGGGGGCGGTAAAGGCGGCGCAAGATGTTGCAGCCGCCTCGGCACAGTCTCCAGCTGTAAATCCCGCTGCCGACGCCTGGTGGACGGTTCTGCAACAGGCGCAAAAAGCGACTGAACAGGCAGTGAATCAGGTGGCGGGCATGGCAGTGCCCCGCTCGCCTTCGGAAAACGGCGATACAGGCAAGAAGTGAGCATGCAGTTTCGGGCGGGGCATGCCAGCGACACCCACTGGCGAGCCGCAGTCGATGCCTGCCTGATGCAGATTCGTCCGGTTCCCAAAGGCGCAAATCTAGGATTTGCCTATGTTTCGGACCGTTATCACCGCGACGCCCCCGCATTGCTTGATTACCTGAGGTTGCAGACGGGTGTCGACCATTGGGTCGGGTCGACCGCGGTAGGCGTCATGGGGGGCGTGCATGAGTACATGGAGCAGCCGGCCGTATCGATATTGATCGGCGCTTTTCCTGGCGGCTCCTTCAAGGTGTTTTCCGGGAAGGCCCGGCCACCGAAGCTTGGCGCCACCACCGGCACTGGCGCATCTGCGGCTCATTTTGCCGTAGTGCACGGCGACCCCGATGCTGATGACATGCCCTCCCTCCTGGAGGACATGGGCGGAAAAGTGGAGAGCGGTTTCCTTGCGGGCGGCTTGTCCAGCGCTTTGGGTGCGCAAACAGGGACACGACAGTTTGCTGATGAAGTGTTCAGCGGTGGCCTCTCGGGTGTTGTGTTCTCTGCCGACGTGCCCATCATGACGCGGCTGACGCAGGGATGTTCCGTGCTGGGCGAGGGAGGCGGTAGCCGGCCTGTCTACCAGGTCACGGGCGGCGAGAGGAACATCGTCAGCATGTTGGATGGGCGACCGGCGCTCGACGTCATGTTGGAGGCCGCTGGGGCGGATGGCGAAGGGGAAGAGGCGCTGCGAAGGGCAATCGCAGGGCTAGTCATCGGCTTGCCGGTCGCGGGGTCGGACACCGGAGACTATCTGGTGCGAAATATCATTGGCGTGGATCCGCGCAATAGATTGATTGCGATCGGGGCATCCGTCGAAGTGGGCATGTCGCTGATGTTTTGCCGTCGCAATGCTGACGCTGCGCGGAGCGACATGGACCACATGCTCGAGTCGCTTCGGTTGCAGCTCCAGGCCACGCCGCGTGCGGGCCTCTATTTTTCATGCCTTGGCAGGGGTCGTAACCTGTTTGGCGAGTCGGGAGTCGAGTTGCGAGCTATCCGCAATAGCCTTGGCGAGTTCCCTCTGATTGGTTTCTTTGCCAATGGCGAGATATCGCATGACCGTCTTTATGCCTACACCGGGGTCCTCGTCTTGTTTTCCTGAGGGCGCCACGGAGCCGACTAGAATGCCAACAAAGTGCCCCATGAGTTCCGGGGCACATTATGGACGGGCCAATCGTGGCAAATGCTGAACACGCAGAGCCAAGCGGGCTCACGCCCCTGTATCCTCCGATCGAACCGCGCGCGAGCGGCATGCTGGCGCTCGATGAGCGGCACGTCATGTATTGGGAAGAGTCTGGAAATCCCGATGGCATCCCCGTGGTGTTTCTCCATGGCGGGCCCGGTTCGGGCACAACGCCTCGCCATCGCTGCTTCTTCAACCCCCAAGCCTATCGAATCATCCTGTACGACCAGCGCGGTGCTGGCCGCTCGTTGCCGCTGGGTGAGCTCGCGGCCAACTCTACGCCGCATTTGATCGCCGACATGGAGACGCTCAGGCGGCACCTGGGTGTGGAGCAATGGCTGGTCTTCGGGGGATCCTGGGGGAGTACGCTGGCCCTGGCCTACGCGCAAACACATGCCGGGCGGTGCCTCGGGCTGATCTTGAGAGGGATATTCCTGTTTCGCCCGGATGAAGTGGACTGGTTCATGAAGGGGATGCGGCGCGTATTCCCGGAGGCCTGGGCGGACTTTGCCGGATTCCTTTCCGAACCCGAGCGCGGCAATCTCCTGCAAGCCTACTATGACCGCCTATCGCATGCGGATCCGGGTGTGCATGTGCCGGCCGCGCGTGCGTGGAGTCGCTATGAAGGCGCGTGTTCGACGCTGCTACCCAGCATCGAGACGGCGGCTCATTTCGATGATGAACGCGTTGCCGTTGGCCTGGCGCGTATCGAGGCGCATTATTTCGTCAACCGCGGATTCCTGGCCGAGAACGCCTTGCTGGAGGGTGTTGGAAGCGTGAGGCATGTTCCCTGCGTCATTGTTCAGGGTCGCTACGATATGGTTTGCCCGTTGGTGACGGCCCATGAGTTGCATGCTGCGTGGCCTGAGGCGGATTTTCGCATCATCAACGATGCGGGGCATTCGGCCTGGGAGCCGGGAATACAGTCGGCCCTGGTCGAGGCCACCGACAAGTTCAGACGCGACCGCCGATTTTCCTGACCTCGCCCTTGTCGAGGCGGGAAAAACCGGTAGCTACCGGGCGGATGGAACACAGTCGATTTTCCAGCTGAGACAGTTGCTCGAACACGGAGTTCAGCGTTGCATTCAATTCCTGTCCAGCCTCTGTGAGTGCCATCTGCCGCCCCTTCTGGGTGAACAGGGGCACGCCGATTGTTTGCGCGAGTTTCTTCATTTGTACCGACACGGTCGGTTGCGCCAGGCAGAGCTCCTCGCCCGCCCTGGTGAAACTCTGATGCCTTGCTACCGCCTCGAACACGGCGAGCTGGGTAAGCGTGCCATGGCGGAAGTAGCGTCTCAGATCTGCATGCTTCAATAGATTCTCCTGAAGGCGGAATGCGATTGATCGCGAGGTGCGTCAATGCAGTCCTGACTCGTGTTGACGGCGCACGTTTGAATCAAAGGGTGAGCCTGCCCATCCCTTGCTCGTGAGCACTCGGGGCAGGGACGCTACAGGAGCGGGTATGCCTCCGAACATGCCGCCTCACCAGCTGATGGTGGATTTGAGCACACGTTGCGTAAAAATACAATTGTACAAATAGAAAGGTGGTGGTTCCCGCCAATAGAGATTTCGTCAGCGAGGGCCCGCCTTGGGAACCGAGCCCCTCGCAACCCTGAATCAGCGCGCCTAACGGCAATTTCGTCAGGCGCCCCAAGTAAAGACGGCGTGACGCAGGGCTTTCTCAATCGAAGGTGAGTTCCATCTGTTCACGCATCCGCAGGCAATGGCCGAAGTGACGCGCATTCGAGCGCGGTAGAATGGCTTTCTTTTTCAGTGCGCTTTCCAGGTGCAAAATAGTCCCTCCGTCGCCCCAGTAGCCAGCATCGACCTCCAGCGCTTGCGCCGGATATTTGCTTCGCCGCCCAAACACGTGCCGATTCCCTTTGCCGATGAGCGAGAGGGGCAGCATCCCGGCGGCGATATTCGGCCGGCGGCGGTGCTCATGCCACTCATCGAGCGCGCGCAGGGGCTCACCGTTTTGTTTACGCGACGCACTCCGCATTTGCGCTCGCACGCCGGGCAGATCAGCTTTCCGGGGGGGCGATCGGAGCCGCAGGATGCGACACCGGCGGAGACGGCACTGCGAGAAACCCATGAAGAGATCGGGCTGGCTGCATCGCATGTCGAGGTGCTGGGTTTTCTTCCCAGCCAATACACGACGCGCTCGGGCTTCATCGTGACGCCGGTGGTCGGCGCGGTTCGAGCGCCCTTTCAGTTAAAGCCTGATGTGTCCGAGGTGGATGAGATATTCGAGGTACCGTTGAACTTCCTGCTTGACCCGGCCAATCATCGCCAGGGAAGCATCGTGACCGAAGGCGAGGTTCGCAATTTCCATGCGATCCCCTATGGCGACTATTACATCTGGGGTGTGACTGCCGGCATCTTGATGCATTTTTACTGGTTCCTGAGCGCGGCTGACACCGTGTAGGTTGTTGCTCCTGCACGCGAGAAATGCCCGCGTCCTGGGTCAATGTGCGTGAACCGATGCCGGGCGCCCGGTCACCCGCTTCATCTCATGTGGTATCTTCGTCGGCGATGACGATTCACACTGAAGCTGAAGCGCGTACATGAGCCTGATCTCCCTGTTGATTGCACTGGTACTGGAGCAGTGGCGACCGCTTGCCGATCGCGGGAAGCTCTTTGCCCCGCTGGGGCGGTATGCGAACTATCTCGAGTCGCAATTCAATGCGGGAGAAACCCGGCAGGGAACTGCCGCTTGGATGCTGGCCGTTCTGCCAGCGGTAGTGGGTGCGTGGCTGATCTATTGGATTGCCCAGCATGCCGGTCCCCTGGGTCCCATCGCAGCCCTTGTGGTCAATGTGGCGGCGCTGTACCTCACCATGGGTTTTCGCCAGTTCAGCCATGCGTTCACTGCGATCCACCTCGCGCTCAAGGAAGACGACCTGGAGCGGGCCCGGAAAATCCTCGGGGAGTGGTTGGGGCAGAACTGCAGCGATCTCTCTCGCGAGGAGGTTGCGCGCCTGACCATCGAGGGCGCACTGACAGCCTCGCACCGGCACGTGTTCGGCGTGGTGTTCTGGTTCGTGCTGCTGCCGGGTCCGTCCGGGGCGATCCTGTATCGACTGGCCCTGTTTCTTGCCGAGCGCTGGGGGCATCAAGACGCGACAGTAAATCCGGTGCTGGGCAGCTTTGGCAAGTTCGCCCGCGATGCCTTCGCGGTGCTTGATTGGGTGCCGGTTCGTATCACCGCCATTGCGTTTGCGGCCGTGGGTGATTTTGAGGATGCTGTGTACTGCTGGCGCAGCCAGGCCGCAAAATGGAGCGACCCCGCGCTGGGCATCGTGCTGGCCGCGGGTGCAGGTGCACTGGGTGTGCGCCTTGGCATGCCCATCGTCAATGTCGATGGAAGCGTTTCCGATCGGCCCGAACTCGGCGTGGGCGATGAGGCGGACGCCGGGTTTCTCGACAGCACTGTCGGCCTGGTGTGGCGCGCGCTGGTGCTCTACTTGTTGATGCTACTGCTTTTGGGCGTGGCAAAGGCCGTCAGCTAATAGTGTGTGGTCTGAAGTGTTAGGCGTGATCACAATGCCTATTTTCATCCAAGAATGACGGTACTTCCTTATCTTTTCTGATAATAATGTCTGATCCGGTTTCTGTCAGAGAAGTCTAGCTTCCGAATTCCGCTTGCGCGATGCGGCGATACAGCGCAAGGCGGCGCTGATCGATGAGGTCCGCCTCCGCCGCCGCGGCTACCGCGCACGCGGGCTCTCCCTGGTGGTGGCAATCGGGAAATCGACAATTGACCGACAGCGGGCCGATTTCGCGGAACCCGGCCGCCAGTTCGCGCCAGTCCAGGTGTGCCAGCCCGAATTCCTGCATTCCCGGGCAGTCGATAATGGCGCTTTGAGCGTCGAGGCGGTAGAGGCGGGCAAACGTGGTGGTGTGCTTTCCGGATGCCAGGAACGTGGAAATCTCGCGCGTCGCGGCGTTGGCCTCCGGAACCAGGGCGTTGATCAAAGTGGACTTTCCCATGCCGGATTGCCCGACAAGGACGGTGGTTTCCCCCTGCAGCCGTGCACGCAGGGTTTCAGCCATCGCGCCCCCGTCCTGCAGGGCCGATACGACGATTGGCGGATAGCCAGCGCGCTCAAAGCCGTGGAGCCGCTCCAGGGCCCGCGCGGTCAGTTCGGCGAGATCGGCCTTGTTGAGCACGATGAGCGAGCGCATGCCCGCGCATTCCGCCGCGGCCAGCACGCGTGCCACCAGCTCATCGCTGAAACTGGGGTCGGAGGCGACCACGACGGCAACCTGGGTGGCATTGGCCGCAATCAATTTGCTGCGATGGGCGGCCGAGCGAAAGAACAGCGTCGAGCGTGTTTCGGCTGACTCGATGACGCCTTCTCCCGGGCCTGATGACAGCACGGAGACGCGGTCGCCGCAGGCATACTGCGTCTGCCGCCCCAAAGCCATGCAGGAAAGCAGCACGCCGGGCTCACCCGTTGTCTGCTCAAGAGCCGTTTCAACCAGGTAGCGCCGGCCGTAGGCCGCGACGATCTGTCCGTGCAGCACCGCGCCTGAGCCGCCGCGGACCGTCCTGACGCGCCGGTCCCGTTGCGCAGGTTCACCGCGACCGGGTCGGCTCACCGTCGCTGCGCCGGTGCGTCATCGAGCAGGGAGTTGATCTTGGCGGCGCAGATGAAATCGTTCATGGAAATGCCGCGAATCGAGTGGGTGTTATAGGTAACGTCGCAGCGATTGAATTTCACACCAAGGTCCGGATGATGGTCTTCTGCGTGGGCAATCCAGGCCACTGCATTCACGAATGCCATTGTCTGGTGAAAGTCGCCAAACAGGAATTCCCGGCGCAGGCGCCCGCCTCGGTGCTCCCAGCCAGGGACTTCTGGCAGCAGGCGGGCAATGGCAGCGGCCGTCATGGGTTTCGTGCCCGCAGGCAGGTCCTTGCACTTGCGCGCTGACAGTCGCGGGCGCGGCACGCTCACGTGGTGGCCCCAGCGGCCGAAACGTCGGCGGGGCGTACGACCAGCGACTGCAGCCTTGCAATGCGCAACGCCGCCGGCGGGTGCGAGTCGTACCAGGCCGAATGCAAGGGGTCGGGGGTCAGCGTGGCGGCGTTGTCCTGGTACAGCTTGACCAGTGCTTGCACCAGATCCTGCGGGGCTGCATGCGCCGCGGCATAGGCGTCCGCTTCATATTCATGGCTGCGCGAGTACAGGCTGGCCAGCGGCTGCAGCGGGAACATGAAAACGGGGATGACCATGACGAACAAGGCCAATGCCATGGCCGTGGACGAGGATTGCACGTTGAGCCCGCTATAGAACCAGTCGGCGCCAATCAGCCATCCTAGCAGCGCGAGAAAGCAGAAACTGCCTACAAACAGCATCGCCATGCGCTTGGCCACATGGCGATGCATGAAATGCCCGAGTTCGTGGGCGAGCACTGCTTCTACTTCGGGGCCGCTCAAGCGGGTTAGCAAGGTGTCGAAAAACACGATCCTGCGCCATCTTCCGAAGCCGGTGAAGTAGGCATTGCCGTGGCTGGAGCGTCGAGAGGAGTCCATGACGTATAGGCCTTGAGCGCGAAAACCGCACTTTGCGAGCAGCGCTTCGATGCGGGTGCGCAATTGCGCATCCTCCAGCGGCTTGAACGTATTGAACAGCGGGGCGATCAGCGTGGGGTAGATGGCGAGCACCAGCAGGTTGAAGCCAATCCAGGTTGCCCAGACCCACAGCCACCACGCCTCGCCCATTCCGGCCATCAGCCATAGAACGCAAAACAGCAACGGCACGCCCAGAAGAACGCCAATGAGGGATTGCTTGAGCATGTCGATGAAATACAGTGCGAGGGTTGTGCGATTGAACCCGAAGCGTGCTTCGATGGAAAACGTGCGGTAGAGGGAGAACGGCAGGTCGATGACGCTGGTCGCCACTGTCATCGACATGATCAGCGCGATGCCATGCGCATAGCCGCCGCGCTCGAATATTGCCGCCCATGCGTCCGAAAGTGCCTGCAGCCCCCCGCCCAGGGTCAGTGCAAGCAGGGTTGCGGCACCTGCCAGCGTCTCCAGCATGCCAATGCGGATCTTCGCCTGGCTGTAGTCGGCCGCCTTCTGGTGTGACTCGACGCTGATGCGCCCGGAAAATTCCTCGGGAACCTTTTCCCGGTGCGCCGCGATGTGTCGCATGTGGCGCGCGGCAAGCCACCATCGGATGGCGGTAGAGGCCGCCAGCGCAGCTAGAAACGCCGCCGTGAATGCTTGCATCGGAAATGGACCTGTATTCGAAAGGGTTTCTGGGAGGTGCAAGGAGCGCCCGGGGCTGTCGGACTGCGCCAGTGTGCGACAATGAGATTTTACACTCTCAGCCCAACCGGTCCGCATGGCACAAGATCAAAACAACCTCGTCTGGCTCGACATGGAAATGACCGGCCTTGAGCCGGACACGGATCGCGTCATCGAAGTGGCGATGGTGGTCACCGACAGCCAGTTGGTGACAATCGCCGAGGCGCCGGTCCTGGTCGTGCATCAGCCGGACAGCACGCTCGATGCGATGGACAACTGGAACAAGAGCACGCATGCCCGCTCGGGGCTGATCGAGAAGGTCAAGGCCTCGACACTCACCGAAGCGGTTGTGGAGGAGCGCATGCTGGCATTCCTGGCGCAGCATGTTCCCGCGCGAACCACGCCCATGTGCGGAAATTCAATCTGCCAGGATCGCCGCTTCATGGCGCGCTGGATGCCCAAGCTCGAAGCCTATTTCCACTACCGCAACCTCGACGTGTCCACGCTCAAGGAACTCGCGCGGCGCTGGAAGCCCGAGTTGATGAAGGGCATGGTCAAGCACGGCAAGCACGAAGCACTTGCCGACATCTATGAGTCGATAGAGGAACTGAAATACTATCGGGAGAATTTCCTGAAGCTGTAGCGACCTTGCGCGGGGCGTCAGTCGTCTAAGAACCGGTTGCAAAATGAAATTTTGCAACCCCCGGAGTAGGGGAGTCTGAGGGGAGTATCCCCTCATATAGCAACAGACTCTCAGCCGAGCTTCAGGTCACCCGGAAATTCTTGAACTGCCAGGGGTCGGCGGTGTCGATGTCTTCGGGGAAGAGCACGCCGCGGTCTACGAGCGGCGTCCAGTTGCTGTAGGAGCCGACCAGCTTGCCCAAGTAGGGCGACGCCACTTCCATGACGCGCTCAAAGTCCATTTCATCCGGGTCGATCACGCCGCGCCGCGGGTTTTCCACCGCCCACACCATGGCCCCCAGAATCGAACAGGTGACCTGCAGGCTGGTGGCATTGTTGTAGGGGGCGAGCTTTCGCGCTTCGCGCACCGAAAGCTGAGAGCCGAACCAGTATGCGCCTTTGGCGTGCCCCATCAGTAGCACACCGAGCTCGTCGGTGCCATCCTGGATGTCGCTCATCAGTACGCGGTGCTTGTCTTGCAGTTTCCAGTTCTTGCCGGCCAGCTCGTGAATGGAGGCGATGGCGCCGTCGCAGGGGTGGTATGCATAGTGCACGGTGGGCCGGTAGCGAGCCTGGTCGCTGGCCTGGCCATTCCTGACCGTGAGGTAGTCTGCAATGGAGATCGATTCGCCATGGGTAATGAGGAAGCCATGGAAGGGACCTTCCAGGGGCGTCCATGTGCGCACCTGCGTTGATGCTCCGGGACGCTGCAGGTAGATTGCGCATCCGGGGCCGAAGTCGTGTCGTCTGCCGTCGTTCGGGAAGTATTTTTCGTGCGTGCCCCAACCGAGTTCGGCGGGCTGCAAACCTTCCCCCACGAATCCGTCAACGGACCATGTATTGACGAATTCGCCGACGCGCTTGGCGGGTTGGGCACTCTGCGTGTCGCGCTCTGCGATGTGGATTACCTTGATGCCGAGTTTTTGCGCCAGGTGCGCCCATTTCTCGCGCGTATTGGGCTTCGCCGATTTGGTTCCGGTATCGCGGGCGATATCGAGCAGGGCGCGTTTGACGAAATGGGATACGAGCCCCGGGTTCGCGCCATGCGTCAGCACCGCAGTCGGTCCACCGTGGGCTGCTCGGCCCCGGTTGAGCGCCAATGCCGATTCGCGCAGTGCGTAGTTCGAGCGTTGCGAGGGCGACAGGCGCGTGTCGACATAGCCGCCGGCCCATGG
>CANJXQ010000129.1 GCA_947478805.1 Betaproteobacteria bacterium | reverse complement strand
CGAGGGGAAGCCGGCGAGGTAATCGTCCGGGTTGTCGGAGAAGAACTCGTCGAGCATCAGGAAGGGGTCGTGGCGCAGCATCTGGGAGGATCCCAGGCTGCGGCGTAGTTTCACGCCCGCGCCATCGGACGCGGCAATCGAGGGGATCACGCGGAACAGCGAGCGGGATGCAGCTTTCACTGGGGATGTCATGTCGGTCTCCTTGAATTTCCTTGCGATGCTCGACCCGCGATGCGCTCCAGCGGGTCCCGCATCAATTCCTGCTTGTCATTCTACGGGCCTGCCCTGCGGTCAAGCCGCTGCGGCTTCCGCAACTGCCGGTGCAATCCATGCACGGGCCGTCGTCTCCAATACCGCGGCCACGTCTTGCACATGGGTCCGGATGGCGGCCTGCGCCGCAGCCAGCGATTCGTTGCGGCTGGCCTCGCTAATGGCGAGCCCTTCTGCATAGATGAACTGCACGTCGCGGATGCCGATGAAGTTGAGGAAGGTCTGCACGAAGCCCGTCTGAGAATCGCGCGGGGTACCGGCATGCAGGCCGCCGCGCGCGGCAAACACATACGCCTTCTTGCCCTCGAGCAGCCCGACCGGCCCCTTCTCGGTGTAGCGGAAGGTCTCGCCTGCGCGGGCGATGTGGTCGAACCAGGACTTCAATTGCGAGGGCACGCCGAAGTTGTACAGCGGCAGTCCGATCACCAGCACGTCGGCGGCGCGCAGCTCATTGATGAGGTCATCCGAAAAAGTGACGACGGCCTGCTGCGCGGGCGTTCGCGCCTCGGCCTTGGCGACGAAAGCGCCGAAGCGCGCGGCATCGAGGTGCGGCACGGGGTCGAGCGCCAGGTCGCGCTTCATGACGAGCGTCTGGCCCTGTTCGCGAAGCGAACTGACGAAGGCGTTGGCGAGGCGGCTCGACTGGCCCTGTTCGGAATGCAGGCTGGCATTGATCTGGAGGATGCGAAGCATGGTGTTCTCCTTGCGTGATTGCCGCTCTGCACTCGGCGGTGGCGGCAGTTGTTGGGAACATCGGGGCATCTTGCTCGATCACCGATGTCGTTTCTGCAATGGCGCCATTGAAACATTGATGAATCAGATTAAAAAGCGCAAAATTTCGGTTGTTTCAATCGAATTAATAGATAACTAGGCCCACATGCCCTCGCCACGCATCTCGCTCGACCAGTGGAAGGTCCTCGCCGCCGTGGTGGACGCCGGCAGCTACGCGCGCGCCGCCGAGCGCATCCACCGCAGCCAGTCCACGCTCACCTACGCCGTGCAGAAGCTGGAACGCACGCTGGGCGTGAAGGTGTTCGAGATCCAGGGCCGCAAGGCCGTGCTCACGCCCACCGGGCAATTGCTCTACCGGCGCGGGCGCGAACTGGTGGAAGAGGCCGCGCGGCTGGAGGCGTCCGCGTCCGACCTTGCGCGCGGCTGGGAGCCCGAGATCGGCCTCGCCGCGGAAATCATCTTTCCCACCTGGCTGCTGCTCGAGTGCTTCGCAGAATTTGCAAGGCAACGCCCGGAGACCCGCATCGAACTCATCGAATCGGTGATCGGCGGCACCGAGGAAGCGCTGAACGAGCGGCGCGTGCAGCTCGCCATCACGCCGCGCGTGCCGGCGGGCTTTGCCGGCGACGCACTGATGGACGTGCGCTTTGTGTGCATGGCCGCACCCTCGCACCCGCTGCACCGGCTCGGCCGCGCGGCAACGCGCGCCGACCTGAAACGTCATCGCCACCTCATCGTGCGCGATTCCTCGGCGCGCAAGGCGGGCGACACCGCGGGGCGCGACGTGGTCACCCCGGGCAACTGGATCAACGAAAACCGGCTGACGGTGTCCAACAAGGCCACCTCCATCCGCGCAGCAAAAATGGGCTTGGGCTACGCCTGGTACCCGGAAGACATGGTGCGCGAGGAAATCGCCAGCGGCGAACTCAAGCCCGTGCCGCTGCGCGAAGGCGGCGAGCGATTTGCCACGCTCTACCTCGTGCTTACCGATCCGGATGCGGCGGGCCCCGGCACGCGGCTGCTGGCCGGCATCATTCGCGACACGGTCAGCCGGCAGTGCGCCCTGCGCAAGTCGGCAGGCGGCGAACCGGCACGCGCAGCGACTCCGCGCGAACCAGCCCCAGCCAGAGCAAAATCCAGGCAGCGCAGCCACCGCCGTCAGTAGAATGGCGGGGCTCCGCCACGTGCGACGACAGCGCCGCGGGCTCGACGTTTTCATCGATAACGCAATTCGTTCTGCAATTTCACGCAAGGACCCCCCATGACCGCATTCCCGACCCTGCTCAGCCCGCTGCACCGCGGGCGTCTCAAGCTCAAGAACCGCGTCATCTTCCCGGCCCACCAGACGCTGTTCTCCGAAGACAGCATTGTCGGGCCGCGCATGCGCGCCTACTACGTCGAGCGCGCCAAGGGCGGCGCCGGGGCCGTGGTGGTCGAAGGCGGCGCCACGCACGACACCACCATCAAGTTCCCCAACTACATCCACGCGCACGATCCGCGCATCGTGAAATCGCTGGACGAACTGGCGGCCGGCCTGCGGCCCCACGGCTGCGTCGGCATCGTGCAGATCGTGCACAGCGGCTCGCGCATGTCCTCGCACGATGCGCGCCGCGCGCTGTGGGCGCCCTCGAACGTCAAGAGCGCCATCTCGCCCGAGTTCCCGCATGCCATGACCCGCGCCGACATCGCCGAGCTCATGGCCGGCTACGATCGCACCGCCCGCCACGTGGGCCAATCGGCCATCGACGGCATCGAGGTGCATGCCTGCCACGAATACCTCTTCGGCCAGTTCCTGTCCCCGCTGAACAACCTGCGCGACGACAACTACGGCGGGTCGCTCGAAAACCGCGCGCGCCTGCTGCTCGACGTGGTGAAGATCGTGCGCCACGCCATCGGCGACGACAAGCTGTTCGGCGTGCGCCTGAACGGCTCCGACCTCACCCCCGGCGGCCTGGACAACGACGACTACGTCAAGGTGGCGAAGATGGTCGAGGCCACCGGCGTGGTCGATTACCTCAGCATCACCGCCGGCACCTCGCGCGACAACAACATGATCGTGCCGCCGATGGACGTGCCCCACGGCATCTTCGTCGACTATGCCGCGGCGATCCGCAAGGCGGTCAAGCTGCCCGTCTTCACGGTGGGCCGCATCAAGACGCCCGAATTCGCCGAGCAAATCCTCGCGAGTGGCCAGGCCGACGCCGTGAACCTCGCCCGCGCGCTGATCGCGGACCCGTTCTGGGTCGAGAAGGCGGCCCGCGCGCCAGCGGAGATCCGCCCCTGCATCGGCTGCAACCAGGGCTGCTTCGGCTACCTCTACACCAACCGTCCCATCACCTGCACGGTCAACCCGGCGGTGGGGCGTGAACTGGAGCTTGGCGCCGGCACCGCAAAGCCTGCCAAGCCCGCCCGGCGCGTGCTCGTGGTCGGGGGCGGACCGGCCGGCATGGAGGCGGCCATCGCGGCGGCAGAGCGCGGCCACACGGTGGTGCTCGCCGAAGCGACAACGCGCCTCGGCGGACAGGTGCGCGTCGCCGGGGCCCATCCGTTGCGCAAGGAACTGCTGGAAATCATCGCGCATCAGGTGAGTGAACTGAAACGCCTCGGCGTCGAGGTGAGAACGGGGACGGCGCTCGATGCCGCCGCGGTTCGCGCCGTGGGGGCCGATGTGGTGATCATGGCCACGGGCTCGGTGCCGCCCGAGCGGCCACTCAAGAGCGACGGTTCCGTGCCGGTACGCGCGCCCGCCGATGTGGTGGAGAGCGCCCTCGCCGATCCGGGCCAATGGCGCGGCCGCAAGGTGACCATCGTCGACAGCGTCGCGCACTTTCAAGCCTATGCGCCGGCCTTTGCCCTCGCCGACGCGGGCGCCGAGGTCGTCATCGTCACGGCGAAGCTGCACGCCGCGTCACTGCTCGACAACGGCTCCATGACCAACACGCTGCGCCGCCTCGCCGAGAAGCGCGTGCGCATCGAAGCGCAGGTCGCCCCGCTCGAGGTGCGCGCGGGCGCGGTGCAATTGCGGCACATCTTCACCGGCGAAGTGAGCAGCATCGCCAGCGACTGCGTGGTGGCGGCCACCGGCAACATCGCCAACGACCGCCTCGCGCGCGAGCTCGCCGATGCGGCCGGATCGGCGCCCCAGATACTGGTCGGGGACTGCGAGGCGCCGCGCACCATGCTCGACGGCATTCGCGAAGGCCGCATGGCCGGCCGAGCGGTCTAGCGGGCAGGCAATGACACTCACCGAGCTGCGCTACATCGTCGCCGTGGCGCGCGAGCGCCATTTCGGGCGCGCCGCCGAGGCCTGCTTCGTGTCGCAGCCCACGCTGTCGGTGGCGGTGAAGAAGCTGGAGGATGAACTCGGCGTGGTGCTGTTCGAGCGCGGCACGGGCGAGGCAACGCCCACGGCGATTGGCGAGCGCATCGTCGAGCAGGCCCAGCGCGCCCTCGAGCAGGCGGGCGCCATCAAGGACATTGCCAAACAGGGCAAGGATCCACTCAGCGGTCCCTTGCGCATCGGTGTCATCTACACCATCGCACCCTACCTGCTGCCCGGCCTGGTCCGCGTCCTGCACAAGCGCGCACCGCAGATGCCGCTGCACCTCCAGGAAAATTACACGCACCGGCTGCGTGAATTGCTGAAACAGGGCGACATCGACGCCGCCATCCTCGCCCTGCCCTTCGAGGAGCCCGGCTTCGCGCTGCAGCCGGTGTACGACGAACCCTTCGTTGTGGCGCTGCCGCGGGATCACGCCTGGGCGAGGCGCAAATCGCTCAAGAGTTCGGAACTGAAGAAGGAAAACATGGTGCTGCTCGGCACCGGGCACTGCTTTCGCGAGCAGGTGCTGCGCGCCAGCCCCGAACTCGACCGCTTTTCCGGCAGCGACGGCCTGCAGAAAACCTTCGAAGGCTCGTCGCTGGAAACCATCCGCCAGATGGTGGCCTCAGGGGTCGGCATCACGGTGCTGCCCGCGACCTCGGTGCCAACCCGCGTGCCGCGCGACAGCCTACTCGCCTACGTGCCGTTCGCGGCGCCCGTGCCCGACCGACGCGTGGTGCTGGTGTATCGGAAGTCCTTTACCCGCAAGGCGGCGATCGAGACGTTGTGCAAAGCGATCATCGACTGCGATTTGCCGGGGGCGGAGAAGCTGGCGTTGCCGGTGGAGTGAGGTGGGGGTCGCGGGAGATTTTTGCCTGATGGCGAGTTACTTGATCATCTGAGTTTCGCCTGACGGCGAGTTACTTTTCAGTCCGCGTTTCGCCTGACGGCGAGTTACTTCTTTTGCTTCGCCAAAAGAAGTAACCAAGAAAAGGCGACCCCGGAGGTGACGGTTTCGGCGCAAGCGCCGAAACTTCCCTGCGATGCTCGAACGCTTCGGCGGCTGCGCAACTCGCGCGCCAAAAACGGCGCGCTCAGACAGTGCTCGCCGACTACCCCTCAGCGTCCTGCGCTTCTCGGCGTCCCCAACGGGGCTCCACCCCGAACCCATCCCTTGTAGATAAATCCTGTCAATTTGGATGGTCTTGCAACACCCTGCCAAAGTTTACAACAGAAAAACTGACACATATATCTATCCCGTGGGGGCATTTCGGGGCCCCCTTTGCATCGCCGAGCAGCGCAGGCAGCGACGGGGCAGTCGGCGAGCACTGTCTGAGCGGGCCGCGACAGCGGCCTGCGAGTTGCGCAGCCGCCGGCGCTGTCGAGCAGCGCAGGGCAGTCGCCGCAGGCGACCGATGCATCGGGGGTGTCCTTTCCTTTGGTTACTTTCGTTTGGACAAGCAAACGAAAGTAACTCGCCGCCAGGCGAAACCTGTGCCAAAAATCGACGTGCCGCCAGGCGAAATGGCTTTCCCGACCATCGACGGTCGAACCGCCGCGCTCCCGGCGTATCATGTCCCAATGCCCAACCCCCACATCATCCTCTTCGCCCACGGCGCCCGCGACCCCGAGTGGGCACGCCCCTTGGAGGCCATGCGCGAACGCGTGGCCGTGCTGGCACCCGAGTGCGTCGTGTCCCTCGCCTTCCTGGAATTCATGACGCCAGGCCTCATCGAAGCCGTGTCGGCATCGGTCGGCCAGGGCGCTGCAAGCGTCACCATCGTGCCGGTGTTCCTCGCCCAGGGCGGACACCTCAAGCGCGACCTGCCGCTGATGGTTGCGCAGCTGCGCACCGCGCACCCTGCGCTAGCGATAGACGTGCTGCCTGCGATCGGCGAGCAGCCGGCGGTCATCAATGCCATCGCCCAATGCGTGGCCGACGTGACCAAGGTGGCCCGGGTCGCCCGCGCCAGCTGAAACGGCGAGCGTTCACGGCTCCCGCGCATGCCCCAAATCCAGACCATCGACACCGCCGAATTCGCCCGTCACCGGCCGGTGCTCTACAAACTGGCCCTCTTACAACTACGCAATAGTGAAGAGGCCGAGGACGTGGTGCAGGAGACGCTGGCCGCGGCGCTTCAGGGCGCCGCCGGCTTCCAGGGGAAATCCGCCGTGCGCACATGGTTGGTGGGCATCCTCAAGCACAAGATCATCGATCACTTCCGCCGCCTGCGCGCGCGGCCCGAGATCGCCCTCGATGGCATGGGAGACGAGACCGACGTTGGGGATTTCGATGCCCTGTTTGCGGCCGACGGCCACTATGCCGAGCAGCCCGCGCCATGGGGCAATCCGGACGCAGCCCTCACCGAATCGCGCTTCCAGGACGCCCTGCAGCGCTGCCTGGACGGCCTGCCACCCAATACAGCCCGCGCCTTCGTCATGCGCGAGGTGATGGGCATGGATACCGACGAAATCTGCAAGGAATTGGCAGTGACCGCGACTAACTGCTGGGTGCTCCTGCACCGCGCCCGGATGAGCCTTCGCCTGTGCCTGGAGGCGGGCTGGTTCGCAGGGGAATCACCGAAGGGACATGCGCGATGAGGGTTACCTGCAAGGAGGCCAGCCACCTGATCTCCGCCGACCTCGACGGCCGACTGGGCTTTGGCCAGCGCTTGGTGTTGCGGTTGCACCTGCTGGCCTGCGATGCCTGCGTGCGGGTGAAGGCGCAGATGGGCTTCCTGCGCCGGGCCATGGCCGCCTATGTGAATCAGGATGTCGGTACAGTCCGGGACAAACCCGACAGCGGCAAGGCGCCGCCGGACGCAGGCTAGTGCTCACGACACCGTCTGTAGCAGCGCGACCGAGCCTGCGTAGCAGGGCGCGCGGTCCCTCCAGTCACACGCGCCTCCGGCATCACGTTGATTGCTTTTTCGCCTGCGCCTCGCGAAAACCGATGAAGCGCACCATATCCGCGGCATCGAAGCGCCCGATCGGCCCGTCGCTGTAGCTCGAGGCAATGATCTTCCCCGCCTGGTCGACGACGAACTCGGAGGGCTGGATGATGCTGCGCCGCTCTTCCCACCAGGAACCCAGCGTGTTGGCGATGCCGCGCGTCACGCCGTAGCCGATCGGGAACGACAGCTCGGCGGCAACCTCCGTGGCCTTGTCCAATGCGTCCACGCTGGCGGCAACCACCGATACGCCCAGCGCATCCAGTTCCGCCTTCGCCTTCTCGAAGCCGGCCAACTGCCGGCGGCAATACGGTCACCAATGCCCGCGAAAGAACAGGATCACGCCGTACTTCGATCCCATGCCGGTCGGCAGATCGATGGTCCCGCCACCCACGAGGTCGAGGGTGATGTTCGGGAAGCTGTCCCCGATGCCCAGTTTCTTCGTCATTCGGTTATTCCTCCTGGTAGTGAGTGCATGGACGCCTCGTACCTGCAAGTCAGGCTTTCTTTCCCGCCAGGGTACGCGCGCGCAGACCCATGCGCCACGCGATCACGAACCCCAGCACAATGCTGAGCACGCCGGCCGAGAAGAAGACCGTGTGATAACCATAGGCTTCGGCAACCGGCGCCCAGATGACCGGGCCCAGGCCCTGCCCCGACATGAAAAAGAATGCGCCCACCGACACGCCCGCGCCACGCGCATGCGGCGCGAATTCGGTGACCTGCAACTGGATGTTGTTGTGGAACATGTAGAAACCGAAGCCCACGAAAAAGAACAGCACGGCGAGCACGCCCCAATGAAGCGGCAGCACGGAGGCCATGAACCCGCACCCCACCATCACGCCGCCCACACGAACCATGTTCCATGGCCCGAGCGCGGCGAGAATGCGGCGGACCAGGAAGCCGAACACCGTGCCGCCGACGGCGAACGTGCCGATCACGATGCCCGCCGGGGCGGAGCCTTCGGCCTCGTGCAGCATCACCATGCCCGCGACGAAGGGAATCAATCCCAGCATGAGGATGCCCTCGAGGACGAGCGACGCAAGCACGGGCCAGGTGGTCGGGGTGCCAAGCACGGAGCGATAGCTGGCAAATGCTCCCGCGAAGGTGAATTTCCTTCGGACATGCTGGGTGTCTTCCAGCAACGCGAAGCTCATCAGCGTCACCGCGCCCACGACCGCCGCGGCCAGCGCGAAGAGCGTCCGCCATCCGATCAGGTCGACGACGAATCCGGACACGGCAGCCCCCACGATCTGGCCGCCGATCATGGCGGAGATGAAACGCCCCAGCGCCACTTGCCGTTGCTCGTACGGGATACGCTCGCCGATCAGCGCCAGCGACACCGGGTTGACCCCGCCGGTGAAAGCGCCTCCCAGGATGCGCGCAAGCAAGACTGTGGTGTAGCTCGGCGCGATAGCCATCAGGACGAGGCTGGTCGCCACCAGCAGCAAGGACAGCCGGATCACGCGCACCTTGCCCCAAGCGTCGCCCACCGGCCCGAACACCATCTGCATGGCAGCGAGCGGAAAGCTGTAGGCCGTGGTCAGCAGCACCACGTCGCTCAGGCTGACGTTCAGGTCCGCGGCGAGGACGGGCAGGATCGGGTCGACCACCCGCCACGCGATGGCGCTCGCAAAAACTCCCAGGCAGGCCACCAGCAACAGCCGGTTCACGTCATGGCCCGGACTATAGCGGCAATTGACAACGAATCGAGCACTGTTAGTCCCTGGTGATCATGCGCGGGTTGGCAGGAGCAACCCGCGTCCATGAGAACGAGAATGGTCCTTGTGAGGACGCCGAGTATGGCATTGTCCGCGTGATGCCAAACTGCCCCGCCGATGTAAAAAAGCACCCGCAATTGCCCCCTGTCAATCCAGGTGGCACATTTGTTGCGGATAATTGCGTATGGCAACGCAAACCCCTCGCATCAAGGTGCTGCTGGTCGACGACTCCCCGGAGCGCACGGCCATCCTGCGCGCCGCGCTGGAGAAGGCGCGCTATCGGGTGGCGGCGGTGCTGGAGTCGCCGCTGGAACTGCTGAAGGCGGTCGAGGCACATGCGCCCGACATCATCATCATCGACACCGATTCGCCCTCGCGCGACGTGCTGGAGCATGTGGTCATGGTCAGCCGCGACCAGCCGCGGCCCATCGTCATGTTTTCCAGTGACGGGGACTCCGACACCATACGAGACGCCGTCAAGGCGGGCGTTTCCGCCTATATCGTCGACGGATTGGCGGCAGGGCGCGTCAAGGGCATCATCGATGTCGCCGTGGCTCGCTTCGATGAGTACCAGCGGCTGGTTGCCGAACTGGCAGAGGCCAACCTGAAGCTTTCCGAGCGCAAACTGGTCGATCGCGCCAAAGGCATCCTCATGAAAAGCCGCGGGTTCAACGAGGACGAGGCGTATCACGCGCTGCGCAAGCTCGCCATGACGCGCAAGAAGCGCATGGGCGACGCGGCGAAAATGGTCATCGACATGGAAGACCTGCTCGGTTGAGCCATTGAGCAACCTCACCGCTCGCAGGCGGGCTATTCAGCATTTTCGATGCTGCCGATAAGTGCGAAGCTGAGGTTTTGTGCACCGCAACAGTGCGCGATGTCTCCCTGAGCCGATGCCTGCCTCCCCACCGGCCGGATAGCACAAGTCTCTGATAATTAGCCACTTAGTACTTATTTCCCACTTCACGCCAGCGTTGGCACGACTGTTGCGCTAGGTCAGGCAAGCCCAACGCTGGGCTCAATGTGAACAAGGGCGTTCACCACCCGTAGCAACGCGAGGTTCCTCCTCCTCTCCTCGCGTTGCGTCCGGACTGGTGGACGCCCTTTTATTTTTTTTCCGTCGCGGAGAAGCCAATGAATGAAGAACGCCTGCCCGAATCGAGCATCGAAGAGAACGCATCCCCAGTCGCAACGACGGCTGCAAGCGCGTCCCCCCTGCTGGTCCCGACCGTGCCCACGAGGCGAGACTTCCTCAAGCAGGCTGGCGCCATCGGCGCCGCGGCGGGCATCATGAGCTTCATTCCCGACGCGATCCGCGCCGGCGCCTGGGCCGCGGGCTCGGACGCCCCCGAGAAAAAGGAAATCAAGATCGGCTTCATCCCGCTCACCGACTGCTCCTCGGTGGTGATGGCCTCGGTGATGGAGTTCGACAAGAAGTACGGCATCAAGATCATTCCCACCAAGGAAGCCTCGTGGGCGGCGGTGCGCGACAAGCTCGTCAACGGCGAACTGGATGCGGCCCACGTGCTGTACGGCCTCATCTACGGCGTGCAGATGGGCATCGGCGGGCCGAAGAAGGACATGAACATCCTGATGAACCTGAACCACAACGGCCAGGCCATCACGCTTTCGAAGAAACTCAATGAAAAGGGCGTGACCGACGGGGCGAGCCTTTCCGCCCTGATCAAGAAGGAAAAGGGCGAATACACCTTCGCGCACACCTTCCCCACCGGCACGCACGCCATGTGGATCTACTACTGGTTGGCCACCTACGGCATCGACCCGTTCAAGGACGTGAAGACCATCACGGTACCCCCGCCGCAGATGGTGGCCAACATGCGCGTCGGGAACATGGATGGCTACTGCGTGGGCGAGCCGTGGAACAACCGCGCCATCATGGACAAGATCGGTTTCACCGCCGAGACCACGCAGGGCATCTGGAAGGACCATCCGGAAAAGACGCTCGGCACCACCGCCGAATGGGTGCAGAAGAATCCCAACACCGCGCGCGCCATGACGGCCGCCATCATCGAGGCCGGCAAGTGGATCGACGCATCGCTCTCCAACCGCCAGAAGACGGCCGAAGTGGTGGCCGACAAGTCCTACGTCAACACCGACAAGGACGTCATCCTCGCGCGCATGCTGGGTCGCTACGACAACGGCATCGGCAAGACCTGGGACGACCCCAATGCCATGAAGTTCTTCAACGATGGCTACGTCACTTTCCCGTTCCTGTCCGATGGCATGTGGTTCCTCACCCAGCACAAGCGCTGGGGCCTCCTGAAGGAAGACGTCGACTACGCCGGCATCGCAAAGAAGGTGAACCGCATCGACATCTACAAGGAAGCCGCCTCGCTGACCAAGACCTCACTGCCCAAGGACCCGATGCGCACGGTCAAGATGATCGACGGCGTGACCTGGGACGGCAAGGATCCGAAGAAGTACGCAGCCGGATTCAAGATCAAGGTCGCTTGACCACTACATAAAGCAAAAAGGTGAACCCATGATGGCCGCCAGCATGTCCCCAACCCTGCCACAGGAAATCACACCCATGCCGACTGCATCGGCAGCCGCCCCCGCGGCGGCCAATGAACCCATCGTGCCTCGCAAGCCGCGCACGCGCTCGTCGTCGCCCCCCAGGGCGACGGTCGAGGATGGCGCCGTGCTGTATGTGCGCGCCAAGGCGCCCGAATGGGTGCCGCGGGTGATTGCCATGGCGCTGGGGCTGGCGATCTTCGTGGCGCTGTGGTCGGTGCTGGCCAAGGTGGGGGGGCAGCTCCCCACGCCGACGGCCACGCTGCATTCGGCCATCGAGCTCTTCAGCGACCCGTTCTACCGCAAGGGCCCGAACGACCAGGG
>CANJXQ010000128.1 GCA_947478805.1 Betaproteobacteria bacterium | reverse complement strand
GGCGGCACCCACGCATACCAGGCGCGGCTCGATTCGGCCGTGCCGTGCACCAGCACCACGGCCTGCGCTTCCGACTGCAGCCACGGTGGCCCGAAATAGTCGTCCTCGTAGCTGATGCCGATGCCCTCGGCGGTCACGAACTGCTTCATGGGGTGCTCCTGGATCCTGCAGTAGTCGTTCGGGAGGCGCATCCGACTGCGCGCCGTTCATCGTTGCCTGCTGTCCGCGGATTCAGGGTCATCGATCCGGAACGGCCTTCACAAACATTGGCAAGCTGCATGGGGGACTGTAAGCTGCATCGCGAGCCTCGTCCAGTGGCGAGTCGGTGACTGGGCAGGTCCACGCCATGCGCCATGATGGTGGCCATCCTTTGTGCGGTATATGGAGGAACGCGAGATGAAAGTTCTGAAGAATGCAGTGCAGGCGGTGCTGGTTGTCGTGCTGGCCACGCTTGCAGGAGCAGCTGCCGCACAGCAGGACTTCCCCAATCGGGCCATCCGCATCATCACCCCCTATCCTCCGGGGGGCGGCACCAGTCCCCTCGCGCGCCTGTACAGCCAGAAGCTGACCGACAGCTGGGGACAGCCCGTGATTGTCGATAACCGCGGCGGCGGCAACACCGTCATCGGAACCGACGCGGTGGCCAAGTCGGCGCCGGACGGCTACACCGTGCTGCTGACGCTCAACACCCATGTGGTGCTGCCGCTGCTGCTGCCGACGCCCTACGACGGCATCAAGGATTTCGCGCCGGTGGCCTCCGTTTCGTCGGGCGAGCAATTGATGGTGGTGCCGGTGTCGGTGCCCGCCAACTCGCTGCAGGAGTTCATCGCCCTTGCCAAGTCGCGCCCCGGGCAGCTCAATTACGCCTCGGCGGGCGGCGGCACCATCAACCACCTGTCCGGTGAGTCGTTCAAGCTCCTGGCCGGGGTCAACATCCAGCACATCCCGTACAAGGGCGGCGGTCCGGCGATCACCGACCTCATTGCCGGGCGCGTGCAGATGTATTCGGCCGTCCCGATCTCGCTGATCCCCCACATCCAGAGCGGCAAGATCAAGCCCATCGCGATTTCGGGCGACAAGCGCATGCCGTCCATGCCCGAGGTGCCCACCTTCACCGAGGCCGGCCTGCCGGGCTTCGATGCCAGGGCTTCGTACTGGATCCTGGCGCCGGCCGGCACGCCGAAGGCCATCGTGGACAAACTGTCCGCCGAGTTCGCGAAGATCACCGCCATGCCGGACACGCAGAAGAACCTGGCCGGCCTCGGCATGGAACCCTTTGTCTCCAATGCCGACCAGCTCGCTGCGCTGATGAAGGCCGATGTCGTCCGCTATGCGAAGATCATCAAGGCCGCAAACATCACCATTGAAAATTGAGGGCCGGCGTTTGAGGAGAAGAGAAGTCATGATCATTTCGAAACGACGCTCGACCCGGGGCATTGTGCTGGCCGCTGCAATGCTTGCGCTTGCGAGCGTGTTCCCGTTTGACGCATCGGCGCAGGCCTTCCCCAACCGGCCGCTGCGCCTGATCTACCCTTATGCGGCGGGCTCCGGCCCCGACATTCTCGGGCGCATGATCGCAGTGGAGGCGGCCAAAGTGCTCGGCCAGCCCATCGTCTATGAGAACCGTCCAGGCGCGCAGGGCCGCCTCGGACTGCAGGCGATCAAGGACGCGCCGCCCGACGGCCATATGCTCGGCATCATCAACGACGGCGTGGCGATTTCTCAGCCGGCGCAGGACCCGGAACTCAAGCTGGAGCCGGGACGCGACTACGCGGCCGTGAGCAACCTGTTCGAGGCGCCGCTGGTGCTGCTCGGGCGCCCTGACCTGCCGTTCAAGGACATGAAGGGCTTTGTCGCCTACGCGAAGGCCAATCCGGCCAAGCTCAATGTGGCCACCGCCACCGGTGCATCGGGGCATTTCCTCACCGAGCGCATCGTGCGCGCGCTCGGCATCGAGGTCACCATCATCGGCATGAAGGGCGGAGCAGAGAACGCCACCGCCACGCTGGGCGGGCACACCGATCTCTTCTTCTCCACCACCAGCATGAAGCAGAACGTCGACAGCGGGAAACTCATCGCGCTGGCCAGCAGCGGGCGCGAGCGCTGGAAGCCGTTTGCCGCGGCGCCGACATTCCGCGAGACCGGGCTGCAGGTGGTGTATGCCACCAGCTTCCCGCTCATCGCCCACGCCGGCACCTCGCGCGACTCCATCCTGAAGCTGCACCGCGCCTTCGAGGCCGGCAGCAGGGCGCCTGAAGTCGTCAAGCAAATGGACGATCTGGCTTATACCTCGGCGGCCGCCATGTCGCCCGATGACGTCACCGCCCTGATCAAGTCCGAGATTGCCGTGTGGATTCCCATCCTGCGCAAGGCCGGCGCCAAGCCGCAGTAGGTTGGGTTTTGCAGAATGGGAAATAGCGAGACTGCCGTCTGAATCCGGCAGTCCTCGTCCGACTTCTGTGGACTACTGAGGTTGTATCCCTGCGCCCCTGCACCTGCGGTGCCAGGGGGGGCTGGTCGCCGATCGTGTTTCCATGCGTCGGTATGCCGCTTATATTGCGCCCAACTCGTCCGGCTGCCGTATCAGGCATTCTGCCGGAATACCCAGCCCGCGGTGAAGCCTCCAGATCATCTTGAGTGTCAGTGGACGCTTGTGGTTGAGAATTTCGTAGACGCGATTCATGCGACCGATCATCGGTTCAAGATCCTTGGGCGTGAGCCCCTTCTGGTCCATCTGAAACTTGATGGCCTCAACCGGATCGGGGTGCTCAAGCGGGAAATGCTTGCGCTCATAGGCCTCTACCAGAGTAACCAGGATGTCGAGACGTTCGCCATCGGCTGAATTGGCCCTCGCGCCCATCAGTGACTCGATGTCGGCTAGCGTCGACTGATAGTCGCGTCTGGTCTTGATCGGTTTGATTTCCATGGCAGTCTCCCTCAAATCGTCTGTGCGTCAACGGCGTCGTACTGCGCATGCGTACCGATGAAGCGGACATAGACCACCCGGTAGGGGTAGTTGATCCACGCCACCAGCCGGTACTTGTTGCCGGCAATATTGAATACCACGCGCCCATCGCGCAGGATGCTGGCATTGCCAAACTCCGCCTTGACGTCTGCTGGGGAGGCCCAGTCTGCGCGCAGCGTATGGCGATACCAGGCAAGCACTGGTTCCCTGGCATCGCTGTATGCTCGTCGCCCTTCCCAGAAGGCTTTCAGCGTCGACAGTGCAATAATGCGCATCCGAAAAGTGTAGTCCCATTTTGGGACTTATGCAATATCCTCGTGGTGGGGAAGCCGTCGTCTGTCCCTGAGCACCACTACCCGAATCCATGCCAGCCACAATGGCAAAGACCGTCCTCGGGGGCAGAGTGGGTTCTCGCAGGAGCCCAGACGCTCGCCGGGGTGAATGCGCTAGAATTTTCTCGCGTTGCTTGACTCCGGCGCGATCGAGGTTCGCGCCTTCGACGGAGGAATCCTGTATGCAGCCCTTGAATCGCAATCGTCGCCGCATCCTGCAGGGCGGCCTGGCCGCCGGTTCCCTGTTTCTTCCCGTGCCATGGGCCTGGGTGTGGGCGCAGTCCGAAGGGGCGGTGAAGCTGCTGCGAGCCCCAAAGATGGCGCTGGTGCTTGGCAACGGCAAGTACAAGGATTCGCCGCTCAAGAATCCGGTCAACGATGCGCGCGCGATCGGCGACGCGCTCAAGGCATCGGGATTCGACGTCACGCTCAAGCTCGATTCCCGGCGCGAGGAAATGGCTGCGGCGGTGCAGGCCTATGCGAAGGCGCTGGCGGCCAGGAAGGCTTTATTATGCGGGGCATGGACTCCAGCTGGCCTGGCGCAACTACATGCTGCCCGTCGATATCGACATCAACACCGTGGCCGACGTCCCCAAGCAGGGAGTCGAGGTCAATGCCCTGCTCGAAGGCCTGACCCGCGCCGAAAATCCGATGAACATCATCATTCTCGATGCCTGCCGTGACAACCCCTTCGGGAACGTGAAGGGCGTGGACCAGAAGGGACTCTCCCAGATGGACGCACCCAATAACTCGCTGCTGGCCTACGCGACAGCACCCGGCAATGTGGCGAGCGACGGGGAGGGGGAAAACGGCCTGTACACCGAGAACTTCCTGCGTGAGATGAAGGTGAAGGAAGCCAAGATCGAGGAGGTGTTCAAGCGGGTACGGCTGAACGTGCGGTTGAAGTCGAAGGGCGCTCAGGTGCCCTGGGAGAGCACGTCGCTAGAGGAGGACTTCTGGTTCCAGCCGCCCGGTTCGCTGGCGGTGATTGCGCAAGAGGAAGTCGAGCGTCGTCGCAAGGAGGAGCAGGCGGCGCGCGAGAAGCGATTTGCCGAAGAGGATGCCGAACGCAGGCGCCGGCAGGAACAGGCGTTGCGCGAGGCCAGGCTGGCCGCCGAAGAGGCCGAGCGCAAGCGCCGGGAGGAGCAGGTCCTGCGCGAGGCGCGCCTTGCCGAGGAGGAGGCGGCGCGCAGGCGAAAGCAGGAACTGGCCGAGGCCGAGAAGCGGCGCGCCCAGGAGGACGAGGAGCGCCGGCGCCGGCAGAGCGCGGGGCCGGGGCCGGTGAGGCTCTCGGATGCGGAGAAGCTGCGACTGCTCGACGAGGAGGCGGCGATCTGGGACAAGGCCAAGTCGAGCAAGGACGTGAAGCTGATCGAGGCCTACCTTCAACGTTATCCCAGCGGCAGCTTCAGCGAAATCGCGCAGCTGGAGCTGGACCGGGCGCTGGCCAGGCAAGGCGAGAAGAAGGTCGAGATCATCAACGATGCGACCAATCCGTTCACCAAGGGTTCGGCCAATGCCGACACGAACTACAGGATGGGCGAGAGCTATACGTTTCGCGTCGTGGATCGGACCTCCCGCGTCGAGCAGTCGCAATTCACTCGCAAGATCACCGCGATTACCGAGGACGAAGTGCGTTTCGACGACGGCACCATCTTCGATCTGCTGGGCAACGTCATCCAGTTCGCCGACGGCCGGCATACCAAGGGTGTGCGCACGATTCCACTGGAATATTCGGTCGGCAAGCGCTGGTCCGATCGTTTCGTGCTCACCTTCAATGGCACCCGATCACCCGTCGAGTCCGAACGGGTCATTGTGACGCGGGAGCGAATCACCGTTCCGGCTGGCACATTCAATGCATTCCGCATCCAGGGGCGATCGTTCAATCAGTCACCCAAGGGTCTGATCGAACGCAGGACCTCCACCTGGAGGGATCCGGGTGTCCGTCCCAATATCGCCAATGAAGAGGTGCGCTTTTTTCAGGGCCGGGAAATCTTCGGTCAGCGTGTCGAACTGGTGGCCGTGAAGATGCCATGAGCAACATGGGGTCGGCGACCTGGGGTCAGACCACGTTTTAACAGAGGCTCCGAGGAGCGCAGGAGCGAGTGCGCTAGAATTTTCCACCGTTGATTGACTCGGGCGCGATCGAGGTTCGCGCCTTCAACCCGAGGCGCTCGCATGCAACCCTTGAATCCCGAACGTCGTCGCATTCTTCAAGGCGGCCTGGCCGCCGGTTCACTGTTCCTGCCCGTGCCCTGGGCCTGGGTGTGGGCGCAGTCCGAAGGCACGCTGAAGCTGTTGCGCGCGCCGAAGATGGCGCTGGTCATGGGCAATAGCAAGTACAAGGAATCCCCGCTCAAGAACCCGGCCAACGACGCGAAGGCGATCGGCGACGCGCTGAAAGCCACCGGGTTCGACGTCACCGTGCGGCTGGATGTCAGGCGCGACGAGATGGCCGGTGCGGTGCAGGCGTACGTGAAGTCGTTGGCCGCCAGGAAGGCCGTGGGCCTGTTCTATTTCGCCGGACATGGCCTGCAGCTCGCCTGGCGCAACTACATGCTGCCCGTCGACATGGACATCGACACCGTGGCCGATGTGCCCAAGCAGGGGGTGGAGGTGAATGCGCTGCTCGAAGGCCTGAACAAGGCCGAGAACCCGATGAACGTGATCATCCTGGATGCCTGCCGAGACAACCCCTTCGGGCACGTGAAGGGCGTCGATCACAAGGGCCTGTCGCAGATGGACGCACCCAACCACACGCTGCTGGCGTACGCGACCAACCCTGGCAACGTGGCGAGCGACGGCGAGGGCGAGAACGGGCTCTATACCGAGAACTTCCTGCGCGAGATGAGGGTGAAGGATGCCAAGATCGAGGAAGTGTTCAAGCGCGTGCGCCTGAACGTGCGGCTCAAGTCGAAGGGCGCGCAGGTGCCCTGGGAGAGCACGTCGCTGGAGGATGACTTCTGGTTCCAGCCACCGGCCGAACTCAAGAAGCTCTCGGAAGCCGAGCAACTCAAGTTGCTCGATGAAGAGGTTGCGGTGTGGGACAAGGCCAAGTCCACCAAGGACCTCAAGCTGATCGAGGCGTACCTGCTGCGTTATCCTACCGGCAGCTTCAGCGAAATCGCGCAGCTGGAGTTCGACCGCGCGCTGGCCAAGGCCGGCGAGAAGAAGATCGAGATCATCAACGAGGCGGCCAATCCCTTTACCAAGGGCTCGGTGAATGCCAATACGAGCTTCAAGATCGGCGACAGCTACACGCACACAGGCAGGTCGATATCTTTTCCCGGGTGGAGCAGCAGCGCGGCACTGCTACAGTGACGGCAATCACTGACGAGGAAGTGCAGTTCAGCAACGGGCTGATCCTCGACCTGCTCGGAAATACGGTGCGTTTTCCCGACGGCAGGCACGTAAAGGGTTCCCAGACCAATCCGCTGGAATTCTCGGTGGGTCGGCGCTGGAACAGCAGGTTCATCGTCACCTTCCCGAATGGCACGCGGGCGGCCAACGAACAGGAATGCGCGATCACTGCACGCGAAAGGGTAACGGTGCCCGCCGGCACCTTCGATGCGTTCCGCATCCAGGCGCGCACGTTTTCACAGTCGCCCAAGGGCCTGATAGAGCTCCGAACCGTCATTTGGCGGGTGCCGGGCGAGATCCGCCAGCCGGTCGCTGCCGAGGAGAACCGCTTCATGCAGGGGAAGACGATTTTTTCTTCGAGACGGGAGCTGGTTGCGTTCAATCAGCAGTAGCCGCAGAAGCCATCGGCGCTGAAATCCCGCACCCAAGCGCCGCCATGAAATACTGGCAGATTCAGTATCGGATCTACGGTGGCCTTGGATTGAAGATGGAAACGCTGACAAAGCGATGCGTAGACCCGCGTGATGGACAATCCGAGCACAAAAAAAGGGCGCCGAATGGGCGCCCTTTTTCCAGGCTAGTCTGCGAGCGTTGCTTACTGCGGCTGAACCCCCGCTGCCCGCAGCAGCTTGGTCATCTTTTCAATCTCGGCCGCCTGGTGCGCGGCGAGCTGCGACGGGTTCATTTCCACGGCTTCGGAGCCGGTGTCGTTGAGGAACTTCTGCATGGCCGGCGATCTTATTGCCTTTGTCGACAGCTCGCTCAACCGGTTGACGACGGGCGTCGGCGTGCCCGCCGGCAACCAGGCGCCGGCGTAGTAGGTAAACACCGCCCCCTTGAGGCCCGATTCCTCCAGCGTCGGCACGTTCGGCAGCATGCGGTGGCGGGTGGGCGCCGTCACCGCGAGCGCGCGCAGCTTGCCGGCGTCGATAAGCGGTCGCAGCGTCGGCACATCGGCGCTTGCCAGGTCGATCACGCCGCCCAGAAGGTCGGTGACATACGGCCCCACCGCCTTGTAGGGCACGTAGAGCAGGTCCACGCCGGCGCCCTGGCGGTACATCTCGACGGCCAGGCGCGTGGTGGCGGTGCTCACGCCGTACGTGATCTTGCCGGGGTTGGCCTTGGCGCGATCGGTGAGGTCCTGCAGCGACTTGATGGGCGAGTCGCCCTTCACCACCAGGATCTGGATACCGCGGTAGAGCATGGCCACTGGCGTGAAGTCCTTGATCGCATCGTACGGCAGCGTCTTGTACAGGCCCGGGTTCAGCGTGTGCGTGGAACTGCTCGACACGAGGACCGAGTAGCCGTCGGCAGGCAGCCGGGTGAAGGCCTGCACACCGAGGAGGCCATCCACGCCGGGCTTGTTTTCCACGATGACCGGCTGGCCGGTGTCATCGGAAATCGCCTTGGCGTAGGTGCGTGCGCCCATGTCGGTGGAGGCGCCGGGCCCGAAGGGCACGACGATGGTGATTGGCCGCGTCGGATACTGCTGGGCGGATGCGGCGGGCAGCCACAGGGCGGCGGCGAGCGCGGTAAGGCAGGCCAGGGACGTCATTGAGCGATGCATGGATTCCTCCTTCGGTAGGATTTCAATCAAATTCAGACGGCAGGATACCCTGCAATGACAGGAGTTGTCCCGCCCTGATGCTCAGACGCAGCAGCTTGGGGAGCCTGAGGACGTAGTGGCGTTGCACAACGGCGGTCAGCCACCCTGCGCCGGCCGTGCCGACTCGACCCACTCAAAGCCCAGCCATCCGGGGCGGGTGCGCAGCACCCAGTGCTGTCCGGGTGCGACATTCGTGGGTGCCGGATCACTGCCTGACCCGCGTCGTCCAGGTTGCCTGGTATTTTTCATTGCCTGCGCAATCCCGGAACCGGGTGACGGACTCCTGCCCATAGCCGCGCGCGCGCAGGTCGCGGTCGTAGCCCTCATAGACGCTGCGCTCCAGCCCCCAGTAGTAGTAATACCTCTGATCCGCGTCCAGAACCTTCCAGTCGACGCGATACCGCTCGACATTGTCATGGCACTGACCTTCGATGCTGCGCGGGTAGTACCAGGTCTTCCACCATCGCTTGGATTCCTGCTGCAGTTGCGCCTGCGTCATCCATTCCTTGTTGGGCGCGGCGCCGCCGTAGGTCCTGCGCGACATCCGCCACTCCGCGCTGCCGATGATGCCCGCGTCATGCGCGACAAACAGTATGCCGCCCAGGAATGTAAGCACGATGGCCGCGGCTAGCGTCGTTGCCGTGCCCCTGCCGAGGCGGTCGAGCCCCCGGTCCAGCAGGCGGATTGCCCAATACCAGGCCACGAACAGGATGATGGCGGGGATCAGCACAATCACCGCATGCCCCATGCCGGCGTTCCTGCCGCCTCGGGCCATGACAGCGGAGAAGGTCTCACTGAGCACCGGAAATTCGGTGAACAGGCGATGCAGCAACCAGATGAACGACACGGCGAACACGGGCATGGCCGTCAACCCGAAGAAATACCTCAGCACCGTGCTCCGGAGCTTCACCCGCAACGCGAACGGCGTCAGCGGCACATAGACGAGCAGGAAAAGCCACACGACCAGGGCAACCTCCATCCATTCCCGCGGCAACACTGCAGCGACTGCGACCATGGATACAAGCAGGATGCCCACGGAGATCAGTGCGAACCTGCCGGGACGCCCGACTGTCACTGATGCTTCGACAGGTTGGGCGCTGCTGCCAGCGACCGGTTTCGCCCGTGCTGCCGTGGCCGTCATTGCAGCGGCTTTGAACGCCGCAAAACCGGATGGCCTGAAAACCATCACCAGGGCCGCAGCCAGGGGCGTGTGAAGCACTGCAAGCACCATGGAACGGCCCTACTTCGCGCCGGGCTGCAACTCCGGCGAAGTCCACAGCGACCATAACCAGAGAAGGGACGGATTGGCCGCATGCCACGCGTACAGCACAATCATTACCCATCCCATTTTCCAGGGCCGGAAAAGCACTGCTACGGCGCCTGCCAGAAAGGCAAGCATCATGAGGACCCTGGCGTAGTCAAGGGGCGCCGTCCCCAGCAGCGAGAATCCGGTGACGACAACGAAGTGGGCAACTAGAAGATATGCCGCTTGGCGCAGAGAATTCGCATCCATTTCACCTCCCGTGCAAGTGCGGGAACCCGAAACCTGCTGCAAGGAATGCTACAGGTTTCTGATCTGCGGCAGGCCGTCCGGGTCGTGCTGCGGGTCAGTTCGACGCCGGCGGCCCGGCGTTCGCCGCAGCGGCAAGCGGCGAAGTTCCCGTGACGGTCGCTCAGGCCGCCTTGCGCAGCGACGGCGTCTTGATCCCGTAGATGCGCGCGGCATTGTCGTGCAGCACCTTCCTGATCATGTCCTCGGGAAGTCCGGCGAGGTTTTCCTCGATGACCACCTTCGGGTTCCTGGCGTAGGAGGCGGGTCCCGGCGACAGGCTGGTCGGGTGCGGGTAGTCGGTTTCGAACATGAAGTTGTCCGGGTAGTTGCGGATGGATTCCTTCAGCAGCGCCTTTTCGAACCAGAACGAGCCGTACCACTGGCGGCGGAAGTAGTCGCTGGGCAGCAGCCAGGTCGGGTTGACCTTGGCGGCGCCGGAATTCTTCCATTGCCAGTCCACCATCTCCATCAGGAAGGGCAGCCACGAGGCGCCGCTTTCGACAGACACGAAGTTGATCTTCGGGAACTTTTCGCACACGCCGTAGAGGATGATGTCGCACATCGACTTGGCGTTGTTCATGAACATCATGGTGCTGCCCTTGACGTAGGCGGCCTTGTTGGCCACCACCATGCGCTGGATGCGGCGCGATTCGTCGGTGGTCTTGTCGGCGAAGGCGGCGTGGAAATTCACCGACAGGCCCAGGTCCTGCACCACGGCGTAGAGCGGGTCCCAGTAGGGGTCGAAGAGTTCGGGCAGGTTGATGGCGGCGAAGTCGGGCGACATGATCACGCCGCGATGGCCGATCTTCGCGGCGCGCTTGGCCTCGGCAATGGAGGCGTCGATGTCCCAGAACGGCAGGAACGCCACGGGAATGAGCCGATCGGGGCCCACTGCGCACCATTCGGCGAGGAAGTCGTTGTAGGCGCGCACGCACTCGATGCCCAGTTCCTTGTCCGGCGTCTTCATGAAGGTATCGCAGTAGAAGCCGAGCAGGTTGGGGTAGAGCACGGCGGACTGGATGCCGTACTCGTCCATGCGTTTCAGGCGCATGTCGGCCTTCCAGGTGCCGGGGTCGGCTTCTTCCAGCGTGGGCGGGTGCCCCGGCGGGAAATCCTTCCAGCCGGCATGCGCCATGGAGCCCACCGTGGGCAGCTTCAGGTCGCCCATGCGCCAGCGCACGGCCCCCGATTTCGGATCGGTCTTCACGTGCGGGACGAGGTCGCCCCACTTCTTAGACATGCGCGCGGTCCACAGGTCCGGCGGCTCGATGATGTGGGTGTCGATGTCCACCACGTTATAGGAGGCTGCGAGATTGATGGGTGAGCTGGGTTGCATGGTGACTCCTTGGATGACGAACGATCGGGGGGCGCGGTCGGCGCTACTTCGTTTCTGACGCTTTCTTGACCGGTGGGAGGAAGCGGTAGCCTTCGGCTGACAGCAGTGGCGGCGTGAGCGTGTTCTTCAGGGTGCCGATGTGCTCGATGGTGATCTCGACCACATCGCCCGGCTTCAGGTAGCGCGCCGGCTTGCCCAGGCGCATGGCCTCGCCGATGGAGCCGCCGGTGATGGTGCCCGAGCCGATGACGTCGCCGGGCACGATGCGGCTGTCGCGCGAGGCGCGTTCGATCATTGCCGGCCAGTCGTGGTGCACCGGGCCGGTTTCGCCCGCCACCCATTCCACGCCGTTGACGGTCAGGCTGCAGTTCACGTGCAGGCGCCCGTCGCGGATGTGCGGCGCGAGCTCGTCGGTGGTGACAAGGCAGGGCCCCAGCGACGTGGCGGCGTCCTTGCCCTTGGATGCGCCCACGTTGGTCTGCATTTCATCGCGCTGCAGGTCGCGGCTCGACCAGTCGTTCATGATAGTGAAGCCGGCAATGTGGTTCCAGGCGTCCTTCGCGGGAACGTTGCGGCCCTCGCGGCCGACGACGATGGCCAGTTCCAGCTCGAAGTCGAACTTGCTCGTGGTGGAGGGGAACGGGATGTCCTCGTCCGGCCCGTAGATGCACAGCGGATTGGAGAAGTAGAACACCGGCAGGCGGTACCAGGCCTC
>CANJXQ010000127.1 GCA_947478805.1 Betaproteobacteria bacterium | reverse complement strand
TGCGGCGGATCGGCCATCGCGCCATCGACCAGCACGGCACCGCCGCCCGTGGGTGCGAAGGCGGCGAGCACGCGTTCGGCCGCGGCAATTTCGTCTGCTGTCGGCGTGAAAGCGGCATTGATGGTGGCGATGTGGTCGGGGTGAATCGCCTGCATGCCGGAGAATCCGGTGCGGTGCGCGGCCAGTGCCTGGCGTTTCAGGCCGTCATGGTCCTTGATGTTGAGAAACGGGGTGTCGAATGCGGGCAGGTTGGCATGGCGTGCCTCCAGCAGGAAAAGGCTGCGGGCCACTCGGAAGACATCGAGGAGTCCGCCGGCGTCGTCCACCGTGGAGATGGTGCCAAGGTCCCCGGAGAGGTCTTCGGAGCCCCAGAACGCGGCGGCAATGCCTACGACGGCTGACATGGTCTCGCGCATGCGCAGCACGCCGGTGGCGTTCTCCGTCACGATGATCCCGAGCTGGGGCAATGCCACGCGGTGCATTGTCGCAAACGCACCCATGGCGGCATGCACGGCCTTCACGTGGTCCGGGTCGCACACCTTGGGAATGATGATGCCATCGGGTGCCGACGGCATCACCGCGCGCAGGTCGTCGTGCCAGGCATTTCCATCCATGGGGGAATTGACGCGAACCCAGCGCTGCGAGGCATTGAAGCCGCCCTTTTTCAGTTCGGCTTGCGCGATGGCTCGACCCTTGTCCTTGTTGGCTGGGGCGGTGCCATCCTCGAGGTCGAGGATGACGACGTCACTGCCGCTCGAGCGCGCCTTCTCGATCTTGCGTTCCGATTCGGCGGGCACCCAGAGCCAGGAGCGCAGCGAATCGGCGCCCGTGTTTGCCCTGGTGTCGGAGACGTTCATTGCGCGGGCCGGCACATGACCATGCCGGTGCGCACGCAGGTGGCCACGATGTCGCCCGTCTGATTGCGCGCGCGGTGCTCGAATTCGACGATGGCGGTTCCGGGTCGGCTCTTGGACAGGCGCTTGCTGCGGATCACCGTCTCCGCGGTGATGGTGTCGCCGATGAACACGGGCTTGGGGAAGCTCATCTCACCGAAGCCCAGGTTTCCCAACGTGGCGCCCAGGGTGGTGTCGTGCACCGACAGGCCGAGGATCAGGCCCAGCGTGTAGATGCTGTTCACCAGCGGCTTGCCGTGGATGGTGGTCTTGGCGAATTCGTAATCCAGGTGCAGCGGCTGCGGGTTCATGGTGATGGCGCAGAACAGCATGTTGTCGGTTTCTGTCACCGTGCGAGAAGGCTTGTGGACGAGCAATTGCCCGATTTCGTAATCCTCGTAGTAGCGAGCCATGCGTTTTTTCTCCTTGAGCTCATTTCACAATTGAGGGCGCAGTTACGCAACTGCGTCCCCTCAAACTCCCCTACATCGGGGGCCATTTCGGTAATTCTGAAATGGCCCCGTATTGTGGGTTCCGGGAACGACTGCCTACTTGAACTTCGGTGCTCGCCTGTTCAGGAAGGCGTCGAGTGCTTCGCGGTGATCGGCGGTGCTGAACAGGAACGACTGCACGAACAGTTCCAGGTTCAGCATTTCTTCCATGGAAGTCTCGAACGAGCGGTTGAGCATGGTCTTCATGGCGGCGATGGTCTTGACCGGATGGCGAGCCAGGTCCGCGGCGATGGCCTGGGCGCGCGCGAGGAGCTCCTTGGGTTCGGTGAGTTCGCTGAAGAGGCCGAGCGACAGCGCCTCCTCGGCGCCGATGACCTTGCCGCTGAAGCACATCTGCTTGGCGCGCTGCAGGCCGACGATGCGCGGCAGGAGGAACAGGCCGCCCAGGTCGGGAACGATGCCGATGCGCACGAAGGTCTCGCCGAAGCGCGCCTCAGTGGAGCCGATCACGACGTCGCCAGCCAGCGCCAGGTTGGCCCCGCCGCCGGCTGCCGTGCCGTTGACGGCCACGATCAGCGGCTGCGGCAGGTTCCAGACCTGCGAGAACCAGCGATGGCTCTTGTAGCGCATCAGGTCGTGCAGATCCTCGGCCGCCGTGCCGTTGAAATCATTGACGTCACCGCCGGCACAGAACGCCTTGCCCGCCCCGGTGAGCACGACGGCGCGCACCCGCGCGTCGTAGCGCAGCGCCTCGAAGCACTCGCCCAGTTCCTCGCGCATGGTGATGTTCATGGCGTTGAGCTCCTTGGGGCGGTTGAGCGATACCGTCGCAACGCCCGCCTTGAACTGCAGCTTGAGCGTCTTGAATCTCAGGGTGTTGAGGTTGGGTGTTTTCTTCTTGCGTGTGGCCATGGGCTTGCCTTGATAGTTGAGTGTGTCAGGATTACTTGCGCAACAGGTTGCGCTGGATCTTGCCGGTGACCGTGCGCGGGATGGCCTCGACGAATTCCACCACACGCGGCACTTCGTAGGGAGCGAGCTTGGTGCGCACCAGTTGCTTGAGTTCGTCTTCAAGGCCGGGCTTCTTCAGGGACGGGTCGCGCAATTCCACCACGGCCTTCACTACCTGGCCACGCTCGGCGTCGGGGATGCCGATCACCGCAGCCACTCGCACTGCCGGGTGGGTCTCGATGCAGGACTCGATTTCGTTGGGGCCGATGCGGTAGCCGGCACTGCTGATCACGTCGTCCTTGCGCGAGTTGAACCAGAAGTAACCGTCGGCGTCGCGTTTGCCAAGGTCGCCCGTGCGCAACCACCCGTCCACCACTTTTTCGGCGGTGGCATCGGGGCGGCCCCAGTAGCCGAGGAAGGCGGCCTGGCTGTCCGAGCGGACGGCCATCTCGCCCACTTCACCGACGGGAAGTTCGCGCGGGCCGTCGAGGGCGATGATGCTCACCACGCTGCCCGGGTAGGAAAAACCGGGCGAGCCGGCCTTGACCGGATGCAGGTGGCTGGCATTGCCGAGAATGCAGGAGGCTTCCGTCTGCCCGTAGGCCTCGTTGGGAATGGTGCCCAGGCGCTCCTCGGCCCACTCCAGCACGTCGGCGCTGGTGGCTTCGCCGCCGGTCATGATGCTGCGCAATGCCGGCATCGGCCCTTTATAAGTGTCGGAAGCAAGGCGTAGCATGCGCAGCGCCGTCGGCGGCAGGAAGGTGTTCTTCACGCCGTGCTCGGCCATCATGCGCATGACGACTTCGGGCTCGAAGTGGCGGCCGCGAAAGGCCACGATGGGCACGCCGGCGGACCATGCCGACAAGAGGCAATCCACGAGACCTCCCGCCCAGGCCCAGTCGGCGGGGCTCCAGAAGAGATCACCTGCCTTGGGAAAGCCCCCGTGTGCCAAGCCGATGGGCGCTGCATGCGCGTCCACCACGCGGTGGGCGTGCAGAGCGCCCTTCGGGTTGCCAGTGGTGCCGGAGGTGTAGATGATCATGGCCGGTGTTTCCGACCCGACCTGTCCACCCGGCTGCGCGGTGACGAGGCTGTCGCTGGCGGCGGCCAGCAGGTCGTCGAAGGCGAGTGTGTCTGCAAGTTTCGTCTTTGCGTGCACCACGATCCAGCGGCACTGCTTGCGGATTTCCGGGACGTCGGCGATGCGCGTCCACAGGTCCGCGTCGATGATGCCCACGCGCGCGCCGCTGTCGGTGACGCGGTGAAGGATGGCGTCGCTGCCGTGCACGATGCTGATCGGCACGGCGATCGCGCCGATGCGGTAGATGCCGATGTGCGCAATGCCGGCGGACGGGCTCTGCGGCAGGCCGACGATGACGCGGTCGCCAAAGTTCACCCCCAGGCCGCGCAGGGCATTGCCGAGGCGGTGCGAGGCTGTTGCGACCTCGGCGAAGGTGACCCAGCGCGGCGCATCGCCTGTCAGGTCGAGCATGGCGCGGCGCGCTTCCTTGCCACCGCGGTCGGCAGCCCAGCGATCGCAGGCGGCATGCGCGATCGCGTAATCGGGGGCCACCTTCCTGCCGAGCGAATCCCTGGTGTGGAAATAGGACCGGATCCGGGCGTGCTCGGCATCAGTCAGCGTGCGGTCGGGTTTGGCGCTCATCGGTGCATTTCCATGTCTTGCGTCCTTCATGTGCATAGCCGGCAATTTATGACATTAAACGTTTGGCAGTAAATAGCGAATTAACATCCGTATGAAAAGGACTGTGCTTCTTGACTGTCAGTATTTATACTCGCTGCATCCGTCGTGACTTCAGGCTTTTCCTTCCGCCTCCAGGAGGGTCTTGCGCAACTCGCGCTTGAGCACCTTGCCATAGGCGTTGCGCGGCAGGCTCGCGATCCAGCTAAAGCGCTTGGGCCGGCGGTAGTCGGGCAGGTGGCTGCGGCAATAGTCGATGAGCGTGACGTCGTCGATCGGGGTGCCGGTTTCGCTGACCAGCACCGCGGTGACCATTTCGCCCCACTTCGGGTGCGGCAGGCCGATCACCGCGGCCTCCTTGATGCCCTTCAGGCCGAGCAGCGCCTCCTCGACTTCGCGCGCATAGACATTGGAGCCACCGCTGATGATCATGTCCTTCTTGCGGTCCACGATATAGAGGTAACCGTCGGCGTCGAAGCGGCCGACGTCACCCGTATGCAACCAGCCGTTGCGGATCGACTCGGCGGTCGCCTCGGGCCGGTTCCAGTATCCCAGCATGGTCTGCGACGCCTGCACGGCGATTTCCCCCGCCTCGCCCTGAGGCAGGTCGCGGCCGTCATCGTCGACGATGCGCACCTTCACGCCGGGAATGGCGCGACCGGCCGAGCGGATCAGGTGCGCTGCACTGCCATCGGCGATCCGCGCGTGGTCGCTGCGGTCCATGAGGGTGAAGAACATCGGCGATTCCATCTGGCCGAACGATTGCACGAGCACCAGGCCAAATCGCGCCAAGGCGCCCTTCAGTGTCCCCGGGTCGATGGGCGAGCCGGCGTAGTAGATGGATTTCAGGTCGGGGTGGCTGCCAGTGGTTCGTGAAGATGAGGTGGCTGCGCCCGGATCGGGCGTGTCGAGCAGCATCTGGATCATCGAGGGGACAAGGAAGCTGTTGGTCACGCGCTCGGCGCGCATCAGCTGCAGGACGCGCGCGGGCTCGAAGCGTGAGATGACGATATTGGTGCCGGCATTGGCCAGGGTCGGCAGCAGCATGAAGCCCGCGCCGTGCGTGAGTGGCGCCGCATGCAGCGTGATTTCGGCATCACCGTACTCGAGCAGGCGGCGCGTCTCGTCTGCCACGGCGGTCCACGAACGGTGTGGCAGCATCACGCCCTTGGGCAGGCCGGTGGTGCCGCTGGTGTACATGAGCGATGCCAGATCTTCCGGCCCCTTGTCGACGGGGTTGATGGGCGCTGCGTCGGCGAGAGATTCGAAGGGGAACTTCGGCGCCGCAAGCGGGCCTGCGGCGCGCATCACCGCCACGCCCAGTTCCGGCACCGCGATCAGCGCCTCGCGATCGGTGAAGAGGGCGTCCTGTGCGATCAGGAGGCGTGCCCCGGAATCCTTCAGCATGTGCAGCAGTTCGGACTCGAGCAGGCGGATGTTCATCGGCACCGCGACCAGTCCTGCGGCTGCGATGCCCAGGAAGGATTCCACATATTCGAGCGAATTGGGCATCAGAAGGGCGACGCGGTCGCCGTTCTTCAGGCCGCGGGCGACAAGTCCCCCGGCCACGCGACGCACGCGTTGCCAGAGTTGTTCGTAGGTGATTGCCAGCCGGCCCGAATTCTCCCTGACGGATGCATCGGCGTCGATGAGCGCTATGCGCTGCGGGTGGCGGGCAGCCGGTCCGGCCAGGTGTTGCACGATATTCATGGTGGCGTTCGGTTCTCGGTGATTGATGGATTTCCGGCACCGCTACTCGGCCTGGATGCCGACGTTCTTTGCGATTTCAGCGTAGGTCTTTGCCATGGTGGCGAGGATGCGCGCCGCCTCTTCCGGTGTTCCGCCCACCACGTCGAGCCGCATCTTGCCGTACTGTGCCCTGACTTCGGGTTGTTGCAGGGCGACGGAGGCGGCAGCGTTGAGCCGGTCGATGATGGGTTTGGGCGTGCCTGCGGCGACGTTGAGCGAGTAAGCGACCCCGCGGATCTCCGGATGCCCGAGTTCGGCGAAGGTCGGCGCATCGCGATAGGTAGCGCGTCGCGTTGCCCCGGTCACAGCCAGCGCGCGAAAGCGATCGCCCAAGCCGATGGCCGAGCCTTCCGACATGAAACCCATCTGCACTTCGCCGGCGCCGACGGACGTGATGTAGGCGCCGCCTTCCTTGTAGGGGATGTAGACCACGTGGATGCCCACGGCGCGGATGAGCGCCTCCGACAGCAGGCGCACGGCGGTACTCGATGCGCCGTAATTCAGTTTCCCCGGATTGGCGCGGCCGTTGGCAACGAATTCGGCAAAGTTCTTCCACGGGTATTTCGCGGCCGAGCCGAAGATGTAGGCGCCTTCCACCATGCTGATCACCGGTGGCAGGTCCTTGAGCGGGTCGAAGCGCAGTTCTTTCACGGTGAGCGGCAGGGTGGCAAGGCCCGCCACCGCGGCGATGGTGACGGTATAGCCGTCGGCAGGCGACTGCTTTGCCACATGCTCCAGGCCGATGATGGCGTCGGCGCCGGGCTTGTTTTCCACGATCAGCGGCTGTCCGAGTGCCCTGGACATCTCCGGTGCCATGGTGCGCGCGACGATGTCGAGCGTCGCGCCGGGCCCATAGGGCACGATGTAGCGCACGGGCTTCGCGGGGTAGACTTGTGCGTGCGTGAGGCTGGTCGCAAGCGCGCACGCCAGACCGGTGAGCGCTTGGCTTGCGACGCGAATCAAGGTCGGCATGGTTTTCCTCTCCGGTCCGCATTCTAATCCGGCGGGTCCCCGCCACCAATGCACTGTTGCAATGCGTGCCCGCCCCGCGAGGTCAGAATCCCTCAAGGACGATTTTACCGCGGGCCTTGCCGCTCTCGAGCAGCGCGTGCGCGCGCTTGAGGTTGTCGGCGTTGACGCGCCCGAAATTCTCGCCGAAGGTGCTGCGGATCACGCCGGCGTCGATCAGGTGCGCCACTTCGGTGAGCAGGCGGTTTTGCGCCAGCATGTCGGGGGTGTTGAACTGCGAGCGGGTGAACATCATTTCCCAGTGCAGGGAGATGCTCTTCACCTTGAGCATGTTGATGTTGGCGGTGGGCAATGCGTCAATGAGCCCGAAGCAGCCCTGCGGCGCCAGCACTTCGACGATCTCCTTGAAATGCGCGTCGGACTGCGTCAGGCCGGCCACGTGGCTTACCTGGGTAATGCCGATGCGCTTCAATTCCGCGCTCAGGGGTTTGGTATGGTCGATCACGTGATGGGCTCCCAGCGAACGTACCCAGTCGTTGGTTTCCTTGCGGGAGGCGGTGCCGATCACCGTCATGCCGGTGAGTCGGCAGGCGAGCTGGGTGAGGATGGAGCCCACGCCGCCCGCGGCCCCGACGATGAGCAGCGTGTCGCCGGTGGCCTGCTTGCCGCGGATCACACCCATGCGGTCGAAGAGCAGTTCCCAGGCGGTGATGGAGGTGAGGGGCATGGCCGCCGCCTGGGCAAAATCGAGCGACGCGGGCTTGCGCCCTACCAGGCGTTCATCGACGAGGTGCAGCTCTGAGTTGGTGCCCGGGCGCTGGTTGGAGCCGGAGTACCACACCGCGTCGCCCACCTTGAACTGGGTGGCGGCCGGGCCGGTCGCCTTGACGATGCCGGCCGCATCCCAGCCGAGGACCGTCGGGTCGCCATTGCCCGGCATCATGCCGGCGCGCATCTTGGTGTCCATGGGGTTTACCGAGAGGGCCTTCACCTCCACCAGGAGGTCCCGCCCGGCGGCCACCGGATCGGGGAGATCGAGATCGAGCAGCGAGGCGGGGTCGGTGATGGGCAGTGGTTTCCTGAATCCGACGGCTTTCATGCGAACTCCTGAGAGGAACAAGGTGCGGGGAGCAATACTGCCACAGCCAGCTCACGGGGCACCACCCATGTGGCGCTACCTGCGGTGGAGGCCATATACTTCTGCCCCAGGCCTGTCGAGACGCGCATTGGCGCAAAGGAGATACCGTTGGAGCTGAAGATCCCCGCTCATGTTCCCAGTCATCTGGTGTTTGATTTCGATCGCCTGAACGCGCCCGAGATCATGGTCGACCCGCACCGTTCCGTGGTTGAGCTGTACAAGAAGGCGCCGCGGATCTACTTTACGCCGCGCAATGGCGGGCATTGGATGGTGACGCGCTCAGAGGATGCGCTGGACATGTTGCGCCAGCCGGACAAGTTCTCAAGCGACCCCAAGTTCTGCCCGGCGATGGTGCGCGAGCCGCGGACCAACCCGAATCGATACGACCCGCCGGAGCACACGGAGTTTCGCAAGATCGTCAACCCGGTATTCAATCCGCGCGCGGTGCAGGCGAAGGAGGGGGAAATTCGCGATCTCGCCCGCGCGCTGATCGAGAAGGTCCGTGCCCATGGCGGTTGCGAATTCGTGACCGAGATCGCCAGGCACTTTTCGGTCGATATTTTCCTCAACCTGGCGGACGGGAAAAAGTCCGACAAGGAGCACCTGCTCGATCTGGTCACCAGTTATACACAGGGCAGGAATGTGACGGACCAGTTGGCGGCGCTGAGCGCCTTGGGCGACTACCTGAAGAACATGGTGGCGGAGCGGGAAAAGAATCCCGGCACCGACCTGACCAGCCTGATCGTGAAAGGGGAGGTCGATGGCCGCGCGCTCACCAAGGACGAAAAAGTCGGCATGGCGACGCTGATGTTCCTGGGCGGACTGGATACGGTGGTCGGCATGCTGTCCTTCATCATGAATTGGCTGGGCCGCCACCCCGATCATTACCAGCGCCTGGTAAAGGACAGCGCCCTGATTCCGCAGGCCGTGGAGGAACTCATGCGCGTTCATGGCGTGGCCGGCATGGAGCGCGCCGTAACCCACGACCTCGAATACCAGGGCATCCAGTTCAAGGCTGGAGACCACTTGATTTTCCAACCTCACATCTACGGCCTTGACGACGAAAAGATCGACGACCCGTTCAAGGTGGATTTCGATCGCGCCACTTGCCCGCACCTGGTGTTCGGCGCCGGCCCGCACCGTTGCCTGGGCTCGCACCTGGCGCGCCTGGAAATCCGCATCTTTCTGGAAGAATGGACGCGTACTTTCCCGCGTTTCTCGGTCATCGCCGACGGTGAAGTGAGGACGCTGGGGGGTGCCGTGTGGTGTCCGGCAGAGGTCAAGCTCTCCTGGTGATTGGCGGATGGGCGCCTAACCGGGCGGATCCGTCTTTGTTTAATACGATTTGGGGAGCCCCAGCACTTTCTCGGCGATAAAGCTGAGGATGAGTTGCGGGGATACCGGCGCAATCCTTGGCAACATCGCTTCCCGGAAATAGCGCTCGACGTGAAACTCCTTGGCGTAGCCCATGCCGCCGTGGGTGAGGACTGCGGTTTCGCAGGCGCGGAATCCCGCTTCGGCGCAGAAGAACTTGGCTGCGTTGGCCTCGGCGCCGCAGGGACGGTTCTGGTCGTACAGCCAGCCGGCGCGCTGGTAGAGCAGTGTTCCGGCTTCAAGGTCCACCCAGCGTTCGGCCAGCGGATGCTGCACGCCCTGGTTCTTGCCGATCGGCCGGTCGAACACGATCCGCTCCCCCGCATACTTCGCGGCGCGTCGCAATGCGACCTTGCCAAGACCGATGGCCTCGGCGGCGAGCAGCACCCGTTCGGGATTGAGGCTGTGCAGGATGTATTCGAACCCGCGGCCTTCCTCGCCGATGCGGTCTGACACCGGGATCTCCAGACCGTCGATGAACAATTGGTTGGAGTCGACCGCTTTTCTGCCCAATTTCTCGATTTCGCGCACCTCGACCTTGCTGCGGTCGAGATCGGTGTAGAAAAGACTCAGGCCGTGCGAGCGTGATTTCACTTCCTCCACGGGTGTCGTGCGTGCGAGCAGCAGGATCTTGTGCGCAACCTGGGCCGTCGATATCCAGATCTTCTGGCCATGCACGATGTATCGGTCGCCCTGGCGCACGGCCTTGGTTTTCAGCATCAGGGTGTTGAGCCCGGTGTTGGGTTCGGTCACGCCGAAGCAAGCCTTGTTCTTGCCCTGAATGATGGGCGGCAGCCAGCGCGCCTTTTGTTCGTCCGATCCGAACACCACCACCGGGTGAAGGCCGAAGACATTCATGTGAATCGCCGAGGCGCCGGACATGCCGGCACCGGAACCGGACACGGTCTCCATCATCAGTGCCGCCTCGGATATGCCCAATCCAGCGCCGCCGTATTCCCTGGGCATCGAGATGCCGAGCCATCCCGCCGCGGCCATCGCCGAGTAGAAGTCCTCGGGAAAACCGCCCTCGCGGTCCTTCTTCAGCCAGTAGTCATCGCCAAACCCGGTGCAAATGGCCGCCACCGCGTCGCGAATCGCGAGTTGATCTTCGCTATGGTCGAAATTCATTCGAATGTTTGCTCCACGATAAAGGCCTTGTCCGCACCCAGAAGGCAGGTCTTTTTACCATGGAAATTGGGCGCGACATTTCGAGCACCGTTCCACCGGTGCCTGAGCTCAGGCCGGGCGGCGCAGCAGCGGTGCGGAATTCGTCGCGGGCAGTTCTTGCGCCTGCGCCAACTTGTCTCGAAGAATTTCGCCGACAACGATGATGGCGGGCCCGGCACCCAGTCGCAGGGAAAGCTCGCCAAGTTGGTCAAGGCGGGCGACATGCTGCGCCTCGCCCGGCAGAGAAGCGCTTTCGACCAGCGCGACGGGGCGGCCCGGGGAAACGCCGCGCGCGATGAGCGTGTTTGCAATGGATCGTGCTTCGCCGGCACCCATGTAGATGACGGCAGTGTCGGACGCGATGACTGCCGACGCCCAGTCACTGACCGCTTCGTCCTTGCCGACGCGCGGCGTCACGAAAGTCACGTTTCGCGCGAGACCTCGTTGCGTCAGCGACACGCCGAGGGTGGCGCCCGCGGCCAGTGCCGCGGTGATCCCGGAGACGATCTCGATTTCAACGCCTGCCGCGGCCAGCGCGTCGATTTCTTCCTGCGCACGGCCGAACATCAGTGGATCGCCGCCCTTCAGGCGCACCACCACCGCGTGGCGTCGCGCGGCATCGATCAGCCGCTTGTTGATGAAGGCCTGCGCCGTGCTGTAAAGGCCGTGGCGCTTGCCCACAGGCACTTTCTCTGCGCGTGTTGCCAATGCCACGACCTCGGGATTGACCAGTGCATCGTGAAAGAGGATGTCGGCGGACGCAATGACGCGGGCGGCGCGGATCGTCAACAAGTCCGCGGCGCCGGGCCCGGCGCCGACGAGGAATACTTTGCCGCGCATTTTTCTCAGGCCTCGATCATCCCCGCGGCAACCGTCTGGTTGCTCGTCTCGTCGATGAGGATGAATGCGCCGGTGATGCGGTTGCTGTCATAGGCATCGATGAAGATCGGCTTGGCCAGGTTGAGGGTGACGTGTGCGATGTCGTTCATCGCCAGCGCTGCAGGCGTGGGTTGCCGCTCGAAAGTGTTGATGTCGATGCGGTCGTTGATCCTGGCCAGCTTCGCCTTGACGGTATGCGAGGTGTGCTTGAGCACGAAGCGCCCCGCAGCGTTCGGCGCATCCGTTGACAGCCAGCAGATACGCGCCTCGATGCTCTTGGCCGAGCGCGGCGGGGTCGCCGCGGCGGCGATGACGTCGCCGCGAGAGATGTCGATTTCGTCGGCGAGTACCAGCGTGACCGAGTCGCCGGCAACGGCCAGCGGAAGCTTCTTGTCGAGGAGCACGATGTCCTTGATCGTGGTGTGCCGTCCCGAAGGCAGCGCCACCACTTGTTCACCGACCCGCAGAACGCCGGATTCCAGCCTGCCCGCGTAGCCGCGGAAGTCGGTGTTGGTGCCGGGCCGCACCACCAGTTGCACCGGGAAGCGCGCCGGCAGCGCATCGTCGTCATTGGCGACATTGATGCCCTCGAGGATCTGCAGCAGCGTCTCGCCTGAGTACCAGGCCAGGCCGGTACCCCGCTCGACCACCATGTCGCCGCGCAGGGCCGACATGGGGATGAAGCGCAGGTCGGGAATGCCCAGATTGCCGGCGAAGGCGAGGAAGTCAGCGTGGATGCGGTCGAACACCGACTGCGCGTGGTCAACAAGGTCCATCTTGTTGACGGCGACGATGATGTGGCGCACGCCGAGCAGGTGGGCGATGTAGGTGTGGCGGCGGGTCTGCGTCAGCACGCCCTTTCGCGCATCCACAAGGATGATGGCGGCATGCGCGGTGGAGGCGCCGGTCACCATGTTGCGCGTGTACTGCTCGTGACCGGGGGTGTCGG
>CANJXQ010000126.1 GCA_947478805.1 Betaproteobacteria bacterium | reverse complement strand
GCGCCATACAAACTTCAATTTGCCGTAACTTCGCAACGATTTGCTCCGCCTTGTGGTGCTTGGTCGGCATAACCTGTTCCTCCAAAATAATGTCCAGTTCGTGAAATCCTCTCACATCTACTGGTACAGCTATTTCGGGCTAGGTCAGGTGAGGCGGGCCCCGGGCAATAGATCGACATTTCCCTTGATGCGATAGGTGCCGGTGAGGATGGTGACGCGTGTCTTGGTGATATCGGTTGCCATGCGGGCGTTCTCCTTTGTGGATTCGATCCGTGCCTTGTCAGTCATGGTGAACTATCGGGAAATTGGGCCCATTCATGCGATTCCCTCCTAGGGAATCAGGACCAGCGAGCAGCTGGAGAAGGTTGGAAGGACGTCGCCAGATGTCCCGGTGTCGTCGGCATCGCTGCGGGGGCGGATGAGCGCCGTCGCGCCATGAGCCATTGCGGCTTGCTCTGCAGCCTGCCAGTTTCCCGTGGTCGCGCGGTGAAAGTGCGCGCGCACCGCATCCAGCTGGTGTTCCGCCTGACGCTTGCGAATCTGAAATGATGCATTGTCATCCGCAACAACGACCACAACAAGGTCGCTGCCGGTGATGCGCACCAGCGCTAGCGCGGCCGCCAGGGCGCGCAACCCCTCTTGCGAGCCGTCATACAGCACGGCAACCGGGTGGCGCGAGAGCGCTGCCGGGTAGGGCTTTCCCGTGCTTGCCATCCTTGTTTCACCCGCGGGTGGCAGAAGCTGCGGCCGACCCACGACCATCAGGTCGGTCGCCGACATCCTCGCGAAAGAGGCGCCCGGCAGATCCCCCTGAACGATGTCCATGGTCCATATCAGCGACATCGGTTCGGCCAATGCCGCCAGCGTACGCCGCAGCTGATCTGCCTGGCTCCGTTGCGAGCGCCTCAGGTCCGACAGCGAGAAATCGCGCGCTCCAGGCGAATGCAGGCTGAATTCACGCGTGAAGGGCAACACTGCCACTCGCTGCAGCCGCTCTTCTTCGACGTAAATGCCCGCCAGTGTCGCGCGCAGCCCCACAGCAAGTCCTGCAGCCACTTGCAGCGCCACCAAGTCGATGCCCGCGGCGCCAACGCAGACGACAACGCGCCCATACCGGGAGCCTTCGCCGGGCAGGCGGGCCTCAGGCCGCGTCGGCGATTCGGGCCGCACGACTATCCTCTCGGGGCATTACTTTTTCCCCGGTGATTTCCCGTGACAGGCGGCCTGGCGGCAGAGCTCCTGTCCACCAATTCCTTGAGACGTTCGCTGACGCGGCCGAAAACCGTGGCAGCGGGACCCTGGGCCGCGGCGCCCGAATCGCCTGCGGGCATGCCGGTGAGCAATTCGACTGCCTCCTCTATCCTGCGCACGGCGAAGACCCGGAACCGACCTGCCACCGCGGCAGACACGACATCGTCGCGCAGCATGAGGTGGTCGGCATTGGCCGCGGGGATGATCACGCCCTGGTCTCCAGTCAGTCCCCGCGACAGGCAGACGTCGAAGAAACCCTCGATCTTGTCGTTGACCGCGCCGATGGCCTGCACTTCGCCCGCCTGGTTTATCGACCCCGTGACGGCGAGCGACTGCCGCAGCGGCACATCCGAGATCGACGATAGCAGCGCACACAGTTCCGCCAGTGAAGCACTGTCGCCGTCGACTTCTCCGTACATCTGTTCGAATACCAGGCTTGCCGACAATGCCAGCGGCCTTCGGGATGAAAACGTTTGCGCGAGATACCCCGACAGGATCATCACGCCCTTGCTGTGGATCGGGCCACCCAGCGCGACCTCGCGCTGGATGTCCACGACCCTGCCTTCGCCGATGCGGGTCGTGGCAGTTATCCGGGTCGGCTCGGCAAACGCATGGCCACCGAGCTCGAACACCGACAGGCCGTTGACCTGGCCCACGCGTTCGCCCGCGGTATCGATCATCACCGTGCCGCGCAGGATGGCGTCATTCATGCGCCGGTGGATGCGTGCCGCCCGCTCACGCGCCGCGTCGGAGGCCCGCTGGACATCTTCGGCTTCGATGCGGGCGTGCGCCGCAGCGCGCGCGTAATGGTCTGCTTCGGCGAGGACGTTGCCGGCGCGGCGCAGGTCGGCGGAAAGCTTGCGCGTATCACCGGACCAGCGGGCACTGAGGTCCACCAGGCGCGCCATGGCACTGCTGTGCAGTGGCAGCAGGGCATCGCGTTTCGCGGCTGTCGAGATGAGCCGCACGTAGCGCATCAGCGTGTCCTCGTCATAGCCGATGTCATCGTCGAAGTCCGCGGAAATCCGGAAGAATTTTTCGAAATCGGGGTCGTAGGCCTGCAGCAGGTAGTACAAGCGACGCTCGCCGAACAGGACGACCTTGGTATCGAGCGGGATGGTTTCAGGCTCCAGCGACATGGTGCGCGCCATGCTGTACATCTCCCCCATCGATTCGATGCGGATTTCGCGACGCAGCAATGCGCGTTTCAGGGCGTCCCAGGCGAACGGTTGCGTCAGCAGCTTGTCGGCATCCAGGAGCAGATAACCCCCGTTGGCACGGTGCAGGGCCCCGGCACGGATGTAGCGGTAATCAGTGACCAGCGCGCCAAATTCGGCAACATGATCGATATGCCCGACCAGGTTCGGGTGGCTCGGATAGTCGACTTCCTCGACCGGCAGGCCGTCAGGCGCTCCGTGGTCCACGAGCACATTGACCTCGTAGCGTTGCGCTGCATCCGAGTCCCGGCGCAGCATGCGCATCATCGGGTTGGCAGCCTCCTCGGTGCGTCGAAAATCGTCGGCGTTTTCCAGGACGTCGTTCAGTAGCGCGTCGAACCAGTTTGCGAGCTTTGGTGATGCGGCATATTTCTTCTTCAGGTCCTCGACCAGGTGCCCTGCAACAAGCAGCGTCATTTCGTGATTGAGCGTCTTCATGCGTTCCAGCCGCTCCTTGCGCCATCGCAGCGCGTCACGCAATATTTTTTCCAGCTTCAATTGCAGCGCAGACATCGCGGACTCGATGCGCTCGCGCTCCTCGGCGGTCAGGCGGGAAAAATCCTCCGGGGACATCACCGCCCCATCCTTGACCGGCGCTAACGAAAACCCGGTGGGCGTGTGCAGCAGCGCGATCTGCTGCTGGAGGGCTTCTTCGCCAAGGGTGGAAAATGCCTTCTCATGGCGCTTCTTGAATTCCGAGTCGATCGCCTCCACCCGTGAGGCGTACTCCTCGTTCTCGAAAACAGCTGGAATGCCGGCGCGCAGTTCATCGACGAGGGCGCGCATGTCCTCGCGCAACGCAACGGCTTGGCCGGGCGGCAACGCGATTGCCAGCGGCTTGTTGGGGTTGCCGAAATGGTTGACGTAGATCCAATCGGATGGACGCTCCGCGCTTTGCTGGTGCGCCGCGATGGCGCGGCGCACCAGCGTGTGCCGCCCGCTCCCGGGAGGGCCCATGACGTACAGGTTATAGCCTTCGCGCTCCATGCCAATGCCCAGTGCCACAGCACTGGCAGCACGATCCTGGCCAACCACATCTTCAAGCGCCTGCAACTCATCGCTGGAGATGAAACCAAGCTTCGAGGGGTCGCAACGGCGCTGGAGCTCTTCCGGGCTGAGCGGTTGTGTCATTGAGTCTCCATGCCTGACAGGACCGTCACATAGTGGCTTGTGCGGCGTTACGTCAGCTACCGCATGCTGTCGCCGGTAGTGGCTATACAGAAGGAGGAGGCTCCTTCATCCAGGAACCAGCCCCTAGTGGGACAGAAGCACGGGAACCGTCATGGACGTAATGATGGTGCGGGTTGCGCCGCCCATGATGAGCTCGCGCATTCGCGAATGCCCATAGGCCCCCATGACGATGAGGTCCGAATCGTAGTCGGCGGCGCGCGACAGCAATTCATTGCCCACGTCGATGTCGTCGCCATAGTCTGTGACTGCCTCGGCGCGGACGCCGTGGCGGGCCAGGAACAGCGAGATATCGGCCGCCGGCACCGCGCCGTGGTCGGCATCGTCCGGATTGATGGCGATGACTTTGACTTCCTTGGCGTCGCGCAGCATGGGAATGGCGTCGGTGAGTGCCCGGGTGGATTCGCGCGTGGCATTCCATGCGACCAGCACGCGTTGGCCAAAGGATTTGTAGCTGTCCGCATAGGGCACCATGAGGACAGGCCGGCCGCAGGCGAGCACCACGCGCTCGGCAAAGTCCTCTTCTACGCCGCCATCGTCACTCGCATGGGGCTGACTCAGCACGACAAGGTCGGCGTAGCGTGCATGCAGTGAAACGGCGTCGACGGCGTCGGCGTCGGTCGCGCGCCACTCGACCTTCGACAGGCCGGCCGTGGCTTTGTCGAATGCCGCCTTGGCACGCTGGGATTGTTCGGTGAATGCGCGTTGCTGCGCTTCGATCAGCACTGCGCCGGCCTCAGCGGCTGCATAGGCAGGCAGGCGCATTGCCGTGAGCGCGTTGAGGCCGACCAGATGCGCGTCACAGCGACGCGTCATCTGGATGGCGACGTCCAGCCGGGCCTGGCAACGCTTGCCGTTATCGACGTGCACGAGAATGGTCTTGTAGCTCATGGTGGTGCTCCTCTCCTGAAGTCTTGTGGTCCTGGATCAGCCGCTGCGTCCGGTCGCCTTCCTGCCGGAGTGCAGCAACGGGTTGATGCGTCGCATCTTGGCATGCCCGGGACATTGCGCTATTTGACCTGTGTCAAAGGCGTGCCAATCGGCGCGAGCTTCTTCGGGGGGCGAATCCCGCGCAGGGCTCCGCCATCCGGTCACATGGAAAATATAATTGATAACAATTCGTAGATTAATTAGATAGCATTGGGAATCAGATACCCAATGTGATAATATCTTTCAGACATTTTTTCCTGTCGAGCGACCTGTCTCGTGATGCCAGGACCAAGCGGACTGTCACACAGTCCAGGCCGGCAGCACTAATCGACGCGAAGTACCTTGCCAGGGTTCATCAGGTTGCCCGGGTCGAACAGGCGCTTGATGTCGCGCATGACATCGACGGCCTCGCCGAGTTCGGCTTGCAGGTATTGTTGCTTGCCCAGGCCGACGCCATGTTCCCCGGTGCAGGTTCCCTCCATCGCGAGCGCGCGCTCCACCAACCGACGATTGAAGGCGCGAGCCCGCTCCACATCCTGCGGGTCATTCGGATCGAGCAGCACCACGCAGTGAAAGTTGCCGTCACCGACATGGCCGAAAATGGGAATGGTGGCGCCGTGTGCCGCGACATCTGCCTGGGTGGCGACAATGCACTCGGTCAGCCGCGACAAGGGCACGCAGACATCGGTGGCAATGGCCCTGCTGCCCGGGCGCAGCTGCAGGCAGGCAAAGTAGGTGTCGTGACGCGCCTGCCACAGCTGGCTGCGCTCTTCGGCGCGACTCGTCCACTGGAATCCCGAACCGCGGTTGCCGGTCGCGATGGCTTGAACCTGCTCTGCCTGTTCCCTGACCCCGGCTTCGGTGCCGTGGAACTCGAAGAACAGGTGCGGCTCTTCGGGGTGGATCGATTTCGAATAGGCGTTGATGGCGCGTATGGTTGTCTCGCACAGGAATTCGCTGCGCGCGATGGGGATGCCGGACTGGATCGACTGGATCACCGTGTTGACCGCGTCGGCCATGCTCGGAAAGCGGCAAACCGCCGCCGACATGGCTTCCTGCATGGCATGGAGGCGCACGCAGACTTCGGTGATGATGCCCAGCGTGCCTTCGCTGCCCACAAAAAGGCGCGTCAAGTCGTACCCTGCGGAAGACTTTCGCGAGCGCCGGGCGGTACGGATGATGCGGCCGTCGGCAAGGACCACGGTCAGCGCGAGCACGTTTTCCCGCATGGTCCCGTAGCGCACCGCATTGGTTCCGGAGGCGCGCGTCGCGGACATTCCGCCCAGCGTGGCGTCCGCCCCGGGATCGATAGGGAAGAACAGACCGGTGTGCCGGATTTCCTCATTCAACTGCTTGCGCGTGACGCCTGCCTGCACCACGGCGTCCAGATCAGCCTCGTGCACGGCCAGCACCTTGTTCATCCGGCCGAGGTCCACCGTGATTCCGCCGCGCACGGCCAGTACCTGCCCCTCGACCGAGGTGCCTGCGCCGAAGGGAATCAGCGGCACGCCATGCGTGCGGCAGACGTTGACGATGTCGCGGACTTCTTCGGTACTCAGCGGAAACACCACCGCTTGCGGGGAGGCGAACGGGAGCGACGACTCGTCCTTGCCATGGTGGTCGCGAACGCCCTGATTGGTGCTGAGGCGGTCGCCCAGCAACGCAGCCAGTTCGTTGAGCACCGACGCGTTCAGTTCCCGCGGCTTGTTCATGGTGATGACTCCAGATTAGTGCGTCGGATGACCGACCCCGTTCAGGATAGGCCCAGGGGTTGCCTTCGTCAAAGCCGCGAAACGTGCCCTTCGGTGCTCAGTGCCGCCAGGGTTCGATCCGGGAAAGCAGGGACTGGGTCGACGCATCCAGTTGCTCGGTCTGTTGCCCGCGCTCGATCGACTGGGCCACCGACTTGCCGAACTCCACACCCCACTGGTCGAACGGGTTGATGTTGAGCAGCGCGGCCTCGGCCACGACCTTGTGTTCGTAGAGCGCGAGGAGCTGGCCCAGCGCGTGCGGCTCCAGTTTGTCGATGAGGATCGTGCTCGAGGGCTTGTTGCCGGGCAAGACGCGGTAGGGCTCGGCTGCGGCGGCACCCGTCATCAGGGCCGATCCCTGCGCAAGCGCATTGACAATCAGCAGGTGCTGGGCCGCCGCATCGCTGTCGCCGGAACACGGGACGATGAAATCGGCAGGCACCAGGCGCGTGCCCTGGTGCAGCAGCTGGTGGAAGGAGTGCTGGCTCAGGGTGCCGCTGCTGCCCCAGATCACCGGTGCCGTGGGGTAGTCGACCGGTTGTCCATCGCGGTCCACGCCCTTGCCATTGGACTCCATTTGCAGTTGCTGCGCCCATGCGGGGAAATCGCGCAGGTCCTCAAGATAGGGAAGCAAGGCATGCGTCTCGGCGCCGAAAAAAGCGGAGTACCAGACCGACAGGAGCGCGAGGATCACCGGCATGTTGCGCTCCAGCGGCGCCTCGCGAAAATGCGCGTCCATCGCACGGGCTCCGGCGAGGAGGCTGTCGAAATGCGCTGGTCCTGCCGCGATCACCGCAGCGAGTCCCACGGACGACCACATGGAGAACCGGCCGCCGACCCAGTCCCACATCGGAAAGATGCGCTCGGCGGGAACGCCCCAGGCGTGCGCTTTCGCCTCATCGGCGGTGACTGCGGCGAAGTGCGCCGACAATTCGGGCGCATCGCCCAGTGATGCTGCCAGCCAGGCGCGCGCGCGGCGGGCATTGCTCAGGGTTTCCACCGTGGTAAATGTTTTTGAGGCGATGATGAAAAGCGTGCGCTCCGGATCGAGCCCGGCAAGGGCTGCATCGAGATCCGCCGGATCGGCGTTGGCTGCGAAGCGCAGCGTCAGGCTGCTGTCGGATTGGCACCGCATCGCTCTGGATAGCAATCTCGGCCCGAGATCGGAGCCGCCAACACCGAGATTCACGATATGACAGAGGGGTTTCCCGGTTGCGCCGCTGATGCTGCCGGCCCGCAGGGCATCCGCCAGGGCATATGCGCGCGCTCGCGCTGCGCGAACCATGAGCATGACATCGGGCATGACATCGGACGTCCCTTCGCTTCCAGCGGTGGGAAACCGTTCCTGGTCCGCACGAAGGGCCACATGCAGCGCCGCCCGGTTTTCACTGTTGTTGACGTGCTCGCCTGAAAACATGCGCTCGATCCAGGCGCCGACGTTGGCCTGGCGCGCGAGCTCGAACAGCAGGCGCAGCGTGTCATCGGTGATGCGGTGGCGCGAGTAGTCGAGGTAAATTGCGCCGAATTCCAAGGAATATCGTTTCGCGCGTCCATGGTCTGCGGCGAACAGGTCGTGCATCTGCAGGGGAGCGATGTGGCGCTGGTGCTCGGCCAGCGCGCGCCAGGCCGGGCTATCGGTTAGCTTGGACATTGGGCAATCATGCTCCGGAAATGTGTCAATCGGGTGTCTTTCATCGCGGGTTCAGCAATGCGGGGGGCACGCGCGGACCTCCCCGCCCGGACCTCCCCGCCCGGACCTCCCCGCCCGGACCTCCCCGCCCGGACCTCCACGTCCGGACCTCAATTGTGCGCAGGGTCGCGAACATACAGTCGGTAGCGTTCGCGGTCGCGCGGGCGGTTGCCCTCCCAAATCCGGCGCCACCCTGCATCCACGCGATCCGATGCGCCTGCACTTCCCTGTATCAGCAGCGCGGGGCAGTGCGCGTTGGGTACGACTTCCAGTCGCCGGGTGACGATGCGGGCATGATAATCAAACGCAGCGCGCTGTGATTCGCCCAGTCCGCGGCTGGCAATGCAGGCATTTGCCGGCAACTCGGCCTTGCGCAGTGCTGCCGACAGCGATGCCGAGACCGGGGCGTAGGTCTTGCCGTAGTCGATCCAGGGCAGCCAAAGCGTCATGGTCAGGCTCCAGAGAAATGTCACGCCGCCCGCCCAAATGGCCGCGCTTTTCTGCAGCGAACGCTCACTGCGGGCGATGAGGCAGACCCATGCCAGGGTCAATAGCAGGCCGATGGACAGTGCCCATGCACTGAACTGCGGCACGTGTCCCGGTTCGAGCTTGGCGAAGTTCAGCGCAATTTGCTTCGGGATGCCTGTCATCATGGCGACCCAGCCCAGCCATACCAGCGCACCCAGCAAGGTAAAGGTCATCGCACCGAACCAGGTCATGGCGTTGGCGGCCCCGCGCCTGAGCACGAGGACGCCGGCCCCGGCCAGCAATGCCAGCGGCGGCAACAGGGGCAGGGAGGCAAGTTCGTTCACGTCGCTGGCGAACAGAAAAACGGCCAGTGCGGCAATGGCACCCGCAACGGTGGGCAGCAACGGGTCGTTACGCAGGCGACGCCGGCGATCCCACAGCGCCCATAAGGCGAGCGGCCAGGCGGGCCAGGCCGCCCAGGACAGGAGTTGCAGTTGCTCGAGCACGCGCGCGCCGGTGGGGGCGGCGAAGAAATCAACTTGCGCCTGCAACCAGGCAGCCGGCAACACAGGGTTGTCCATGTGCAGGGCCATCAACCACAGGAACAATGCCGCGGCAACGATGGCCAGGCCGGTCGCAACGAATGCCCACCACGCGCGGGTGCGCCATGCGCTGCCAAGCAAGGGGGCAGCGAGTGCGCTGGCTAGCAGCGGCAACACGGGCGCGGGCCCCTTGCTCCAAAGGGCGATCGCAGCCCCCGCGCCAAACATCAGTCCGGCGACCAGCGCGTTTCGCCGCGCGGCAGTTCCATCGACACCGGCGTTGGCAATGGTTCTGGTTGCGCGCGTGATGCCGAGCCAGGCGAGGGCCGCACCGGCCAGCGCGCCGTTTGCAGCGAGCACTTCATGCGCATGGACGAACAAGCCGAGACAGCCGATAAGCACCAGTGCGGCGTTGTCCGACTCATTGCGTCCATGCAGTTGCCTTGCGGCCGTGCGCAGCAGCCAGATGGCGGCGCCAACGCTGATGGCGCTGGCGATACGCGCAGCGTCATGCGCGGCAAAAGCGAAGGACAGCAGTTTCGCGCACAAGGCCGCGAGCGCATAGTAGAGCGGCCCGTCCTCGAGATAGCGTTCTCCGGCGAGGCGGGGAACCAGCCAGTTGTCCAGGCCGGCGCCGTTGAGCATCTGGTGCATCACGCCAACACCGATGGCGTCGTGGCTCTTCCACGGCGCGTGCCCGACCAGCCCGAACAGGAGGTAGGTCGCGGCCAGCGATACCAGCGCTGCAAGCGGTAGCGGAATGCGGATGCGCGGCAGTTTCAATCGATGACCTTGACCTTCGCTCCCGGCGCGGGCTCGCCACCCGGATAGGAGCCGTTGATGAGACGCAGGTATCCCTCGGCATTGCGCCCGAGAGGGGATTTTGCGGCCAGGGAGGCGAACCGCGTGATTGCATCGGCCTGTATCAGCTTGACCGTCAGCGGCCTCGCGCGCGCGCGCTCATCGGCCGTTATGGGATGGAAGGAGCGCATCGCCTGGCGCATGCCTGGCAGTGCGCGTTGCGCCACTTCTTCGCTTTTTCCCCCGCCGGAAAATACGAACGCCTTGTCGCCAAGATAGACGATGCCTACGTGGCGGCCGCGGTTGTCGGCGCTTGCCGCGGGCAGCGAATTGACCGGTGATATGTCGATATCGTTGACGGTGCCTCGGGTGATCCGGCGCAACATCGCCGAGGGCGCATCGTTGGGGCGGTTTTCCATGCGCAACTCCGTTCCCGCCTCGCCGCCCGGAGCGGTCAGGATCAGGCGGTCCGGCAGGTTGGAGATTCGCCATCCCTCCGGAATGGTGAGCGTGAATCCGAGATCCGGATGGAAGAACGCATTGCCGCGGCGGATGCCCTCGCGCGGACTATCCCCGAAAATCATGCCGTCGCTGTGCTCGAGAAAGCGCTCGCGCGCGAGCGCTGCGCCCCCCGCTGTGCGGAACTTGTCGGCCGCAGCAATCACTTCCTTCAGCCGGGTGTCGTTGTCGGGATGGGTTGCGAACAGGCCGTGGTAGGCGCGCGCCTGACGCCCTTCCTGCTTGGCGACATCGGCGTCAAACAATTCCTGGCTCTTCAGTACGCCGATCACCTTGATCATGGCCTGCGGATCGTAACCTGCGCGTGCCAGGTACTCGGCGCCGATGCGGTCCGCTTCCAACTCGTGCTCGCGTCCGTACCCGGAGAGCAGCGCATTGCCGAGCAGCCCGGTCACATTCTGCACGCCGCTCGAGCGCATTGCCGGGCTGACCGCGCCGAGGATATTGAACAGGATGTCGGCACCCTGCGCGGCGCTCGCCTGCCGAACGCCGTGTCGCGCCGTGACGTGGCCCAATTCATGGCCGAGCACGGCGGCGAGTTCGGCCTCCGAGTTGAGGTAGGCAATGATGCCGCGGGTGATGTAGATGTAGCCGCCGGGCAGGGCGAAGGCATTGACCTCGGGGCTGTCGAGCACCGTGAAGCGGTATTCGAGATTGGGCCGGTGGCTCACGCGTGCAAGCTTCTGCCCGATCGAGTGGACGTAGGCCTGCAGGCCCTTCAGGTCGTAGAGCGAATACTGCTTCTTCACGTCCTGGTCGGCGCGTTGCCCAAGGGAGACTTCCTGAGTCTCCGACATCAGCACGAAATTGGCCTGGCCCGTGACCGGGTTGGTGGCGCAACTGCAGAGGGCCACGACAAGCGAAGCGGCAAGGGCCATGCCCAAGCGCGTGAAACGAACGGGTCTGCGCGGGCGATTCAAGGCCGACGGCACATGCTCCTCCTGCTTGCAGTCGAAATCACTTCAATGCCTGAATTGGGCAAGATCGTTGAATGCGAGTTGCGCATCGCGGTCCCCGCCACCTGCCACCAACAAAAAAGGCAGCCGAAGCTGCCTGATTTTGCCGTTTGACGGACTGCGCGAACAAGGACTCAGGCTGCGGCAGCCGGTGCCTTGGTCTTGGCGCCTCCCTTGGCGTACTTCTGGCGGAACTTCTCCACCCGGCCCGCGGTGTCGAGGATCTTCTGCTTGCCCGTGTAAAAAGGGTGGCATTCCGAGCAGACTTCAATTTGCAGGGGCTTGCCCATGGTCGATGCCGTTTTGAACTGGTGCCCGCAGGAGCAGGTCACCTGAATTTCCGCGTACTCCGGATGGCCGGTGGCTTTCATTTTGGATCCTTGGTTGTTTGCGGTTGCCTGGGCACGCCGGTTGGTGGTGGCCGCCAAGTCCGCAAGGCTTAGTGGGAAGGGGGCGAATTATCCCAGAACGGGGTCTTGGGGGCAAGCTGACGGGCCCTGCGGCAGCGCGGAGGAGTCCGCCAAAAAACGACGCAACTAGTTGATTTGCAGTACTAACCGCGGCGCATCGAGTCGAAGAAGTCGCCATTGGATTTCGTCTGGCGGATCTTGTCGACGAGGAACTCCGCGGCTTCAAGGTCATCCATCGGATACAGCAGCTTTCTCAGCACCCAGATCTTCTGCAGGATTTCCTTGTCGATCAGCAGCTCCTCGCGGCGCGTGCCGGAACGATTGACGTTGATGGCGGGGAAGATGCGCTTCTCGTACATGCGCCGGTCAAGATGGATTTCCATGTTGCCCGTGCCCTTGAACTCTTCGTAGATCACGTCGTCCATGCGCGAGCCGGTATCGATCAGTGCGGTGGCGAGGATGGTAAGCGATCCGCCTTCTTCGATGTTTCGTGCCGCGCCAAAGAAACGCTTGGGACGTTGCAGCGCGTTGGCATCGACGCCACCGGTGAGCACCTTGCCAGATGCAGGGACCACGGTGTTGTAGGCGCGCGCCAGCCGCGTGATGGAGTCGAGCAGGATGACCACGTCCTTCTTGTGCTCGACCAGGCGCTTGGCCTTCTCGATCACCATTTCGGCGACCTGCACGTGGCGCGTGGC
>CANJXQ010000125.1 GCA_947478805.1 Betaproteobacteria bacterium | reverse complement strand
TCGGTGGTGAGGATCAGGCCGGCCACCGATGCTGCGTTCTGCAGCGCGGTGCGGGTTACCTTGGTCGGATCGACAACGCCCATCTCGACTAGGTCGCCATAGGCTTCGGTCTGGGCATTGAAGCCGTAGCTGCCCTTGCCTTCGACGACCTTGTTCACCACCACCGAGGGCTCTGCACCCGCGTTGGCAACGATGGCGCGCAGCGGCTCTTCCAGCGAACGGAACACGATCTTGATGCCGGCGTCCTGGTCATGGTTGTCGCCTTTCATCTTGTCCAGCGCGGAGCGGGCGCGCAGCAGCGCAACGCCGCCACCGGCCACGATGCCTTCTTCAACGGCCGCACGGGTTGCGTGCAGGGCGTCTTCGACGCGCGCCTTCTTTTCCTTCATCTCGATCTCTGTTGCGGCACCCACTTTGACCAGGGCCACGCCGCCGGCGAGTTTTGCAACGCGCTCCTGCAGCTTTTCCTTGTCGTAGTCGGAGGTCGCTTCCTCGATCTGGACGCGGATGTTCTTCACCCGTGCCTCGATCGCCTTGCCGTCGCCCGAGCCGTCGATGATCGTCGTCTCTTCCTTGGTGATCTCGATGCGCTTGGCCTGTCCGAGATCCTTCAGCGTGACCTTCTCCAACGTGAGACCCACTTCCTCGGCGATCACCTGGCCACCGGTCAGGATGGCGATGTCCTCGAGCATGGCCTTGCGACGATCACCGAAGCCCGGGGCCTTGACGGCGCAGGTCTTGAGGATGCCGCGAAGGTTGTTCACCACCAGGGTGGCCAGCGCCTCGCCTTCGAGTTCCTCGGCGATGATCAAGAGCGGACGACCAGCCTTGGCAACCGCTTCCAGTACGGGAAGGAGGTCGCGGATATTGGAAATCTTCTTGTCGTGCAGGAGCACGTAGGGATTGTCCAGAATGGCGGTCTGCTTGTCCGGATTGTTGATGAAGTAGGGCGAGAGATACCCGCGGTCGAACAACATGCCTTCGACCACTTCGAGTTCGCTCTCGAGGCCCTTGCCGTCTTCAACCGTGATGACGCCTTCCTTGCCTACTTTTTCCATGGCATCGGCGATGATCTTGCCGATCTCCGCGTCGGCATTGGCGGAAATCGATCCGACCTGGGCGATTTCCTTGGAGGTGGTGCAGGGCTTGGAAATCTTCTTCAGCTCGGCGACGACGGCAGCCACCGCCTTGTCGATGCCGCGCTTGAGGTCCATCGGGTTCATGCCCGCGGCCACGTACTTCATGCCTTCACGAACGATGGCCTGTGCCAGAACGGTCGCCGTCGTGGTGCCGTCACCGGCCACGTCGGAGGTCTTGGACGCGACTTCCTTCACCATCTGCGCGCCCATGTTCTGGAACTTGTCCTTCAGTTCGATTTCCTTGGCGACCGAAACGCCGTCCTTGGTGATAGTGGGCGCGCCGTATGAACGCTCGAGGATGACGTTGCGGCCCTTGGGTCCGAGCGTTGCCTTGACGGCGTTGGCGAGGATGTTGATCCCCTCCAGCATTTTGTGTCGCGCATCTTCGTGGAATCGTACGTCTTTTGCAGCCATGGTTCTTTGCTCCTGAATTGGAAAGGGTCTTGCGTCCCCGGGGGGGTGCGAGGGAATCGCGCTTCGCAAGCGCGCCCTCGCTCGGACAGCGAGGCTTAAACGAAAGTGCCCATGATGTCCTCTTCACGCATGACGAGGTATTCGATGTTGTCGAGTCTTACCGTGGTGCCGGAATACTTGCCGAACAGGATGCGGTCGCCGACCTTGACGTCGAGCGGGCGCACCTTGCCGTCTTCCAGGATCTTGCCGTTGCCCACGGCAATGACCTTGCCCTGGTCGGGCTTCTCGGCTGCATTGTCGGGTATGACGATGCCACCGGCACTCTTGGTTTCCGCGTCGATACGCTCGACGACCACGCGGTCATGCAAAGGACGAATCTTCATGAGATTGGATGCTTTCATTGCGATGAATCAGTAGGACTTCTTGGAGATATCCCGACGGAAGGGAGTGTCAGGATGTTCGAGGCCAGTCTCGCCACCACGGGCGCCTGAAGGGGCACCCGAAGGCCATTAGCACTCAACAGGGGAGAGTGCCAATGGTAGGCGCATGTGTCTCGAATAGCAAACCAAATGTTCAAGGAAACGACAATGGGAGCACCTTTCGCGCCTGCAAGGCATGGTTTCCAGGAATGGGCCGGTTTGCGGCCGAAGCGCTCCCAAAGCGGGCCAAAGCGACGGCGGTCGGGAATACCCGCAGGATTGGATAGAATCCGCCCGGGTTCAATGTGATTCTGGGAGAGCAGGTGAGCGCACGAACGCTACGCACACGGGTTGCCGGTGTGATGAATCCGGCCAGCGAGGGCCACGTGGCCCGCCGCGTGCGAACCGTGGAGACACTGCTGATCCTGGTCGGCATCATCTCGGTTTCAGGCGGCACGGTCGAAGGGTTGGCGCCGTCCTACCGAGCCCTGGCGGCAACCGTGACCGGCATCGTGTCCCTTGGCTTTCTGGTCGAATACCTCGCGCGGCTGTGGATTGCCCCGGAAATTCCCCACCTGCTGTCCAAGACCGCCATCCGCTCGCGCATCCGCTGGGCGCTGTCTCCTGAAGGCATCATCGACTTGCTGGCAGTGATGCCGGCGCTGGCGGCTGCCTCCGGCGGCGCAAGGCTGGGCGCGGAGTCGGCATCCGTCTTCGTGCTGCTGTGGGTGCTCAAGCTCGCCACGCATGCGCCGGGCGTCGGCTTGATTGCCCGCGTATTCCACAACGAGCGCTCGGCGCTGGGGGCGGCGGCGGCGCTGTTCATCATCGTGCTTTTCTCGTCTGCCACGATTGCGCACTGGCTGGAGGGCGCGGAACAGCCGGAGCACTTCGGCAGCATCCCGGCCGCACTATGGTGGGCTGCCGTAACCTTGACCACCACCGGCTACGGCGACGTGGTGCCGCACACGGCACTCGGGCGCATGCTGGGGGGGATCGTCATGCTGTGCGGCATCTCGGTGCTGGCGCTGCTCGCCGGCATTCTCGCCACCGGATTTGCCGAGGAGGTGCGCCGTCGTGAGTTCGTGCGCATCTGGGACCTGGTCGCGCGCGTGCCGTTCTTCTCCGAAGTGGGTGCCATCGCCATCGCCGACATCGTCGGGCGGCTGCGTTCGCGCAGTTTCCCCGCAGGTGCAACCGTCATTCGCAAGGGCGCGGCCGGCGAGTCGATGTACTTCCTGGTCAGCGGCGAGGTGGCTGTGCACCTGGGCGCACGCATCAAGTCGCTGCGCGACGGTGACTTCTTCGGCGAGATGGCGTTGCTCGATCGCAAACCGCGTTCGGCCGATGTGACCACGGTCACGCCCTGCACCATCCTCGAACTCAATGTGGCCGACTTCTACCAGCTGGCAGGGCAGCAGCCCACGCTGATCGCCGCCATCGAAACCGAAGCCAAGCGGCGCCGCGCGACCGAAGCGGAATAGTCCGCCTCCCCATATGGCGCATTCCATGGTGTCATGCGAGCATCGCGCATGAAAAAGCCGCCTGCGCGGGTCACGATCGCTGCAGACATCGGCAATCGCGCGGGTGCAGTGCTGCTCGACATCGTGGCAATTGGCTTTGCCTCTGCCTGGGTCAATGACGCGGGCTTTCAACCCGCCATACTCATCCCGTCGCTGATATTCACCTACTTCGCCCTGATGCCCCTGACCCCGTTGCAGGGGACGCTGGGCAAGTGGATCTGCCGTATCAAGCTGTGCGACCGGAGCGGCAGGCCACTGGGCTGGCGCTCGTCGCTGGTACGCGCTGGCGCGATGTTGAGCTGGTGCATCCAGCCCGCAATCTTCGGCCAACTGGCCTTGTCCAGCGAATGGGCGGGCACTGCGCAGTCGATCACATGGCTGCTGTTTCCCCTGCCCTGGGCCTTGATGGGCTTCATGCCGCACAGGGAATCGCTGTTCGATCTGCTGGCCGGGTCACGGGTCGTGCGCTACAGCGCCGACCCGGAGAGCATATCCAAGGCCGAGGCTGCCCAGAAACCGGGCGTGCTCAATACGCTGGGCGCCGTCCTCTCGTGCTTGGCAATCGGCATCGCGATCAGCATCGCGACCGGCGCGGAACGCGACATGAATCGGCGCTGGCGCGTGCATTACGCCATCACCCAAACGGAGGAACTGCGCCAGAAGATCGACGCTTTCCAACAACGCGAGCAGCGCTGGCCGACCGCGGGGGAACTGGGCGTGCCGCAATGGGTACCCTATCCCGACGGCGGCGGCTATCGCCTGGGGAACGAAGGCAGCGTGCTCATCACGTTTTCGGTGCTGCCGGAGCTGAAGGGGCGGAGCATCACCTTTCGTCCCACACGCAACACCCATGGCGGGAAGATCCAATGGCAGTGCAGTGCGGACGCCACCCTCAAGCCATCCTTCCTGCCGCCCGACTGCCGTTAGGATGCATTTCAGTTCGAGCGAAACCTCCGCTCATGCCTTCCAAGCCAGCGGATGCTCAATTCGTCTTGCAACCGGGTCTTGCTCGGGCTTCAACCCGAATCGCTTCATTCGCTCCGCTTTCGTCAGGCGCGCAAGCGCTTTCACTTCGCGATAGAACGCCGGCAGGTCACGCTGCTGCCTGTCCAGCAATTCGGACAGCGCCGGCACCAACGCGTTGTAGGAGGCAACCGACGCCAGCAGCGCGTTGTTGGCACCCGCCATGATGCGATCGTAACCGGGGAACCCGTCCCACGATGCCTTGAGACGCGCATAGTCCTCGGCGAGCGCGGAGAACAAGGCCGCCTTGCCGCGGCGCCTCGACGCATCGTCGCCTGGCGAGTTGAACAGGGTCTTCAGGCGCGCCCTGTAGCCCAGCAGCAGATCGGTGAAGGCATGCCGCCGCGCGCGTGCGATTTCGTACTGCTGGAATGACGCTGCCCCCGCCGCGCCGCCCGACGGCGTTCGCGGCGAACCAGCGCGCTGCGCGAGCCAGCGCCGCACGCCCTCCTCCTCCACCACGCTGGCAAAGGATTCGTTGAACACCGAGTCGCTGCTCGCATAGGCGACCTGGTGCGCGAGTTCATGGAAGATCAGCCGTGCAAGCTCCACTTCGGGCTGGAACACGAAGCTGCTCAGCAGGGGATCATCGAACCAGCCCAGCGTCGAGTAGGCGGGAACGCCGCCGACATAGGCATCGCGCCCCAGCGCCGCCTCGCGCGCGGCTTCGCGCCGCGCATCGGCCTCGGCGTAGTAGCCGCGATAGACCACGCAGCCGGCCACCGGAAAGCAGTGCTCGATCGGCTCGATGGAAAACTCAGGCGTGCTGAACACATTCCACACCACGAAGGGACGGCCGATATCGGCATAGCGCCGGTAGCTGCCATTGTCGGGAAGTCCCAGCTCACGACTGGCGAATTCGCGGATCTCACGCGCCAGCGCGAGGCGTTCCTTCAGGCGCTCCGGCGTCGCCGGGTCGCGCTCCACCGCATCGAGGGGGCGTGCCTGTCCGATCATCTCGAAGTGCCCGCTCACCGCCTGCGCATAGTAGGCGAAGGTGCTGCAACCGGAAACAAGGCACGACAGCACGATGACGGCCGCGGCGAGCAATCGCCGCATCGACGTACCGCGTTGGGCGCCTGTCTTGCGAAATGACATTTCCCCACAGCCCCGGTTCATGGCGAAAACTTCCCATTGCGCAGGAAGGCTGCGCACTGGCGAGCCACCTCGCGCGATACCAGCATGCCGAAATGGCTCACCGGCAGCACGCGATGATCGGCAAGACCGGGCATGCGCGTCTCCTCGAGGCGCACCACGCCATCGTGCTCTCCCGCCAGGTGCACGAGCATGTGCGCGAGGCCGATGCGCCGCGTCCCGGCAATGGCTCCGACCTCGCAACCGGCGGGGAGCGAAAGCACGGGCAGCGACTCCCACAGCGGCATGGTCTTGCCGAGCAGCCAGCGGCCACCCGCATGCGTCGACACGACTCTCGCCGCCTCGCAGCCCGCAACGGGAGAGCCCAGCAACACGATGCGTCCGGGAATTTGCGCCGTCCCCGCACGCGCCGCGTTGGCGCGGTGCTGCAGCAAGGCCAGCGCAAACACCCCGCCCATGCTGTGGCCAACCACGTGGATGCGACGCGCGGCCATCGCGTCGAGACGCGCCGCAAGGCGGGCAAGGTTTTCCTGCGGCGAACTCATCATGGACCGATAGCCCAGCGACACCGTGTCGAAGCCCTCGGCCTCGAGCGCACTTGCAAGCGGCAGCATCGTAAAGCGATTCATCCACAGGCCATGCAGCAGCAGCACGAGATCGCGCGCGTTCGTCATGAAACCGCGCCCGACTCAGAGATGGCACCCATCGCGCGCACGATCAGTGCGGGTGCAGGCGCGGGTGGCGGCGAACTTCCCACAAGACCCACGCCGCCGGCAGGATGACGAGCGCACCCAGGAAGAACGATGCTGCATACGTGCCGGTCAGCGAAACCCCGATCGCACCGGCCGGCGGCCCCAGCAACATGCCGGCGTAGCCCAGCACATTGCTCGCCCCCATCATGGCGCCCGCCTCGCCCTGGGGCGAAAGGCGCACCACCGCGCCGGCATACACGCCATTCCATGAGGTCAGGGTCGCGCCGAGCGCCATGGCGAGCAGGCACACCAGCCACACCGGCCAGGCCGGCGTGACCAGGCCCGTGGCCACGCTCAGCAGCGCGGAGGCCACGCCGAGCAGCGCCATGACCAGGAAAGAGTCGCCGCAGCGATCGGCCACCCAGCCCCAGAACAGGCGCGCAAACAGCGCAGCGCCCTGCGACAAGGCCATGACGGCACCGGCGCTGGCGAGGCTGTAGCCCAGCTCGAGGTTGAGATAACTGACGAGGAAGGCCATCAGCGACATTTGCGCGAACGTGTAGCTGAACGAGCCGATGCTGATGGCGCGCAGGCCCGGATTCGCCATGAGACTGCGCATCAGCGCCGGCAGGCGGGCCGAGGGGGCGCCCGTCGGACGGTGCGAACCGCCTTCCACCCGCGATTGCATCGGCGCCTCGGCGAGCACGGCCGCCAGCAGCACGAGTGCGAACAGCACTAGGGCATAGCGCCAGTCGGTCACCAGCAGCAGGGCGGGCACGATCAGCCCCGCCAGGCTCGCCCCCAAGGGCATTCCAGCCTGGCGGATCGACAGCACCACCCCCAGCCGGTGCGCCGGCGTGACGCGCGCCAGGAGATGCGCTGCCGTGGGCATGGCCGTGGTCTGTCCGATCCCAAGCAATACGGCGCTGGCAAGCAACATCGGAATCCAGCCCAGCGCGCCCGCCAGCATCGACAGGGCCACCAGCAGCACACCCGCCTGGTTGATGCGAAACGCGCCGAAGCGATGGATGTACCCGCCAATGAAAGGGCTCATCACCATGGCGGCAACGCCGGTCAGGAGCATGTAAAGACCGAGGGACTCGGGCGCGACGCCGAGGTCGCCCGCCACCTGCGGCGCCATCACGGCAGGCACCGTGAAGGCGAAGGCAATCAGCACCTGCACCAGCAGCGTCACCGCCAGCACGACGACGATGCCCTGCGCGCCTTCAGGCGAGTGGCCAGGCGCGCCGCCGGCGCCGCTCATGTCGGCGCACCCCTGCTCGGCAGCATCAGGCGCAGCCCGACGTACAGGGCAGGCAAGGCGAACACCGCGAAGCCCACGGCATAGGTTCCGATGATGCCGACCAGCACCGAGAACAGGAGCGGGCCTAGTCCGCCGCCCACCGACATGTAGAACTGCAGGCCTCCGGTCAGGCGCCCGACCTCATCGCGCGGGCACAGACGTGCCACCTCGGCGAAGTACACGCCATTCCAGGATGCCGCGGTCGCACCGTAGATCACGCTGATCACCGCGATGATGGCCACGGGCCAGGCCGGGGTGAACAGCGCCGAGAGCATGCCACACGAGCTGCCGACAATGCCCAGCACGCCCAACTGCACGCGCGGTGTGACCCAACGGTCGGCGACGAAACCCCAGGTCAGGCGCCCGAGCATGCCGCCCACTTGCGATGCGGCGAACAGCGACCCGGCCAGCACCAGCGACATGCCGATCTCGAGGTTCAAATAAGACACGAGGAACGACAGGAAACACAACTGGTTCACCGAATAGGTCATCCCCACCCAGCCCAACTCGCGCAACGCCGGCGTGTTCCAGACGATCTTCGCCGGCGCAAGAAACTCGGAGAGCCGCCCGCCGCCCGCCGCCTTCACTGCCCCATCCGCTGTTGCCGTTGCGTGCGCTGTTGCCGTTGCGTGCTCTGTTGCCTTTGCATGCGCCGCGGCCGAGGCATCGAGCCGCATCCAGTTCATGGCGACGGTGTAGGCAAAGATCATGAGGCCCACGCCGAGCACCACGCTTTGCCAGCCGAAGAAAAGCAACAGGCTCGGGATGATCAGCCCTGCCAGCATCTGCCCGGCCGGCACCGCCGACTGCTTGATGGAAAACACGAACGAGCGGATTTCCGGCGGCGTGGCGCGAAACAGGATCTGCGAGCCCACCGGGTTGAGCATGCCGTAGCCCAGGCCCTGCGACAGGCTGGCCGCGAAGAGCAGCCCGAAAAGACCGCCTGCCAGCAGCACCCCTCGCGCGATCCCCGACAGCGACTCCCCGGCGCTCGCCCATGCAGCGCACCAGCCTGCCAACGCCGTGAGCGCCATACCCAGCGCGCACAGCCAGCCCGAGAGCTGCGCGGCACGCAGGTCGCCCATGCGCGCAAGGACCATGCCGCTGGCGAGGCTCGACAGAAAGATGCCCAGGTAGAAGATCGCCACCACCACGCCGAGGCGCGAGGGGTCCGCGCCGAAGTCGGCGGCTGCAACAGGCGCAAACAAGCCCGGCACCACCATCGCCACCGTGCACAGCGCGTGCAGTCCCATGGTGATCGCGGTGGCCCTGACCGCCGTCGCGGTGGTCGGCGCGGCGCCGGCGGCTTGTTGCACGGGCACGCTCATGGCACGGCCAGCCGGCAACGAGCGACAGGCGGGCGCCGAACATTTCCTGAAATATGATCAATTTCATGGTCTATATCCCATTCATTGGACATTCGCATGAAGATTATGATCATGATTTTTGTGCCGACGGCATGCGGGTGAGGCTCATTCGTGCGCCCATCAACAGCACCGGGATGGCGCCCACGATGAAGCCCGCGGTGTAGTGACCGCTCGCGGCCACCAGCGCCGAGAACACGATCGGTCCGACGATGGCGCCCCCGGACATGAAGGTCTGCACCCCGCCGGTGGCGGTGCCGACCTGCCCCGGGCCGGCCAGTCGCGCCACCTCGGCGAGCAGCACGCCATTCCACGCCAGCGAGGTTGCGCCGAACACCGCGCACAATGACGCCAGCGCCATGTAGGACCACTGTGCATCGACCATGCCCAGCAGTATGGCACTCGCCCCACCAATGACGCCAAGTAGCCCGAGCTGGCGGCGCGGCGAGAACATCCGATCAGCAGTCAGCCCGAGCACGACCCTGCCGATGAGTCCGGCGAGCTGGGTGACGGCGAAGAGGCTCCCCGCCGTCACCAGCGAATGGCCCACCTCCAATGTCAGGTAGGTGACGAGGAATGCGCTGACGCTCATCTGGTTGATCGCCAGCAGCATCGACATGATGGCCATCTCGCGCATGGTCAGCGCACGCCACATGATGCGTACCGGCTCGACGAAGGTGGAAAGGCGAAACCGCGCCGGCACGCCGGGCCCGCTACCGGCCGTGCCGCCCTGCTCGTACCGCAACATGTAGGCCGGCATGCCCGGCGCGAGCAGCACGAACAGCAGCGCCGGTGCGGACACGACCACCAGCGCAACCGGCCATGACGTCAACAGCAACAGGGACGGAATGAGCAGGCCCGCCACCGCGGTACCGACAGGCGATCCCATCTGCTTGATGGAGAACACCAGGCTGCGATGGCGTGGCGGCACGGACACGAACAACACCTGCGAACTCACCGGATTGACCAGGCCCATGCCAAAGCCGAGCGCAGACACGCTGACGAACAAGAGCGCCGCGAACAGCGGCGCCAGCGCCGAACCGGGCACGGCCACGCCCCACTGCTGCGTGGCGGCGAGCACCAGCGCGCCGATCGCCGATGCGCTCAGCAAGCCCAGCCCGCTCAGCGCCGCGCTGCCCTGGCACACCCGCATCGGCCCGTGGCGCGCGATCAGCAGCCCGCAGGAAAGCCCTGCCAGCATGATGAAAAGATAGTTGGTCGCCACCAGGACTCCCAGCCGCGAGGCATCGATGCCGATATCGCCCGCCACCACGGGCGCGATCACTGCCGGCACCGAGATCGCCATGTAGCACAGGCTGTGCAGCGCGAACATGACCGCGGTGCCGCGCGTGGCCGTATGCAGGTTCGGCTCATCGCCCCGCGCCGTCGCGAGGCTCATTCAGGCGACCGTGTCAGGACGAGGTAGGCGCCGAGAACGAGCGGCGCGACGGCGAATACGGCGATGCCCAGCGCGTAAATGCCCGAGAAGGCCACCAGCAGCGAGCACAGCCCCGGCCCCGCGAGCGCACCCAGGTTGTTGTACACGCCGGTGCCCGCCGTCATGGTGCCCATGTCGCCGCGGGTCGACAGGCGCGCCACTTCGGAGAGGAAGATGCCGTTCCAGGACACGGCGGTCAGGCCGAACAGCACGCACACCGCGAGCATCGCGGCCTGCGGCCAGGCGGGGGTAAAGAGGGACACCGTCAGGCCGCACACGCCGCCGGCCGCCCCAAGCAGCCCGAGCTGCGTGCGCGGCTTCACCCACAGGTCCGCCGACAGGCCCCACACGATCCGGCCCAGCATGCCGGTGAACTGCAGGGCCGCGAAGATGGCTCCCGACAGCACCAGCGAGAGCCCGATCTCCAGGTTGAGATAGGACACCAGGTAGGACGCCATCACCGTCTGGTTCATGGAATAGATCATCGACACCAGGGCCATTTCGCGCATGGCCCGCCGCTTCCACACCGTGCGTATCGGCTCAAGGAATGCGCGCATCCTGCCGGCACGCGTTGCCGCAGGTTGGCCACGCGCGGCTTCCGGCGAAACCTCGACATGCACCACCATGGTGAGCAGGAGCCAGGCGATCGCAGCCAGCCCCAGCACTGCAAGCGCAGCCTGCCAGCTCATCACCAAGAGGAGCGAAGGCACCAGCAGCCCCGCAACCGCATAGCCCCCGGGCACGGCGGTCTGCTTCACCGAAAAGAAAAACGCGCGCAGGTTGGCCGGCACGGCGCGAAACAGGATCATCGAACTGATCGGGTTGATCATGCCGTTGGGCACGCCAAGTGCCAGCGCCGACACGAAGAGCAGGGCGATGAACACCTGCGGCGGCATGGCGCCGCTGTCGCCGGCCCATTGCGCCCCGTAACCCGCGGCCGCCATGGCAAAGAGGCCGATGGCCGACCCCGCTGCCACCGCCTGGCAGGCGCGCGCCACGCCCCAGCGTGCCAATATGCCCGGCGTTGCAAGGCTCGCCGCCATGGCGATGATGAAGATCGCCGCCACCAGCAAGCCCACGCGCCCCGGATGCAAACCGAAGACTTTGGCCGCGACGGGCGCGAGCACGCCGGGGATCGCGGTCACCAGCGTCAGGGTCATGTGCAACAGCAAGGTGAAGATCGCCGCGAATGCGGCGGCGGGAATCGTCCCCGGAACGCTGCGCTCGCCAAGCTTTCTCATCGCGCCTCGCCGGTGGCGGCGCCCTCGCGAACGGGCGAAAGGAACATCGCGCCAACCACCAGGGTCGGCAGCGCGAGCACGACAAAAGCCACCCCGAAGCTGGAAGTCAACGCGAGGATGAGCGAGAAGAGCGCCGGCCCGCCCATGGCCCCGGCCGAAACGAATACCTGCATGCCGCCCGTGACGCGGCCGATCTGTCCCGGTGCAGCAATGCTCGCGGTCTCGGCGTGGAACACGCCGTTCCATGCGAACGACAAGGTGCCGAACAGCACGCACAACGCCGTGATCGCCGCATACGGCCACTGCGGCGTGATGGCCATCATGGCCATGCAGCAGATTGCGGTGGCGATCCCCGCAATGGCGAGTTGGATGCGCGGCTTCATCCACAGGTCGGCGGAGATCCCGAGAAGGATACGGCTGGTCACGCCACCTACTTGCGCCATGGCCATCACCGAGCCCGCGGCAACCAGCGTCATGCCGATTTCGACATTGAGGAAGGTCACGAGGTAAGCGGTGATCGCAGTCTGGGTGCCGGAATACGCCACCGCCATCATGCCGCGCCGGCGCATCAGCGGATCGCGCAGGATGTCGCGCACCGGGCCGATGAAGTCATTCCATCGCAGGAGACCGCCCGCCGACGCGCCAACGCCCGGCACATAGAGCCGCGCAGCGAACATTGCCAGCGCGGCCGCCGCGAGGATGCACGCGAGGATCACCGCCACCCACTGCCAGCGCATCTGCGTGAGCAGCAACGGGATGAACAACCCCGCCATGCCGAAGCCCACCGGCACCGCCGTCTGCTTGATGGAAAAC
>CANJXQ010000124.1 GCA_947478805.1 Betaproteobacteria bacterium | reverse complement strand
TCAGTACCATCGAATCCTATGTCGAGAACCATAACCGTAATCCCAAGCCGTTCATCTGGACGGCGCGTGCCTCGGACATCCTCGCGAAGGTCGTCAAAGCACGTGCACGACTCAATAAGTTGCAATCTGTTTGACGCACTACACTAGGGCCCTCCCGCTGCTCTCAACCATCGATTCACCACAGGAATCCGTTCCATGCGCGCCCTAGTCGTCCGGCAGTGGACGAAATTCGAGAATCTGCATATCGAGGACGACTGGCCTTCGCCCGTAGTCGAGCCGGGGTCGGTCAAGATCCGCACACAGGCCGCGGGCATGAACTTCGGCCTGTCTCTCAGGGTGGAGGGCAAGTACCAGATCAAGCCGCCGCTGCCGCATGTGCCAGGCATCGAAGTGGCGGGCTACGTGTCGGAGGTTGGCGAAGGCGTGACGCGATTCAAGAAGGGGGACCGCGTCACGAGCTTTGTCACCATTGGCGCCTATGCAGAAGAATGCACCGCATTCTCGCATCGCACCTTTCATATTCCGGACGCAATCCCGTTCCATCAGTCGATCGCGTTCACCAGTTCGTACATGACCTCCTACATCGCGCTGGTGTGGCCGCAGTGGATTCACCTGCAGGCCGGGGAGAGCATTCTCATCCACGGCGCAGCGGGCGGCGTGGGCACCATCGCCATCGACCTGGCGAAGATCCTGGGAGCCACCGTCATCGCCACCTGCGGTTCGGAGGAAAAGATGCGCGTCTGCGAGCGTCATGGCGCCGACCATGTCATCAACTACCGTACGGAAGACTTTCGCGAGCGTGTGCTGGCCATCACCGATCACGAGGGCGTAAACGCCGTGTACGACCCGGTGGGCGGCGACGTGTTCATGCAGTCGCTGCGCTGCATGGCCCCCGAGGGCCGCATCATTCCCATCGGTTTCGCGGGCGGCACGATACCGCAGATTCCAGCCAACATCCTGCTGGTGAAGAACCTCAAGGTGCTGGCGCTCAACGCGGGTTACTACAACGGGCAGTTCGGCAATGACCCGAAGCGCCACAAGGACATGGGGCCGCACTTCGAGCCACAGTGGCGCAACGGGGTCGACCAGTTGTTCCGCTGGGCTGAGGAGGGCCGTGTCAAACCCGAGATCAGCCACGTGTTCCCCTTTGACCGTTGCAAGGAGGCGATGGCCACGGTGCTTGCTCGCGACGCTATCGGCCGCGTGGCCGTGGTCTTCGACGAGGAAGCGAAGCGACTAGGCTTCTAGCGAATTTTGCCTCGGTGCCCGGAGAACGAAAAATTCAACGCAACTCCGGGCTCGCCATTTTTCCAACGCATCTCTATTGAAAGCCACATCATGCGACTAACCAACAAGCACGCCGTCGTCACCGGTGCCGGCCAAGGCATCGGCCAGGCCCTAGCCAAAGCCGTCGCACGCGAGGGCGCCTCCGTTACCTGCGTCGACAAGCGCCCCGACACTGCCGAGGAGACCGCAGCGGCCATTCGCGCCGCCGGCGGAAAAGCCATCGCCGCAACCGCCGACACGACCCGGCTCGCCGATGTCGAGGCCGCGCTCAAGAAGGCGGTTGCGGCTTTCGGCAACGTGAACGTGCTCATCGCCAACGCCGGCGGCTCGGCTGGCAAGCGCTGTGCCTTCCTCGACCTCACCACCGAATTGTGGAACGACATGCTCGAGCGCAACCTCACCGGCGCCTTTCATACCGGGTTGGCTTTCGGACGTCACATGGCAGCCAACGGCGGCGGCTCCATCGTGTTCACCTCGTCCATCATCGCCGAGTTCGCCGGTGCCAACATGGTCCACTACGGCGCATCCAAGGGGGGCGTGAAGATGCTGATGCGCGGCATGGCCCTCGAACTCGCGCAGCACAAGGTGCGCGTCAACGCCATCGCCCCCGGTGCCATCGTCACCCCGGCCAATGTGAACCTGATCACCGTCCCGGATGTGAAGGCGAAGATGGAAGCCAACACGCCGCTGGGCTCGCTCGGTGAGCCGGACCAGCTTGCAGGAGCCGTGATCTATCTCGCGTCGGACGAGGCTTCGTACACGACCGGGACGACGATTACGGTCGACGGCGGACTGACGCTGACCTGAACACTCGACTGCGCGCCGGCAGGCACAAAAACGCCCGCACGTGCGGGCGTTTTCATTTCAGCTGAGGCGCAACCCCCGGTTTACGCCGCCTGCTTTGCCCCGCCGGACGAATTTGCTGCCGGCTTGGCCATCTCCCCGGCCCATGCTTCGATCGGCGGGCATGAACAGATGAAGTTGCGATCGCCGTACACCTGATCGAGGCGCTTCACCGGCGACCAGTACTTGCCCACACGCAGGCTGGCGAGCGGGAAAGCCGCCTCCTCGCGGGTGTAGGCATGCGTCCATTCACCGGCCAGTTCTTCAGCGGTATGCGGTGCGTTCTTGAGCGGATTGTCGTCGCGGCTCCATTGGCCCTGCTTGACGCGCTCGATCTCGGCGTGAATGGCGATCATGGCATCGCAGAAGCGGTCGAGCTCCTGCTTTGACTCGCTCTCGGTCGGCTCCACCATCAGCGTGTCGGCAACCGGGAACGACAGGGTCGGTGCGTGGAAGCTGTAGTCGATGAGGCGCTTGGCGACATCCTCGGCCCCGATCCCGCAGGCCTCCTTCAGCCCGCGCAGGTCGAAGATGCACTCGTGCGCGACGCGGCCATTGGCCCCGGCGTACAGCACCGGGAAATAGGGCGACAGGCGCTTGGCCACGTAATTGGCATTCAGGATGGCCATCTCGGTGGCCAGGCGAATGCCGGAGGCACCCATCATGCGGATATACATCCACGAAATGGTGACGATGAGCGCGCTGCCTGCCTGCGCTGCGCTGACCGTGCCGTTGGCTTCGGCGGTGCCGGGAATGGCCACCACGGGATGGCCCGGAAGGAATGGCGCAAGGTGCGCGGCCACGCCGATGGGGCCCATGCCCGGCCCGCCACCGCCATGCGGAATGCAGAAGGTCTTGTGCAGGTTGATGTGCACCACGTCAGCGCCGATGTCCCCGGGCCGCGACAGCCCCGCCTGCGCATTGAGGTTGGCCCCATCCATGTACACCTGCCCGCCAGCCGCGTGCGTGATCGCGCAGATGTCGCGGATGCCAGCCTCGAATACGCCATGCGTGGACGGGTAGGTGATCATCAGGGCACCGAGCTCTTCGCGATGCTGGTCAGCCTTGGCCTTGAGGTCGGCAACATCCACGTTGCCGCTGGCATCGCAGGCCACCACCACCACACGCATGCCAGCCATGTGCGCCGTCGCCGGGTTGGTGCCGTGCGCCGACTGCGGAATGAGGCAGACGTTCCGGTGCTGCTGGCCACGCGATGCGTGGTAGTTGCGGATGGTCACGAGGCCAGCGTATTCCCCGTTTGCTCCCGAATTGGGCTGCATGCTTACACTGGGCAGGCCGGTGATCTCGGCCAAGGCGTTGGCGACATCGCCCAGCATGCGCTCGTACCCCTTGGCCTGAGCTACCGGCGCAAAGGGGTGGATATTCGCAAACTCGGGCCAGGTCACGGGCGCCATTTCGGCCGCCGCGTTCAGTTTCATGGTGCATGAGCCGAGCGGGATCATGCCGTGCACGAGGGAGTAGTCGCGGTTCTCCAGGCGCTTGAGGTATCGCATCATTTCCGTTTCGGAATGGAAACGGTTGAAGGCGCCATGCGTGAGAATCTCGTCGCTGCGCCGCAGGCCAGCGGGAATGGCTGCTGCCTCCGTCGGGAAGGTCCGGGCGCGCTCTTGCACGTTCACATGATGCGCCGTCAACACCCAGGCGAGGTCAGCCACGTCGGCGAGCGTCGTCGTTTCATCCACGGTGATGCCGACACGATCGGCATCGATCCAGCGCAGATTGACCTGTTTCTCGGCCGCGCGAGCCCTGACGCCTGCCGCGTCCTTGAGCCTGAACGTCACCGTATCGAAGTATGCCGGCGATTCGGTGGTGAGGGAGGATGCCGCATTGGCAAGCATCCGCGCCATCAGATGCGTTCGCAGCGCAATGCGACGCAAGCCTTCCGGCCCATGCCACACTGCGTAGAGCGCGGCCATGTTGGCGAGCAGCGCCTGCGCTGTGCAGATGTTGCTCGTGGCCTTGTCGCGCCGGATGTGTTGCTCGCGCGTCTGCAGCGCCATGCGATAGGCGGTATGCCCGGCGGCATCCACCGATGCGCCAATGATGCGGCCGGGAATCTGGCGCACCAGGTCCTGGCGAACCGCCATGTAGGCGGCGTGCGGCCCGCCGAATCCAAGCGGCACCCCGAACCGCTGTGCGCTGCCGATGGCGACATCGGCTCCCAGCGCGCCCGGCGATTTCAGAAGCACCAATGCCAGTGGATCGGTGCCCAGGCTGACCAGCCCGCCCGCGGCATGAATGCGCGCAATGAGCGGCGCGGGATCGACAACGGCACCAAAGGTATCGGGATACTGCAGGTGCGCGCCAAATACCGTCGCGGGGTCCAGATCCGTATGGGCATTGCCGACAATGACCGGAACGCCAAACCACTTGGCCCGGGTCTGGATCACGGCGATCACCTGCGGGTGGCAGGCGGCATCGACGAAGAATGCCTCTGCCTTGCTCTTTGCGGCACGGTGGATCAGCGCCATGGCCTCGCCGGCAGCAGTGGCCTCATCGAGAAGCGAGGCATTGGCCACAGGCATGCCGGTCAGGTCCATGACCATCTGCTGGAACAGGAGCAGCGTTTCCAGGCGGCCCTGCGAGATCTCTGCCTGATAAGGCGTGTAGGCGGTGTACCAGCCGGGATTCTCCAGCACGTTGCGCAGGATCACCGGCGGGGTGTGGCAATTCGCGTAGCCCATGCCGATGTAGTTGCGCCACGTCTGGTTCTGCGCTGCGATACTGCGCAGCTCGGCCAGTGCCTCGGCTTCGGTGGCGGGTGCCGGCAGCTTGAGCAGCCCCTCTTGGAAAATGCTGGCAGGAATTGCCTGCCTAACCAAGGAGTCGCGCGACGCAACTCCTAAAACTGTCAGGATTTCCTTTTCGGCGCGTTCGTCGATGCCGACGTGTCGGCCATGGAATTCGTTGCCGTTGAGCAGCTCGTCGAGGGTGGCCATGGATGGCTAGCCGATGCTCTTGGCGTAGGCCGCAGCATCCATCAGTTTCTGCACATCGGCAGGGTTCGATGGCTTGATGCGAAACAGCCATGCGTTGTACGGGTCCTTGTTGACCTGCTCGAGGGCATCGGAAAGGCCTTCATTGGCAGCCACCACTTCGCCCGCCACCGGCGCATAGACATCGGAGGCCGCCTTCACCGACTCGACCACGGCGCAGGCTTCGCCGGCGGCAAGCTTGCGGCCGACTTCGGGCACTTCGAGGAACACGAGATCGCCAAGCTGCTCCTGGGCGAAATCGGAAATGCCCACGGTGTAGGTGCCGTCGGATTCGGCGCGCATCCATTCGTGGGACGAAGCGTAGCGGAGATTGTCAGGTATCGACGACATGGCGGGTTCCAGGTGAAGGGGTTGGAGTAGGAAAGTGGATCAGATCTTTGATTGACCGTGGCGTGCAAACGGCGGTTTGACGACGCGTGCATCCAGGCGCTTGTCTCTGACTGCGACCTGCACGGTATCCCCCGGCGCGACAGCCGCAGGAAGCCGGGCCAGCGCCACCGACTGGTTCAGGGTGGGGGAAAACGTGCCGCTGGTGATTTCACCGTCCCCATGCGGCGTATGCACGACCTGATGGGCGCGCAACACGCCGCCCTTGGGCGGGAGCACGAGGCCCAGCACTTGCCTCGCGGGCACCCTCGCCAGCAGCGCTGCCTTGCCGACGAAATCACGCGGGGATTTCAGGTCCACCGTCCAGGCCAGGCCCGACTCCAGCGGCGTGACTTTTTCGTCGATCTCATGTCCGTAAAGACTCATCCCCGCCTCCAGGCGCAGCGTGTCGCGTGCCCCCAGGCCGCACGGCCGCACCCCGGCCCTCGTGAGGCGCATCCAAACCTCCGCCACCTGGTCATTGGGCACCAGCAGTTCAAACCCGTCTTCACCGGTATAACCGGTCCTGGCGATGAAACGCTCGGAGGCGCCGGCGCCGATACGCGCCCCGAAGAAAACTCCAAGCGGTTCACCCGCCGCGCGCAACTCGGGCAGCGCGGCAAAAGTCTTGTCCCGCGCATTCGGCCCCTGCACCGCGATCATGGCCAGGTCGCGGCGCGGCCTGAGGTTCAGCGCGGGGGCGATGCGCGAGCGCAGATTGCCTAGCCAGGCAAGGTCGGCATCGGCGGTACCGGCATTGACGATGACGCGAAAAAAATCTTCCGTGAAGAAGTAGACGATCAGGTCGTCCAGCACGCCCCCGTCCTCGGCGAGGAGGCAAGCGTACTGCGCCTTGCCCGGCACGGTCAGCCGGTCGACATTGTTCGCCAAGGCATAACGCAGGAACGCTCGAGCGCCCGTCCCTTCGACATCGATGGCCAGCATATGGGAGGTGTCGAACATGCCGGCGTCGCGTCGCACGGCGTGATGCTCCTCGATTTGCGAGCCGTAATGAAGGGGCATGTCCCAGCCGGCAAAATCGACCAGCTTGGCGCCTGCGGTGCGGTGGGTTTCGTGGAGAGGAGTTGTTTTCATCGGGCACCGCGCAAGGGAGCTCGAAGTTTACCAAACCCAGCGCCCGGCCAGCGCATCAATCAGGGGCAAAGGTAAAAAAACCGTCTTGCAGACTCAACGGGTTGCGGATGGTGAAAACGGTTGAACCTCAGGACCTTCGCGCGAGCATCCCCGTCTCGATGCCAGGCGCCCCGTCCTCGCAGGAGGACCGAGCGCTCGCTCAGGCAGCTTCCTTGAGCTGGGCCTCCAGCAGTGCGTGCAACTGGGCGAAGTCGGGTTCACCCAGGTACTGCTTGATCACGCGCCCGCGCTTGTCGATGATGAAGGTGGTCGGTGTCAGCCGCACATTGCCGAAACTCCTTGCCACGCTGCCATCGACATCCAGCGCCACCTTGAAGGGCAACTGCTTTTGCTGGGCATAGGCAAGCACGTAATTGGGCGGGTCATAGTCCATGGCGACAGCAACCGTCTCGAAGCCCTGCCCCTTGTACTTGTTGAACGTCTCGATGATGCGCGGCATTTCCGCCATGCAGGTGACACAGGACGTCGCCCAGAAATTGACCAGCACCACCTTGCCGCGCAGGTCGCTGGTCGAGATATTCTCTCCGGCCAGGGTCTTGAACCGGACCTGCGGTGCTTGCGGCACCTGCCAGATGGCGAAATAGGCGGCGACCGCCAGTGCCGCCACGATCACGAGGAGGCTGACCTGTCGTATCGGAAGTTTCTGCTGAGTCAACATTGACTGCAATCTTTCCAAATGATTATTTCAACATGGGGGGATACATCCGCTCTGGCTGGCCTACTGTAATCCAGAAATCGAGCACCAGCGTCATATTCGCCACGCGCCGCTAGAAGAAAACGTCCGCACGGGAAGGATCGCGCGCAACGGCGTACAGCGCGCTGAGGACGACATTGCTCGCCTTGCGCAGCCCGCGCTTGGACAGGCGGATCGGATCCGCATAATCATCATCTTCCGTGCAAACCAGATTCAGATCGACCAGTGGCAGTCGCGCCGCGAAAACCCGCCGGACCAACCGATCGTTGAATACGGCCAGCGCGGTTGCCACGGCGCGCTGGCGCGTAGGGTCTTCATAATGCGGAGGGTACATGTTGCAGACCACCGTTGGCAGGCGCGACGCCTTGGCAACCTGAATGAGTCGCTCAGCCTGTTGTTCGTATTCGTCAGCGGCGACCGACAGCAACAATAGCGCCTCTTCGTAGGTTTCCGGTCGTTTGTCGAGCAGCCCGCTTTCTTCGATCGCGCGATTGCCCTCAATGCCGATCATCACATGCGATGCATCCGCCGGGAGCTGGAACAGGGCGCCTGCCCGTGCAATCTCCGCAACGCTCAGCAGAGTGAGCTTCCACGGACGGGACTCCTGGGGCAGCAAAAGACTTTCCACCCTGCCCTCTCCCTTTTCGCGCAGCGACATGAGCTCCGCGATGGAATCGCCCAGCACCACGAGGTGACTGATCCCGGCGCCATTCGTTGCCGCTGCCACTGCGGGCTTGCCAGGGTCGCTGGCGGCAGAGTCCTCATCCAGCGTCAGGTCGAGGCTGGGCCAGTCGAGCATGTTCTCGTCGGTTTCCGTCTGCCTGGGCGCTTCGTCTGTCATGGCTGCCTAGTGAGATGTGCGATTGTGCATTCGAGCGCACAAAGTGCGGGGTGAACCTGTCGCCTACCCGCGATTGGTCAAGAACGTCAGAATCCCGCAGTCTGCCGCAGGTACGAAAGCGGCTTCCTGAAGAGGTAATAGCCCAGCGACACCTGCTCGGCGAATATCTTTGCCGTTCCGCGCATGCCGATCCGTGGGAAGCCGTGGCCGTCCATCAGCTCGGCTTGAACGACGTAGGCGAGCGTCCCGTCTTTCTGCGGCTGGGCCTCGTAACTGGACCTGATGACGCGGGCCGACAGCGGATGGAGCGGATCTGTATTCAGAAACACCGTCACAGGCGCACCCGGTTCGAGATCCACCACGTCCGCCGGCGCCACGAATATCGTGACCTTGATAAGGGACGGATCCGCAATCGTCATGATGCGCTCGCCTGTCTGGACGGGCTTGCCGATCCAGTCGTCGGCATTGGTATAAATGGCGACGCCGCCCATCGGTGCCTCGACGCTCAAGCGGTCAAGGAGTTCGGACACATAGGCCACCTCGGCGCTTTTCTCCCGCACTCGCGACATCAGCACCTGCAGTTCCGTGCGGGCCGCATCATCGGTGAAGGCCTTGTTGATGGCGCGCTGGGAATCTGCCTTGGTGATTTCGAGCGACTTCTGGGCCACCGACAGCCGGTTGCGCAGCGACGTATCGTCAAGCACGAACAGCGGCTCGTCCGCCCTGACGATCTGGTTGGGCTTGACCAGGATTTCCTTGATCACCCCATCGATCGGCGTCGTGATTGGAATCGGGTTCATCGGTGTGATTTCCGCCGACGCAAGTGCATTGAGCTGCACGGGAATGAATGTAAGCGCGACGGCAATGACCACCAGCAAGGCGGCGACCAGCATCGTTGTGCGCCGCCCCATCCAGCGCAGTATCCGCTTGCGATTGCCGCGCCATGCCCACAAGACAAATCCGGTCGATCGCGCCAACCACTCCGCCACCGAAATTTCGGTTTCGCTGAATGGCTCCGATCGCGAGAAAAGCATGCCTCCTTGATCGAGGTCGTCCGGCCCTTTGAGCACGCAGACCAGCAAATTGTCGCTGCACCATTCATGGCCTTCGGACACGATGGCTTCCGGCAAATCGGCCAAGCGCACCACCCGCACCTTGTCCTTGCTCGCCGGGAATGCATTGATTGCGCGCCCGAGCCATTGCACGTAAGGGCTATCCAGCCCGACATCGGCCAGGCCGGATGCGGCCGTCACGATGGGGTTGCGGAGCAGATCGTTTTTCCACACCACCGCCTGCTCGAACTTGATCAGGGAATAGGATTCATTCGCCGCGGCGAAAGCGACTTCGCGCGGACTGCGGCACGCCTGCAATTGCGCCTCGAACTGGAGCAGGCGCCCGGCGATGTCGTCGCCGTCGCTCATTGCTTTTGCGCCCTGCCTCGTGCGGGAAATTCAGCCGTACCCACCATCCCTGGCAACAGGCCGTTGGTGACTCCCTCGAATCGTCCTTCCACTTCCAGTTGCTGACTGACGCCTTCCACCCGCGAATTCAGTCTCGACACGCGGGCACGAAATCGCCTGCCATCCTCGAGGCGCACCTGAAACAACGATCCGGGAGCCAAATTTCGAAAGTGCGAAGCAGGCACGAACATCTGGGCTTTCAGCGATGAAGTATTGACGAGTTCCACCAGCGGATTGCCCAGCGATACGCTTTCCGATGCCTTCACCTTCAGCCTTGCCACCTGGCCTGAGAAGGGCGCACGCACCTGGCAATAGTCGATCTGGGACTGGCGCAGGTCAACCTGACTCTTGCTCTTGTCGGCAACCGACGCTGCAACCGTGACTTCAAGCTCGCCTGCGGCGCCCAGCGCCTGGAGCTTGAGCTTGGTCAGATGCGTTTCACGCGCGCCACGGTACTCGGCGTCTGCGGCGCGCAATTGGGCCTGCTGTTCGGAACAGTCAAATTCAATCAGCGGGGCTCCGGCGGCAATCGTATCCCCCAAACCCACGCGAACATTGAGGATCTTTCCCGCCATCTGCGCCGACAAGGTCGTCTCCTCGCCTGCGATCACCAGCACGGCCACTTCATCTGCCGGCACCGCATCCGCTGTCGCCTTGCGAACCGCTGGGTCCGATCGCAACACCGGCGCCCCGGTTACACGCGCTCCTGGATAGCCACGCGGCTCCGCTTGCTGTGCCATTGCTGGCATTACCAGCACGCATGCGAGTGCGACAGCTGATAATAATCGCCATATATGGTCAATAGCCATGGTTACTTATTTCCACATTTGATCATAATGTTCGTTCATGGCCTGACCTCGGCACCGACTGCGCCACCTGAAGGCGGCACCCACAGCGACAGCGGTGTCCTGGTTGCATGGGCGAGTTCCCCATCCATGCGCAGGGCGTAGGGCGCCCCATCCAGCGTCAAGGCCAGTCGTGAGAGCTCGGGCGCTTCGGCCGATGGCTTGCGATTGGGCGGCGGCTCTGCGCCCGCTACGGCCCCCCGCAATCCGGACATCCACACCAGGATCCGATAGGCGGCAGCTTCCCCGAGGACGCGTACCTGCTCATCGTCCACCGGGCTGCTGAGCGTGGTCTTGAACTCGGAGTCGAACCATTCCTTGCCGGTCTTGCTCTCGATCACGCGAAATTCCAGCCGAGCCGCCTGGTTGCCGCTTCGCGGCGGCTGGATCACCACGCGCATGGCGACTCGAAAACTGGCTTCCGACGGATCGGACAAGCGCACGCCGGCAGTCTTGAAGATGCGATCCATTCCCTCGGACAACAGCGCACCGGCGGCGGGATCGATACCCGAAACAGGACCCATTGCCACGCGAATGGCGGCAGGTGCCGCTCGTTCGGTGAACAAGCTGCGGCGAAACTCCTCCAGGCGCGATCCGACCGTCTTGCTCAGATCGGCAATGGGGTTCTTCAGCTGTGCGTCATCGACAACGTCGAGGCCCATCGACTGGAACAACTGCCCAACCACGCCTTGCAGGTTCGCAAAGGAAAGGTCTCGGTTGATATTGCTCGCCATGGCGCGCGACTTGGCACGGATCAGCTCCAGTTCAGTATCGACTCCGGCATTTGCGCCCGACTCGAGCAATTTGACAATCTGGGCGTCGTCTCGAGCGGCCTCTTGCCAAACGCCATGCTCATGCGCCAGCAACATATAGCGTACGGCGGCAATCCGTGTCTGCGCCAGCACCGCCATCGCCACCGCGAAACGTCGCGCGTCATCGACCTGGCGCTGTGCTTCGGCGTTGCGGTTGGTTGCCGGTATCGAAAAGACCTTGACCAGGTTGTAGGCAACAGAGAGTCCTGCCGAACTCCAGGACTTGTTGAGCAGAAATCGATTGCTGTCGTAATTCGAACCGAGATCGAAGGTCAGATTTGGCAACAGCGAAAGCAGGGCCTTCTTGGCCTCGGACTCGCTGACGCGGGCCCGGTAGCCTTCTTCGGTCAGGTCGGGTCGATTGTTGAGTGCCGTGGCCTCGAGACGACCAGCGTCGGCCGTCAGGTCCATCGACGTGCGCCATTCCGGCCCCACGCCATCGAGCACCAGATTCGTCCCGGGCGGGATATTCACCAGCGCCGCCAGTTCTATCTGCGCTTGGGCCAGTTCCTGCCGCCTGAAACTGATCTGCTGCTGCAACTCGACCAGGCCGCGCCGCAGGCTGATGATCTGGGCGGGGGGAAGAAGCTTGCGGTTTTCGATAATCCGCGTTTTCTCCAGCGCGGTCTCGATCTCCGCCAGCAGTTTGTCGATCTCCGGCAACAGCCTTTGCGCCGCTTCGGCCCTGAACCATGCGTGCCTGACATCATGAACGAGGATTTGAACGGCTTTGTGACGACGCTCGCGCGCGATGAGGACCTGGTCTGCCAATTGCTTGGCCCTGAAATAGCTGACCCCGAAATCGAGCACGTTCCATGAGAACCCCAGATTCAAGGTTGTGTGCGAACGTTCGGAGGAGGCCGATGGATTCGTCGCAACCTGCCCGTTGGGCGAAAAACCGAAACCAAAGGCATCATTATTTCGAGACGTGTACCCCAGCGAGGTGGTCAGTCGCGGCAACAGGTCGAATCGGGCGACATCCAACTGAGCGCCGGCAAGGACTTCTTCCATCTGCCTCAGCCTGAAGTCGGCGTAATAACGAATCGCCCGGGCCGTCGCCTCCTGCAGGCTCATGGAAGCTGACGGTGATTCCTGACCGGCAAACAGGCCTTCGCGCGACTCCGTGGCCAACTGACCTAGCCCGAAATAGCTGTACCAGTAGATGTGAGAGGATTTCACGAACTGGACATTATTTTGGAGGAACAGGTTATGCCGACCAAGCACCACAAGGCGGAGCAAATCGTTGCGAAGTTACGGCAAATTGAAGTTTGTATGGCGC
>CANJXQ010000123.1 GCA_947478805.1 Betaproteobacteria bacterium | reverse complement strand
TAGTCCATCAGGCTTTTCACGCCGGACACCGGCGCCGCCTTGTTGACGAAGTACGGGAAGGTCATCTCGATGTGGCCCGACTCGGCTTCCAGGCGCACGATCATCTCGTCGAGCATGACCTGGAATGTCTCCACCGAGATGCCGCGCTCGTGCGCGTTGAGGATCTCGACGAAGCGGGACATGTGCGTGCCCTTGAAGTGGTGCGGCAGGCCCACGTACATGTTGAACATCGCAATGGTGTGCTGCGCCCCGCCGCCGCGCTCCATCACCTTGACGGGATGGCGCAGGGCCTTGATGCCGACCTTGTCGATGGCCAGCTTGCGGGTGTCCCGTGCACCCTGGACATCCGGTATGGCAACGGGGTCGCGTGTGTTCATTGAATTGCCCTGTGAAGGGTGAGAGGGTGGAGCGGAAGAATTGTAGCACGCACCCCTGAAAGACCCTCGGATCCGGGGGCGCGGATAGCGCGCAAACCCCTTTGATTCGTAGGTGATTTCCGCTGTGTCGCGCGGGGTTCTATCGCGCGGTTTCCGCTGCGTCGCGCGGGTTTCTAGTTGGCCAGGCGCCTGCGAACCGCCGCAATGATGCCGGCGCTATCCAGCCCCACCGAGGCGAGCAACAGCGCCGAATCGCCGTGATCGACGAAAGCGTCGGGAAGCCCGAGCTGCAACAGCGGCGCCGACAGCCCGCGCGCAGCCAGTGCCTCGGCCACTGCACTGCCCGCACCGCCCATGATGGCATTTTCCTCGACGGTCACCAGCAGTTCGTGGCTCGCGGCCACCTGCGCGATCATCGCCTCGTCGATGGGCTTGACGAAGCGCATGTTCACCACCGTGGCATCCAGCGCGTCGCCCGCGTCCTGCGCCGCTTTCACCAATGCGCCGAACGCGAGAATCGCCACGCGCTTGCCCTGCCGGCGCAGTTCGGCACGCCCGACCGGCAACGCGGTCATGGCCTCGACGATCGCCACGCCCGGCCCGCTGCCGCGCGGATAGCGCACTGCCGCGGGCTTGTTCAATTCAAAAGCGGTAAAGAGCATCTGCCGGCATTCGTTTTCATCGGATGGCGTCATCACCACCATGTTGGGAATGCAGCGCAGGTAGGACAGGTCGAATGCGCCATTGTGCGTGGCGCCGTCGCTGCCCACCAGGCCCGCGCGATCGAGCGCCAGCACCATGGGCAGGTTCTGGATCGCCACATCGTGGATGAGCTGGTCGTAGCCGCGCTGCAGGAACGTGGAATAGATTGCGAGCACGGGCTTGAGGCCTTCGCAGGCCAGGCCCGCCGCGAACGTGACCGCGTGCTGCTCGGCAATGCCGACATCGAAGTAACGATCGGGGTATTCCTGCTCGAAGCGCACCATGCCCGAGCCTTCGCGCATGGCCGGCGTGATGGCCACCAGTTTGGGGTCGCGCTTGGCCATGTCGCACAGCCAGTCCCCGAATACTTTCGTGTAGGTCGGCTTGCCGCCGCTGGTTGCCTTGATGCCCTCTTCCGGGTTGAACTTGCCCGGGCCGTGATACAGGATCGGGTCGACCTCGGCGAGCTTGTAGCCCTGCCCCTTGCGCGTCACCACGTGCAGGAATTGCGGCCCGCCCAGCTCCTTGATGTTCTTGAGCGTGGGGATCAGCGAATCCAGGTCATGGCCGTCGATCGGCCCCACATAGTTGAAGCCGAACTCCTCGAACATGGTGGATGGTGTCACCATGCCCTTGGCGTGCTCCTCGACCCGGCGAGCCAGTTCGCGCACCGTGGGCATCCCCGAGAGCACGCGCTCGCTGGCTTTCTTTGCCTTGGCGTAGAACTGCCCGGACATCAGACGCGCGAGGTACTTGTTGAGCGCCCCCACCGCGGGCGATATCGACATGTCGTTGTCGTTGAGCACGACCAGCAGGCGCGCGTCGCTGACCCCTGCATTGTTCATGGCCTCGAAGGCCATGCCGGCCGACATTGCGCCATCGCCGATCACCGCCACCGCATGCCGGCTCTCGCCGCGCAGCTTGGCGGCCTCGGCCATGCCCAGCGCCGCCGAAATCGACGTGCTCGAATGCGCGGTGCCGAAGGTATCGTAGGCGCTTTCAACCCGGCGCGGGAACCCCGAGATGCCGTCGAGCTGGCGCAGGCCCTTCATGGCGTCGCGGCGTCCGGTGAGGATCTTGTGCGCGTAGGTCTGGTGCCCCACGTCCCACACGATGCGGTCCTCAGGCGTGTCGAACACGTAGTGCAAGGCGATGGTGAGCTCCACCGTGCCCAGGTTCGACGACAGGTGGCCGCCGGTCTGGCTGACGGAGCGAATCAGGTAGTCGCGCAACTCGTCGGCCAGCTGCTTCAACTGCTTGCGGTCGAGCTTGCGCAGGTCGGCAGGGTCGTTGATCGATTTCAGCAGCTCGAAGCTCGCCGCATCCGCGCGCCCAGGCGTGCCCGTGTCGGCCGCCCCCGTCCCGGGCCCACCCACTGCACCGCCCGCTGCGCCACTCGCTGCACTCACATCCACTCTCCAGTATCAAACAGGGCGCGGCACCGCGCGCCCTGCGATCAAAATCGTCGCAAGACGACGAACTCCGCCAGCTCGCGCAGGCGCGTGGTGTCACCGGGGATCTTGCCCAGCGCCCGCACCGCATCGGCCTGCAATTCATGCGCCATTTCCTTTGCCCGCGCGAGCCCTGCCACGCTCACATACGTGGGCTTGCCCTGCGCAAGGTCCTTGCCCGCCGTCTTGCCCAGGGTCGCGGTCGGCGCCTCGCAGTCAAGGATGTCATCCACCACCTGGAAGGCGAGGCCGACGCACTTGGCATAGTGCTCCAGGTGCTGCAGCTGCTCCTTGTCGCGCGGCCCCGCACACCGCGCGCCCAACGCCACCGCGGCGCGAATGAGCGCGCCAGTCTTGTGGACATGCATCATTTCGAGTTCGGGCAGGGACAGGTGCTTGCCAACCGAGTCCAGGTCGATCGCCTGGCCGCCCGCCATGCCGCGGCTGCCGCTCGCGTGCGCAAGGATGTTCACCATCTCCAGCTGGAGCGTCGCATCATCGGCCAACCGGTGATCGGCCAGCAGCCGGAAAGCCAGCGATTGCAGGCTGTCGCCCACCAGCAGGGCGGTCGCCTCGTCGTACTCCACGTGCACCGTAGGCTTGCCGCGCCTGAGCACATCGTCGTCCATGCACGGCATGTCGTCGTGCACCAACGAATACGCGTGGATGCATTCCAGGGCGCAGGCGGCGATGTCCAGCCGTGCCGCATCGATGGGGGTGCCTGGCGCGCCGGACTCCCCGGCGGCAAATACCAGGAGTGGCCGCACACGCTTCCCGCCCTCCAGCACGGCGTACCGCATGGCCGCATGCAGGCGCATCGGCGCAACGTCGGCAGATGGCAGCAGGCGTTCCAGCGCCGATTCCACGCGCGCCTGCACGCCGCCCATCCAGACAGCAAAGCTATCCACGGATCGCCGTGCCTTGTCGTTCATCGTCCCGATCATTCACCGGGAGCCACATCCGATAGCGCCTTGAGCGTGTCCTTCTCCAGCACGCGCACCTGCTGCTGCGCGCGCGCCAGCAGCTCCTGGCAGAACTGTGCGAGTTCCAGTCCACGCTTGTGCGCGGCCAGGGAATCCTCGAGGCTCAGTTCGCCCGTCTCCATCTTCGCTACGATTTTTTCAAGCTCGACGATCGCCGCCTCGAAATTGGCGGGCGTGACGGCCGAAGCGCCCGTTGCTGGCGCTGCGACGTCATTACGACTGGGGGTTTGCTTTGGCATGGAGTGCTTGTGCCGGGGACAGCTGCCCGGCGACCGGAAAAATGGCGGGAAAATCGATAAAACCAAAGTGCGAACAATAACTTATGTTCATGTCCGCGGTCAATGGACGCGGCCTTGAAACTGTACCGCAAAAACATCGGTAGGGGGCTGAATGTAAATAAGAATTCCTTACCAGGCCTGCGCAGCACCGGCAGCCCCCGGCGCAACGGGGACGGGGTACAATCCCCCCCCCCCCATTTCAACCGCCGACTGTGCAGAGAAGGAGGCACCGAGACCATGTCCGACTTGCCGAGCTCGCGAACGCTGCAACCGAATGCCACGCAGCTACCCGTGTCCTGGTACTTCGACGAGACGGTATATCGGCTCGAGCAGGAGCTGCTGTTCCGCAATGGCCCGCAATATGTCGGGCACGAGCTCATGGTCCCGGAGGTTGGCGACTACCATTCCCTGGCCTGGATGGACCACGGCAAGATCCTGGTGCGCAACGAATCCGGGGTCGAACTGCTTTCAAACGTATGCCGGCACCGCCAGGCGATCATGCTGGAGGGCCGCGGCAATACGCAGAACATCGTTTGCCCCCTGCACCGCTGGACCTACAACCTGCAAGGCGAGTTGCTGGGCGCCCCGCACTTCCAGGACAACCCCTGCCTCAACCTGAACAAGAACCGCCTGCAGAACTGGCAGGGCCTGATGTTCGCCGGCCCGCGCGATGTGGCGCAGGACCTCGCGGGGCTGTCGCTCAAGGGCGATTTCGATTTCTCCGGCTATGTCCTCGACCACGTCCACACCACCGAATACCAGCAGAACTGGAAGTCGTTCATCGAGGTCTACCTCGAGGACTACCACGTTGCGCCCTTTCACCCGGGACTCGGCAATTTCGTCACCTGCGACAACCTGCGCTGGGAGATGGGCAAGCACTACTCGGTTCAGGTGGTGGGCGTGCGCAACCAGCTCATGAAGGCCGGCACGCCGGTGTACGCCAAGTGGCATGAGGCGGTGCGCAAATACCGCAATGGCGAAGTGCCCAAGTACGGCGCGGTCTGGATGCTCTACTACCCCAACGTCATGATCGAGTGGTACCCGCACGTGCTGGTGGTGTCCACCCTGATCCCGCGCTCGCCCGAGGTGACGACCAACGTCGTCGAGTTCTACTATCCCGAGGAAATCTTCCACTTCGAGCGCGAGTTCGTCGAGGCCGAACGTGCCGCTTATCTCGAGACCGCGCATGAGGACGACGTCATCGCCCAGCGCATGGATCGAGGACGGCGCGCACTGATGGCGCGCGGGGAAAACGAAGTCGGCCCCTACCAGTCACCGATGGAAGACGGCATGATGCACTTCCACGAGTACATTCGCTCCAACCTGGCCGGCCGCATCTAGCCGCGGAATCCAGTCCCCGGAATCGCAGGCCGCTGCGCACGCCGGCGGCGCTGCACGGTATCATCGCCGTGCCATGGATCACACCACGCTCGTCACGACCGGAACGCTCGCCCGCCATCTGGACCACCCGGCCTGGATCGTCTTCGATTGTCGCCACGACCTGGCGAATCCCGAGGCCGGCGCGCAGGCCTACTCCCAGTCGCATATCCCCGGCGCGCGCTTCATGCACCTCGACCGCGACCTGTCGGCCGCACCCGATGGCCGCAACGGGCGGCATCCCCTGCCCGAGGCCATGGCATTCGCCGCCAAGCTGTCGGCGGCCGGCGTCGATGCATCGAGCCAGGTCATCGCCTACGACGCTTCCGGCGGCATGTTCGCGTCGCGCCTTTGGTGGATGCTGCGCTGGCTGGGCCATGCGCGCGTCGCCGTTCTCGATGGCGGCTGGACGCAGTGGCTCGCCGACAAGCAGCCGGTGAGCGCAGACGTCCCGTCACCGCGCCCCGCCCACTTCATTGCCAAACCCCAAGACCTCGCAGTGCATGCGGCGCAGGTGCTGGCCAACCTCGAGCAGCGCAAGTACCTGGTGCTGGATGCGCGGTCTGCAGACCGATTTCGCGGCGAGAACGAAACGATGGACCCGGTCGGCGGGCACATTCCCGGCGCGCTCAACCGCTCGTTTCGCGACAACCTCGATCCTTCAGGCCAATTCAAGAGCGCCCACGCATTGAACGATGAATTCCGCCGGGTGCTGGGGGCCGGCGCGCCCGCCTCGGTGGTTCACCAATGCGGCTCCGGCGTGTCCGCCTGCCACAATCTGCTCGCCATGGAAGTCGCGGGACTTTCAGGTTCCCTGCTGTATCCCGGATCCTGGAGCGAGTGGTGCGCCGATCCGTCACGGCCCGTCGCCCGATAAAGAAAAGGACCTCCCGGTGACACCCACTGCCGAATCCCAATATCTCGACCTGATCCGCCACGTGCTTGCGCGCGGCGCGCGCAAGGCCGACCGCACCGGCACCGGCACACTGTCGGTGTTCGGCGCGCAGATGCGCTTCGCGCTGGACGAGGGGTTCCCGCTGCTCACGACCAAGAAGCTGCACCTGAAGTCGATCGTGTACGAACTGCTGTGGTTCCTCAAGGGCAGCACCAACGTGCGATGGCTGCAGGAGCAAGGCGTCACCATCTGGGACGAGTGGGCCGACGAGAATGGCGAACTGGGCCCCGTGTACGGCTACCAGTGGCGCAACTGGAATGCGCCCGACGGTCGGCGCATCGACCAGATCGCGGAGGTGCTCGAATCGATCCGCAAGAACCCGGATTCACGCCGCCATATCGTCACGGCCTGGAATCCGGCCGATACGCACCGCATGAAGCTGCCGCCCTGCCATGCCTTCTTCCAGTTCTACGTGGCCGACGGCCGACTGTCATGCCAGATGTACCAGCGCAGCGCAGATATCTTCCTCGGCGTGCCGTTCAACATCGCCTCCTATGCGCTGCTGGTGCTGATGGTGGCGCAGGTCTGCGGCTTGAAGCCGGGTGACTTCGTGCATACGCTGGGCGATGCCCACCTGTACCTCAACCACCTCGAGCAGGCGCGCGAGCAGGTGTCGCGCGCGCCGCGTGCCTTCCCGCGCATGAAACTCAATCCGCAGGTCAAGGACATCGCCGACTTCCGCTTCGAGGATTTCACGCTCGAGGGCTACGACCCCCATCCCGCGATCAAGGCGCCCATTGCCGTCTGAGCGGCCACGAGTTTCACTGATCGCGGCGCTGTCGCGCAATCGGGTGATCGGCCGCAACAATGCCATGCCCTGGCACTTGCCGGCCGACCTCAAACGCTTCAAGGCGCTGACGCTGGGCCACCCGGTCATCATGGGCAGGAAAACCTGGGATTCGATTCTTGCCTCGCTCGGCAAGCCCTTGCCCGGACGAACCAGCATTGTGCTGACGCGAAGCGAGGGTGCGGTTATGCCCGGGGCGACCGTCGCCGGTTCGATGGCGGCAGCGATTGTGGCGGCCGGCGCCGTCGATGAAGTCTTCGTGATTGGCGGCGCTGAAATCTATGCACTGGCGCTGCCATTGGCGGACCGACTGCATCTCACGGAAATCGACGCGGATGTCGAGGGAGATGCGTTCTTTCCGCCCATCGGCGGCGAGGCATTCGTCGAGACCGCACGCGAGGCGGGACCCGCCCATGCGGATTGGGGCTACGAATTTGTCACCTACGACCGGCGCATGCCACGATAATTCTGTCGATAGGTGCGCCACGCGCCGCATTAAGCGCCGACAGGCCGCGCGACGGGCGAAAAAAAACGGGGCCGAAGCCCCGTTTCTTCAAGACTGAGTAACCGAATTACTTCTTGTCGGCCTTCTTCTCGTCTTTCTTTGCATCTTTCTTGTCGTCCTTCTTGGCTTCTGCCTTCTTCGGCTCTTCCTTCTTCGCGTCAGCTGCCTTCATGTGGGAAGCAGCGAAAACGCCGGAAGCGGCGAACATGGACATCGTCAGAACTGCGAGCAGCTTTTTCATTTGTAACCATCTCCTCTTGTAATTGATCGAATCTTCGCACGCCTCTTGCGAAAGCCTGTTCGAAGACCGCCCGGATAGTACCAATATTGCCTCGGTACGCCCAGCCCCCAGAAGACAAATCTTCTAGAAGCTGGAGTCATTAACGCGCATCACCTTGCGAAGGATGACCTGATATGCAAAAACGGTCATAAATTCAAGAAATTCCTTAATTTTCAGTATGATAGAATACGCACCGAACCCAACCAAAGACCGCTGGTTTGCCCTTTTCGCCCACAATAACCCTGGCCCTGCTTCTCCTGGCGATCCATGCCGTTCCTGTTGCATCCGCACCACGCGTGCCCGATGCGGACAGCACGGTATTGGAGCGCCTGCCCAGCCGCGCCTCCGACCCTCTCGCGCGTGAACTGCGTGAACTGCGCGCAGCTCAGGCGCGCGATCCGGACAATGTCGATGCCGCCGTCCGCCTGGCCCGGCGCTATTTCGACCTCGCCAGCGCAGAAGGCGATCCACGCTACGTCGGCTATGCCGATGCCATCATTCAGCCCTTGTCCATGCGCGCCTCACCCGACGCATCAGTGCTGCTGACGCGCGCCCTGCTGCGCCAGTACCGCCACGAATTCGCTCCCGCGCTCGCCGACCTCGACGCCGTGCTCAAGCTCGAACCGCGGAACACCGAGGCCATGATGTGGCAATTCGCCCTGCACCTGGTGCAAGCCGACTACGAGCGCGCAAGAACGAGCTGCGCCAGCGCCGCCCCGCATGCGACACGCCTGTCTGTCACCGCCTGCATGGCTGTCATCGACAGCATCAACGGCAAGTCGCGCGATGCCTACGCGGCACTGAGCGCGGCCCTGGCACGCTACCCGACCCAGGACATCGAATACCGCCAATGGGCCATGACTCGGCAAGGCGAGATGGCGCTGCGACTCGGTGACCGAAAGCTGGCGGAGAAGCACTTCAAGGAAGCCATCGCCACCGGCTACACCGACGGATTCGTGCTGGCGGCCTATGCCGACCTGCTGCTCGAGGACAAGCGCCACGCCGAAGTGATCGCGCTGCTCAAGCGCTGGGTCGCCTCGGACATCCTGCTGTTGCGCCTGGCCATTGCCGAGGATGCAGCCGGCGCGCCGGAGGCCGCCAATCACCGCAAAGCGCTCGCCGAGCGTTTCGCCGCCGCCGCCTTGCGCGGCGACAAACTGCACCAGCAGGAAGAGGCGCGTTTCGAGCTGGAGCTGCAGCATGACGCGGCGCGCGCGCTGGTTCACGCGGCCGACAACTGGAAGCGCCAGCGCGAACCGCGCGATGCCCTGGTGCTGATGCAAGCCGCGCTGGCCGCGGGCAAGCCCGAGGCGGCAAAGCCGGCGCTCGACTGGATGTCCCGGACCGGCTACGAAGAGGCGCGCTACCGCGCACTCGCCAAGACCCTCGGCGGCACGCCGGACGGTGCCGCCGGAAAGTCGGCACGGTGAGGCTGCGCAGCATCCGGCAATACCTCGGCGCGGCGCTGGCCTCGCTGGCATCGATGCTCAGCCTGCTCATGCCCTCCAGCGCCCTCGCGCACAAGCCCAGCGACAGCTATCTCGCGTTCCAGGTCAGCGGCAACGCGGTCACCGGCCAATGGGACATCGCCCTGCGCGATCTGGAATACGCCATCGGCCTCGACGCCAACGGCGACGGTGAAATCACCTGGGGTGAGCTCCGTGCAAAGCACGACGACATCGCCGCCTATGCACTGTCCCGCCTGGCCTTGCGCGTGGATTCGCGCCCCTGTCCGCTCGTCGCCACCACCCACCTGGTCGACGATCACAGCGATGGCGCCTACGAAGTGCTGCGCTTCGCGGCGGACTGCCCGCCATCGGCCACCGCGCCGCAGGTGCTGGAAATCGACTACGCCCTGTTCTTCGACTTCGACACGCAACACGAGGGCCTGTTGCGACTGGCCTCCGAATCCGGCACCGTCACCGGGGTATTCAGCGCGGAGAAGCGATCGCAGCGTTTCGAGCTGCGAGCGGCAAGCGCCATGGAGCAGTTCCTCGCCTTCGCGCGCCAGGGGATGTGGCACATCTGGATCGGCTTCGACCACATCCTGTTCCTCCTGTCGCTGTTGCTGCCCGCCGTGATGCTCTACCGGCGCGACCGCTGGCAAGCGGTGGAGCGCTTTGGCCCGGCATTCTGGGATGTGCTGCGCGTGGTCACCTCATTCACGCTCGCGCACTCCATCACGCTGTCCCTGGCCGCGCTGGAGATCGTTTCCCTGCCTTCGCGCCTGGTCGAGTCGACCATTGCCCTGTCGGTGGTGCTGGCGGCGCTCAACAACCTGCGCCCGGCAGTCGAGGAACGCCGCTGGGTGATGGCCTTCGTCTTCGGACTCATCCACGGTTTCGGTTTTGCCAGCGTGCTGGCCGACCTCGGGCTGCCGCGCGATTCGCTGTTGCTTGCGCTGATCGGGTTCAACCTCGGCGTGGAGGCCGGGCAGCTCGCCATCGTGTCGGCCTTCCTGCCGCTGGCGTTCCTGTTGCGCGCGACGCCCTTGTACCGGCGCGGAATAATGACCGGCGGCTCGGTGTTAATCGCCTTGGTGGCCGCCATCTGGATGGTGGAGCGCGTGTTCGACGTGCGCATTTTCGCGATGCCGTGACCCGCCGCCCTGATTAGAGCCTCTGCAATGATCCTGCCCTCCCGATTGACACGCCCAACGCGCTGGTCCGTCACGACAGTGGCAATCGCACTGACCGCGGCGCTCGGGCCCCTTGCTGCCCTCGCAGATGGCCCGCATGTCGAGCGCACCGACGTGGTCGAGGTGATCGGCCATTACGAAAACGGCGTGGGCACCTCGGATGCCGCGAGCGCCGGCTACATCACGCCCAAGCTAATCGAATCCCGGCCACTGCAGCGCCCCGGTGCGGTGCTCGAATTCGTGCCGGGCGTCATCGTCACGCAGCATTCAGGCGACGGCAAGGCGAACCAGTTCTTCCTGCGCGGCTTCAACCTCGACCACGGCACCGACTTCGCCACCACGGTGGCCGGCATGCCGGTCAACATGCCGACGCACGGGCACGGCCAGGGCTACTCGGACCTCAACTTCCTCATTCCCGAGCTGGTATCGCGCATCGATTACCGCAAGGGGCCTTACTTCGCGAGCGAAGGCGATTTCTCATCGGCCGGCGCCGCGCACATGCACTATCAGGACAAGCTGGCCAACGGCATCGCGCAAATCACCGCCGGCGGTTTCGACTACCGGCGCGCGCTGGCAGCGGGGTCGCGCGATGCCGGTCCGGGCACCCTGCTCTACGCGCTGGAGGTGGTCGGCAACAACGGCCCGTGGCAGAACCCCGAGCGTTTCGGCAAGCAGAACGCAGTCATGCGCTTCAGCGTCGGCAACGCGCAAGCAGAGCACAGCCTCACCGCGATGGCCTACCAGGGCCGCTGGAATGCCACCGACCAGATCGCGCAACGCGCCGTGAATTCAGGTCAGGTGTCGCGACTGGGCGCGATCGATGCCACCGACGGCGGCGATTCGCAGCGCTACAGCCTGTCCTACGGCTATCGCCGTACGCTGGGTGACGGCGAATTCGCGCTATCCGCGTATGCCATCCGCTACCGCCTGCAGCTGTATTCCAATTTCACCTATTTCATGAACGATCCGGTAAACGGCGACCAGTTCGAGCAGGCCGACCGGCGCAGCGTGTTCGGCATCGCGCCGACCTGGCTGTGGACCGGCAAGCTCGCCGACATGCAGAGCATCGTCAAGGCCGGCTTCACGCTGCGCCGCGACAACATCGGCGCGGTCGGCCTCTACAACACCGCGGCGCGGCAGCGCCTGTCCACCGTGCGCGAGGACAGCGTGCGGCAGACCGGCACCGGTGCATTCATCGAGCATTCGCTGCAGTGGAACGACTGGTTCCGCTCGGTGCTCGGGGCGCGCGCCGACTTCTACGCCGCCGACGTGACCAGCAACCTCGTGGTCAATTCGGGGCGCACGCGCGACCGCCAGTATTCGCCCAAACTGGCGCTGGTTGCAGGCCCATTCGCCGAAACCGAATTCTTCTTCAATTGGGGCCACGGCTTTCACAGCAACGACGCGCGCGGCACCACGTCGCGCGTCAACCCGACGACGCTGGCCCCGGTGGGGCAGTCACCTGCGCTGGTGCGAAGCCAGGGCACGGAGATCGGCGCGCGCACCGAGGCCATCCCGGAACTGCAGAGTTCGGTGGCGCTGTGGCGCCTGGACCTGGCCTCCGAACTGGTGTTCGCGGGCGACGCCGGCACCACACAGGCGAGCCGTCCTTCCCACCGCCATGGCGTCGAGTGGTCGAACCGCTGGCGCGCGCGCCCGTGGCTGCTGGTGGATGCGGACCTCAGCGTGTCGCGCGCGCGCTTCACGACGGACGACCCCGCCACCCCGGGCCGCAGCATCCCGGGCGCCATCGACCGGGTGCTGTCGCTGGGACTGTCGGTGGAAGACCTTGGGCCGTGGTCCGGCATGCTGCAGATGCGCTACTTCGGCCCGCGCCCGCTCGCGACCGACGACAGCGTGCGCTCGCAAAGCACACTGCTGTGGAACCTGCGCGGCGGCTACCGCTTCAACAAGGATCTGCGCGCCTCCCTGGACATCATCAATCTCTTCAACCGCAACGCCAGCGACATCGACTACTTCTACAACTCGCAGCTGCGCGGCGAGGCGGCGCCCGTCGGCGACGTGCATTTCCACCCGGTGGAGCCGCGCAGCCTGCGCCTGACCCTGACGGCGAACCTCTGAAATACGGCGACACCAATATTGCCAATTGAGGTAGCATGTCACGGCGATTCGGACGTTAATCAATGAAATACTGACAACATGAGAAGAAAGGAAAAAGCAGTAGTGTCCGGTTAAAACTCGAACAGATTCAGCTGATTATGCAAAGCGATGTCATTGTTCACGGGTGCGGTTTCCGCAACTACTTGTTGTAGAGGCAATTTCTCGAAGAGCGTCAACGACAAAATCTGTAGCAAGGTATGCAAAGAC
>CANJXQ010000122.1 GCA_947478805.1 Betaproteobacteria bacterium | reverse complement strand
GGGGGGGAATTAGAGATCTGGACACCATTGAGCACTACCTCGATCTCGGCGTCTCGTACATCATCATTGGCACGGCGGCGGTCAAGAATCCCGGATTTCTGCAAGATGCCTGTACTGCTTTTACGGGCCACATAATTGTCGGACTGGATGCGAAGGACGGCAAGGTTGCCGTAGAGGGCTGGTCGAAGATGACCGGTCACGATGTGTCGGATCTCGCAAAAAAATTCGAAGACTATGGTGTCGAGGCGGTGATCTACACCGATATCGGACGTGACGGGATGTTGTCCGGGGTCAATGTCGAGGCGACCGTAAAACTTGCGCGAGGACTTCGTATTCCCGTTATCGCCAGTGGCGGATTGACCAAGTTGGCCGATGTAGAGCAATTGTGCGCCCTGGAGTCGGAAGGGATTACGGCCGTCATTTCAGGTCGCGCAATTTACGAAGGCACACTGGACTTCAAGAAGGCGCAGGAAACGGCCGACAAGATCACTGGCAGCAAGCAATGAGCGGGCGCTTCCGACGGCCGCTCATTTGAAATGAGTCTGGGTGCTGTCCAGATTTCCTCAAACGCCGTCCCGACCCCATGACGCTGGCAAAGCGAATTATTCCGTGTCTTGACGTGACCAGCGGGCGGGTCGTGAAGGGGATCAATTTTGTCTCCTTGCGCGATGCGGGCGATCCAGTGGAAATTGCTCGCCGATATGATGAGCAAGGCGCGGATGAATTGACCTTCTTGGACATAACAGCGAGCTCGGACGATCGCGGATTATTGCTTCGCGTCATCGAGGAGGTTGCTGCGCAGGTGTTCATCCCGCTCACAGTCGGTGGGGGCGTCAGGCAAGTGGAAGACGTGCGGCGTTTATTGAATTCCGGGGCGGACAAGGTATCCATCAACACATCGGCAGTCCAGAGCCCGCAGTTGGTCTCGGACGCATCCAGTCACTTCGGTTCGCAATGCATCGTGGTTGCAATCGATGCCAAGCGCCAAGGTGATCGATGGGAGGTTTTCACGCATGGTGGGCGTCGCGCAACGGGACTCGATGCGGTTGCATGGGCGCGCGAGATGCAGCGCCGGGGTGCTGGTGAGATCCTGCTGACCAGTATGGATCGTGACGGTACCAGGGAAGGATTCGACATCGGGCTAACCCGGGCCGTTGCCGACGCGGTGGACATCCCCGTGATTGCCAGTGGGGGTGTCGGGACTCTTGAGCATCTCGCAGATGGAATTGTGCGCGGGGGGGCTGATGCCGTGCTTGCAGCAAGCATTTTCCACTTCGGTCAGTTTTCGGTCGGACAAGCCAAGGATTTCCTGGCGAAAGAAGGAATCGAGGTGCGAAGGTGAGCCCGCAACGATGCTGGAGCACAAGGTTCACGCCAAATCGGGCAGTGCTCGGCGGAGGGCGTGGGCGATGACCTTTCTGGACGAAGTGCGTTGGAACCCGGATGGTTTGATACCGGTGATTGCACAGGAGCACGGGTCGGGCAAGGTGCTGATGGTCGCTTGGATGAATCGGGAGGCGCTACAACTCACGGCCACGACAGGCGTTGCCGTCTACTGGTCCCGCTCACGGGGTCGTCTTTGGAAAAAAGGCGAAGAATCGGGTCACGTACAGAAAGTGCTGGAAGTTCGCCTCGATTGCGATGAGGATGTGCTTCTGTTGCAGGTTGAACAGGCTGGTGGAATTGCCTGTCATACGGGGCGCCACAATTGTTTCTTCCACAAACTGGTCGACGGTAAATGGGTTGTAGCGGACCCGGTGCTGAAGAACCCTTCGGAAATTTACGAAAAATGAGCGACATACTGGAAAAGCTGGCCGATGTCATTGAAAGTCGCAAGGGCGGGGATCCGGAGGCATCGTACGTGTCGCGCCTTTTGGCCAGGGGAGAAGATGCTGTCCTGAAGAAAATCGGCGAAGAGGCCACCGAAGCCGTCATGGCTGCAAAAGACGGTCAAAGACTGCGAATCGTGGAGGAAACGGCGGACCTCTGGTTTCACTGCTTGATCATGCTCGCCCATTACGGCCTGCGGCCGTCCGATGTCCTGATGGAGCTGAGGCGCAGGGAGGGGATTTCGGGGATTGATGAAAAAGCCGCGCGCGCCGACTCGAGCAGGCGGAAGCCCGAGGAAAGGAGTTAGCCAAGACAGTCCTGGCCAGTAGCGTACGATGGCGAGGGCTACGCGAGCGGGCCTGCAGGAGGTGTATCATTTGCGTCTTCATCCGCCTAGTGGGACATCCCTGCGTGGCACAGTAGTGGCGCTGTGTATATTGCGCGTTCCTGAGGAGAGCAAGCATGGGAACATTGAGCATTTGGCATTGGCTGATTGTTCTGGCCATTGTGGTTGTGGTGTTCGGAACGAAGAAGCTTCGAAACATCGGATCCGATCTGGGTGGGGCTGTCCGTGGATTTAAGGACGGCATGAAGGATGTTGGGTCGGATTCAGCCGCTGGCCCCGGTACGACTGGCGGCCGTACCATTGAAGGCAAAGCTGACGAAAAGACGAGGGTGTGAGCCGTTTTAGCCGTATCGCGTCCCCCATCTTGGGCAATAGCAGCCCGGTCAAGCTAACTCATTTCGACGGCTACTTCGATGTTTGACGTCGGCTTTTCCGAAATGATTGTGATCGCTGTGGTCGCCCTTGTGGGCATCGGCCCGGAGAAGCTGCCTAAGGTTGCACGCACCTTGGGGCATTTGGTCGGTCGCCTGCAACGTTATGTCAATGACGTCAAGGCAGATATCAACCGTGAAATGGAGCTTGAGGAACTGCGCAAGCTGAAAGACGAATTTCAGCGCTCTGCCCAGAATATTGAGCAGACTATTCATGGCGAGCTGCAGAGCACACAGGCCGAATTAAATGCCGCAGCAGGCAAGGTGGTTTCCATGGATGCCGTTGAGCACGTGGCCACTCCCGCTGAGCATGTGGAACCAAGCTCCGGGACTCCCAACGCGATGGGCAAGGCATCGTGAGTGAGAATCAGGAATCCCTGATTTCACACCTTATTGAGCTTCGGGACCGGCTTCTACGCGCCATTCTTGCGGTGCTCCTCGTGTTTTTGTGCCTCTTCCCGTGGGCTAAGGACTTGTACTCCTTGTTGGCACGACCCCTGTTGCTCGCGCTCCCGCAAGGCGGGCAGATGATTGCGACAGATGTGGTGGGCGTCTTCCTGGTCCCGATGAAGGTTGCGCTACTGGTTGCCTTCGTGATTGCATTGCCCTATGTGCTGTATCAGGCATGGGCATTTGTTGCGCCAGGGTTGTACGTCCATGAAAAGCGGTTGGTCTTGCCGTTGGTTACGGCGAGTTCCGTTTTGTTCCTTGTGGGAATGGCGTTCGCGTATTTTGTCGTTTTCCCGGTGATCTTCAAATTCATGGCTTCGATCGCCCCGGAGGGCGTGGCATGGATGACCGACATTGAAAAATACCTGTCGTTTGCATTGACCACGTTTGTGGCATTTGGCGTGACCTTCGAGGTTCCAGTCGTGGTCATTGTCCTTGTGAGGATGGGTGTGGTCTCGGTGGCCAAGCTGAGGGAGATTCGCCCCTACGTGATCGTTGGCGCTTTTGTCGTGGGTGCGATATTCACGCCGCCCGATGTCTTGTCGCAATTGATGCTGGCCGTTCCACTGTGCATCCTGTATGAACTTGGCATCATCGTTGCCGCTTTGCTCATAAAGCCGGTGGTACTGAAGTCGGAGGGTGAGAGCAATAGCGTAGGGTCGTAGGCGCTTTTTAGGGCCGATTGCCCTAAAGATTATTGCCGCGGATGTGGACGTTGGCCGACCTCCACCAATAGTTCTATCTCTTTCCGATTTCTGATCAAGGTCAACGCCGCCTTCTTGCCCGGAGGCAGGGCAGCGATCAGGCTCAGTGTTGATGCCTGGTCTTTGATCGCAATGCCAGAGATTGCTGCCAATATGTCGCCAGGTTTCACACCGGACTTTTCCGCGGGCCCTCCGCGCACGACACCTGAAATCAATGTGCCGGCTTGGGCTGTGAGCTTTAGTGCTTCGGCAATTTCCGGCGTCAGTTCCGAGGTTTCTATCCCGATCCAGCCACGTATGACGGAGCCTGTCGCGATGATCGACTCCAGTACTTTGCGAGCGTTGGAGGCGGGAATTGCAAAGCCGATGCCCAGAGATCCGCCTGAACGGGAGAATATCGCGGTATTGATTCCCACGAGGTTTCCTTGCGTATCGACCAGCGCTCCTCCCGAATTCCCAGGGTTGATGGCGGCATCAGTCTGTATAAAATTTTCGTAGGTGTTGATGCCCGGTGTTCGACCCAAGCCGCTGACTATTCCCATGGTGACGGTCTGACCCACCCCAAACGGATTTCCAATGGCCAGAACGACGTCACCGAGCCGGAGCGCCGAGTCGCTTCCGAAACGAATGGGATGAACCGGCTTGGAGTCTATTTGTATGACCGCGAGGTCCGTTTCCGGGTCCGATCCGATCACCTTAGCCCGAACCTTTCGCCCGTCGGACAATGCAACTTCAATTTCGTCGGCCGCTTTGATCACGTGTTGGTTGGTTAGGATATGGCCGCTGGTACTGACAATGACGCCAGATCCAAGACCTTGCAGTTGTTGAGCGCTGTCGTTTGAGCGGTCTCCGAAGAATCGCTGAAACAAAGGGTCGGTGAAAAGTGGATTGCGGCCCCCCTTCACCTCCTTGCGGGTGAATATGTTGACGACAGCAGGAACCGCCCGACTTACGGCCTCGCGATAGGAGTTCTGCTGAGCTGAAACGCTTGGGTTGGGTGCTGACTCTTGAAGGCTTACAGCAGGCCCCTTGACTTCGGGGTGGTTATTCCTTGGGAGCCACTCCGGGCGCAGGGATGAAACAACGAATAGTAGTGCCAGCGCTATGGTGACGGTTTGGGCAAACAAGATCCACGTGTTGCGTAACGACATTCAGGGAAATCCGGAGTGAGAGTGAGTATGTGCGTTAAGGGGCCGTGCCACGGTCGAGAGATGAATCACACTTCGCCTACTTGTGTGGCGACTTAAGGGATTTCCTCCACCCAGATTATTGCTGAATCTCTGGGAGTCGGTCCAAGAAGGCGTGCCCCGCTTTTTCGCCGCGCCCTGTCTTTCACCATAATAATCATGCAATTGAGCATGTTTATTTGAAGAGTGTCCACGCCTTCCGGTATAATCGCAACGCAATTTTCGCTTCCCCTCCCCGCCTCTCCCTCGAACAAGGTTTCTAGATGAGCAATCCCAAAGGCAAGACCAATGAAATGGACAGCGGCAGACGGAATTTGCTCGCTGTAACCGTGACGGCAGGTGGCGTGGCTTCGGTTGCTACTGCCCTGCCGTTTGCTGCGACGATGCTCCCCTCGGATCGAGCCAAGGCGCTCGGTGCCCCTGTTGAGGCGGACATAGGCTCGATGGCGCCTGGCGAAATGCAGATTCTGGAGTGGCGAGGAAAGCCCGTTTGGATCGTGCGTCGCACCAAGGAAATGCTTGAGGGCATCAAGAAGAGCGACGCAAACGTGGCCGATCCCAATTCCCGGGTTCCCCAGCAGCCCGAATATGCCAAAAATGAATTTCGCGCGATCAAAGATGAATTCGCGGTTCTGGTGGGCGTGTGTACCCATCTGGGATGTTCCCCGCAAATGAAGGCTTCCGACGCGCAAGCCGAGATGGGTGCCAATTGGGGCGGCGGTTTTTATTGCCCCTGCCATGGATCCAAATTCGATTTTGCAGGCAGGGTGTACAAAGGCGTTCCTGCGCCTACCAACCTTGAGGTTCCGCCCTACACATACTTGTCGGATTCCAAGATCCTCATCGGCGACGATAAGAAGGGGGCCTAATTCATGGCTGCGACGCAAAAAGAACCCGTTACCGGAGCCGGCCCGCTCAATGGCATTCTGACGTGGGTGGATGAGCGGTTTCCGCTGATCGAGAACTGGCGGGCACACCTTTCCCGGTATTACGCCCCCAAGAATTTCAATTTCTGGTACTTCATGGGTGGGCTGGCAATGCTGGTGCTTGCATTGCAGATCGTGACCGGAATCTTTCTCACCATGAATTACAAGCCCGATGCCAATCTGGCCTTCGCGTCGGTTGAGTACATCATGCGAGAGGTTTCTTTCGGCTGGCTGGTCCGGTATATGCATTCGACGGGTGCTTCGGCCTTCTTCGTGGTGGTCTACCTGCATATGTTCCGTGCGCTCTTGTACGGTTCGCATCGAAAGCCTCGTGAATTGCTCTGGGTGATTGGCGTCGTGATCTATCTCACCCTGATGGCAGAGGCCTTTTTTGGGTACCTCCTGCCTTGGGGCCAGATGTCCTTCTGGGGGGCTCAGGTCATCGTCAACCTGTTTTCGACCATCCCTTTCATCGGGCCGGATCTTTCTGAATGGATCCGCGGCGACTACGTTGTCTCCGATGCGACGCTGAACCGATTCTTCGCGTTCCATGTCATCGCGATTCCGCTGGTCCTGCTAGGTTTGGTTGCCGCGCACATCCTGGCGCTTCATGAAGTGGGGTCAAACAATCCTGATGGCATTGAAATCAAGAAGAACAAGGACCCAAAGACGGGGATTCCGCTGGACGGCATACCCTTCCATCCTTACTACACGGTGAAGGATGCATTTGGCGCGACTGTGTTTCTGTTCATTTTCGCGATCGTCGTTTTCTTTGCTCCGGAGGTTGGCGGGTATTTTCTCGAATACAACAACTTCATCCCCGCCGATCCGCTGAAGACGCCGTTGCACATTGCGCCGGTCTGGTATTTCACCCCGTTCTATTCTGTCCTGCGCGCGGTGCCTCCAATGTTCGACTCGCAGTTCCCGGGGGTTGCGCTGTTCGGGGCCTCGACCATGATTCTTTTCCTGTTGCCCTGGCTCGATCGCAGCCCGGTCAAGTCCATCAGGTATCGCGGACCGATCTACAAGCGCTGGCTGGCGGCATTCGTCGTGGTATTTCTCCTTTTGGGGTATCTCGGCACCGAGCCGACGAATGTGTGGGGCCAATTCGGACCCTGGCTGGGTGAGGTGGAGCGCGCCACGGTGGTGGCGCGAATTTGCACGGTGATCTATTTTGCATTTTTCATCTTGATGCCGTGGTATTCGCGAATGGACAAGGTACTGCCTGAGCCGGAAAGGGTGACGTCATGATGAAAAAGCTGCTTGGCACATTGATTGCAGCGCTTGCATTGTCGTCGCAGTTTGCAACAGCCACGGAGTCGCTCAAACTCGATCCGGCGCCGATCGATACGCGCGATGTTGCCAGCCTGCAGGCTGGCGCACGCGCGTTCGTGAACTATTGCCTGAATTGTCATTCAGCATCCTTGATGCGCTACAGCCGGTTGCGTGACATCGGCCTGACCGAAGAGCAGATCAAGGACAACCTGCTGTTCTCGGCTGGGAAGGTCGGGGAAATGATGAACGTGGCGATGGGCAAGAAGGACGCCAAGGAGTGGTTTGGTGCAGCGCCGCCCGACTTGTCCGTGGTTGCGCGTGCGCGCGGCGCGGACTGGCTCTACACCTATCTGCGCGGGTTTTACCGAGACCCCTCAACGACGACTGGTTGGAACAACCTTGCGTTTGACCGCGTGGCCATGCCGCACGTGCTGTGGACCCTTCAAGGCGAGCGCGTGCGCACTGAAGTGGTCCTGAAGGATCCTTCGGGAAAGGAGTTGGGTGACGGCCATGGCGGCGTTCGCAAAGTGGTCAAACTTGAGGCGGTGACACCGGGTTCGATGTCGACCCTGGAGTACGATGTTCTCTCGCGGGATCTGGTCAATTTCCTGGTTTGGGTTGCCGAGCCCAATCAGATCTTGCGCAAGCAAGTCGGCTTTTGGGTGCTGATCGTTCTTGGCATCCTCATGCTGCTGACCTGGCTACTCAAGAAAGAATACTGGAAAGACGTCCACTGACGTCCCTCAATTAGTCAGGCGCGGGCCCAACAAGGCGCCGCGCCTTTTTCTTCTGGGCTTCGGCCCAGCCATAGCAATGGCACAAGGTAAACCGTCATGATGAACCTGTACTCCGGTACGACCTGTCCTTTTTCCCAGCGCTGCAGAATCGTGCTGTATGAAAAAGGCATGGACTTCCAAATTATCGATGTGGACATGTACAACAAGCCAGAGGACATTGCGGTTATGAACCCGTATAACCGTCTTCCTGTGCTGGTCGAGCGAGACCTGATCCTGTATGAGTCGAACATCATCAACGAGTACATCGATGAGCGATTTCCGCATCCGCAACTGATGCCAGCGGACCCGGTGATGCGGGCCCGGGCGCGTTTGTTCTTGTTTAACTTTGAAGTCGAGCTTTTCAGCCAGATCGACGCGCTGGATCACGGTAACCAGAAGCAGCAGGACCGAGCCCGCCAACAGGTGGCGGATCGTCTGACCGAACTGGCGCCAGTGTTTCAGAAGCAAAAGTTCATGCTTGGCGAGGAATTTTCGATGCTCGACGTAGCCATATCGCCGTTGCTTTGGCGGCTTGACCACTATGGCGTGTCGTTGCCAAAATCGGCTGCACCGCTCATGAAATACGCTGAGCGCCTGTTTTCTCGACCAGCCTTCATTGAGGCGCTGACCCCTTCCGAAAAGGTCATGCGTAAGTAGCCTGATCTTTCATCCCTGCCATGCTCCGACGTGTGTCATGGTCAAACTACAGGGTTGGGAAAATAATTTCCTGCAAGGGCGACATGGCTGAGGCGACCTCCACCAAACCCTACTTACTTCGCGCCCTGTATGAGTGGTGCGTGGACAATGGATTCACGCCCTACCTGTCGGTCATCGTCGACAGCTCCACGCGTGTGCCGATGGAGTACGTGCGTGACGGCGAGATCGTGCTCAACATCGGTCCGCTGGCAACGTCCCGCATGGCGATGGGCAATGAATCCATCGAATGCACGGCCCGATTCGCAGGAGTTGCTCGCGAACTGTCGATACCAGTCACTCAGGTGGCGGCAATCTACGCACGCGAAAACGGGCAGGGCATGTCCTTCGAGGCGGGAGAAACCCCTGGCCCTGCCTCGAACGCAGTGGCACCGCACTTGAAGGCAATCGACCCTGCGGCAGACGCACCGGAAGACCCCACGCCCCCACCCAAACCAGGGAAACCCACCTTGCGCAGAGTCAAGTAAGAGGCCATTTCAGCATTACCGTATTGGTCCACGCGGTAAGAAACTTTGAGGGGAGTATCCCCTCGTTTGGGAAATTGGCCCTAAGCATGATTGACCAGTGTCTTGAATTTGGGGGCCAACTGCCCCGAGACGCGCGCTGCAGCGCTCGCGACTCAGTTATCACGCAACTGATTCGGCACTGTAACCGAAAGCGGTTTACCCCTCGGTAATGGTTGGGGAGTCGGAAGGTTTCCCAAGGCGTTGAATGACTAGGTTTTTTCGGGTGAGGGGGGCGACAGGTTTCTGGTGCTGGTATCACGAGCACAAGAGTCGTCGCCCAATTGGAAGGCGACCGGCTGCAATGACCTCGTGATCAAAGCAGGAATTCAGCCCTAACTTTTGAAAACAAAGCTCTTTTCAGTGTTGGCGCCACGCGGTACCATGTGCGCCTTTCCGCTGCCAGGGCCTTTCATTTTGCCCGTTTTTTGGCATGGACAAGGCTATGCGCCCTAGGAGATTCGCTTTTGAAGCCTACTGATATCGGTGACCCCAGTTACTTCCATAAAGTCGTGGACTGCCAATGGGCCTGTCCGGCCCACACACCTGTCCCTGAATATATTCGCTTGATCGCGCATGGTCGCTACAGCGACGCATACATGATCAATTGGAAATCCAACGTATTCCCGGGAATCCTTGGCCGCACCTGTGATCGCCCATGCGAGCCGGCGTGCCGACGCGGTCGTGTCGAAGAAGAAAAGTCGAAGGAGCCCGTCGCAATCTGTCGACTCAAGCGCGTCGCCGCAGATTACAAGGACGACATCACCGCGCGCCTTCCCGAAGTTCCCAAGAAAAAGAACGGCAAGCGGATCGCGTGCGTCGGTGCCGGCCCAGCTTCGCTGACCGTGGCGCGCGACCTTGCTCCGCTGGGATATAGCGTCACCATTTTCGATGGCGACAAGCGCGCGGGGGGAATGATTCGTTCGCAAATTCCACGCTTTCGTCTGCCGGAAGAAGTCATCGACGAGGAAACGGGCTATATCCTGGGGCTCGGTGTCGAGTTTCGCGCAGGGCATCGTGTCGACTCGCTCAAATCGCTGCTTGCAGAAGGCTACGATGCCGTGTTCGTCGGTTCGGGTGCGCCGCGGGGGCGCGATCTGGAGGTTCCGGGTCGCAAGGAAGCGGCCAAGAACATTCATTTGGGCATCGACTGGCTGTCGTCGGTGTCCTTCGGCCATATCGACAAGATCGGCAAGCGCGTCATCGTCCTGGGTGGCGGCAACACCGCGATGGATTGCTGCCGTACCTCGCGGCGTTTGGGCGGTGACGATGTCAAAGTAATCGTGCGCTCCGGCTTCGAGGAGATGAAGGCCTCGCCGTGGGAGAAGGAGGATGCGATCCACGAGGGCATCCCCATCCTCAATTTCCTGGTTCCCAAGAGTTTCGTTCACACGAATGGAAAGCTCACGGGGATGACCTTCGAGAAGGTGAAGGCGGTGTACGACGAAAAAGGGCGCCGCAACCTCGTCACAACCGGCGAGCCGGACCAGCATTTCGAATGCGATGATGTACTTATCGCCGTCGGCCAGGAAAACTCGTTTCCCTGGATCGAGCGGGACATCGGACTTGAGTTCGACAAATGGGGCATGCCGAAGGTCGACGAAAAGACCATGCAGTCGACCATTCCCAATCTCTTTTTCGGTGGCGACGCCGCTTTCGGGCCGAAGAACATCATCTGGGCGGTGGCGCATGGCCACGACGCTGCGATATCCATCGACAAGTTCTGCAACGGCGAGGACATCGGCAAGCGTCCGCCGCCCATGGTCAACCTGATGTCGCAGAAAATGGGCATTCACGAGTGGAGCTACGATAACCAGGTTTCCAATGACATTCGGTTCAAGGTGCCATGGCGCGATACGCAGATCACCCTGAAGAACATCAAGATCGAAGTGGAGATGGGCTTTGACCCGTCCACGGCATTCAAGGAAGCCCAGCGTTGCCTCAATTGCGATGTCCAGACGGTGTTCTCGAAAGACGCCTGCATCGAGTGTGATGCCTGTGTGGACATCTGCCCGATGGACTGCATCACCTTTACCCCGAATGCAGAGGAGGCTGACCTTCGCAAGCAGCTGCTGGCACCGGCGAACAACCTGACTCAGGACCTCTACGTTTCGGGAGAGCTCAAGACCAAGCGAGTCATGGTGAAGGACGAGGACGTCTGTCTGCACTGCGGCCTGTGTGCCGAACGCTGCCCCACGGGCGCTTGGGACATGCAGAAGACGCTGATCGACATGACCAAGGCAGGGCCTTCGTGTCGCGACAAGTACATTCCCGTGAAACAGGCGGCTTGAAACCTGCCACAGCTGCAGCTCGAGCCCCAGGCGTATAACGAAAAAAGCGGATCCCTACGATGAAACCCATAGCGGCAGTCAACGATTTTGTTGTCAAGTTCGCCAATGTCAATGGCTCGGGGTCCGCCTCGGCCAATGAGACATTTGCCAAATCCATCCTGCGCCACGGCGTCCCGATCAGCCCGCGCAATATCTTCCCGTCCAATATTCAGGGCCTGCCCACCTGGTTCGAGGTGCGCGTGACTGAAGAGGGTTATCTCGGTCGGCGCGGCGGCATCGACATGATGGTGGCGATGAATCCGCAGACGTGGGATGCCGACGTGAAGGAACTCGAGCCGGGCGGTTATCTCGTCTATGACTCGTCCAAGCCAATGCCCAAGTCGAAGTTCCGCGACGACATCACGGTGCTTGGTGTTCCGCTGACGGAGATCTGCAACGCGACCTACACCGATTCGCGCCAGCGCCAGCTGTTCAAGAACATCATGTACGTTGGTGCGCTGGCGGCTTTGCTCGACATGGATACCGAGAAGATCGCGGGAGTTATCGGCGACCAGTATCGCGGCAAGGAAAAGCTGCTCAAATCCAACATACATGCGCTGCAGCTTGGGTACGACTACGCGAAGAACAACCTGAAGTGCCCTATCGGCCTGCGCGTCCAAAAAGCGGACAAGGTAGGCAACAAGATTCTCGTCGAGGGCAATGCGGCAGCTGCGCTCGGTTGTGTCTATGGTGGGGCCAGCGTCTGCGCCTGGTATCCCATTACGCCGTCTTCGTCCTTGGCGGAGGCGTTCATCAAGTATTGCGAAAAACTTCGCGTGGACCCGGTAACGGGGAAAAACAAGTTCGCCATTGTTCAAGCTGAAGACGAACTTGCATCGATCGGCATGGTAGTCGGTGCAGGATGGAACGGGGCCAGGTCATTCACCACGACTTCAGGCCCGGGAATTTCCCTCATGCAGGAGTTTCTTGGCCTGGCGTACTTTGCGGAAATTCCCTGCACCATCATTGACGTGCAGCGTGGAGGTCCGTCAACTGGAATGCCCACGCGCACACAGCAGTCCGACGTGCTTTCCTGCGCCTATGCCTCGCATGGCGACACCAAGCACGTGCTGCTGTTCCCGGAAGACCCCCGCGAATGCTTCGAGTTTTCCGCGGCCGCCCTCGACCTGGCGGACCGCCTTCAGACGCCGATCTTCGTCCTTACCGACCTTGATATCGGCATGAACCAGCGCCTGT
>CANJXQ010000121.1 GCA_947478805.1 Betaproteobacteria bacterium | reverse complement strand
TTCGCCCTCCAGGTCCGAATGTGGGCGCGGGTACTTATATACCGTCATTGTCCGCGTCCCTTGCAACACCTGAAGGATGGGAATACGAATCATCTTTAAGTTCAAAATTAAACCGCAAGTTTGTCGCAACTGAACACTTAAATGCTGCCATAAAACTTTTGAGACGAGAAGAAGATCAAGATGTCTACCTTGACCTTGCTACTGGAAAAGAATGCTTCGTTGCTCGCGCCAGACCAGGTAATGGCCACTGACATCGACAAAGCTAAGCGCTCTGGTCACGTAAGGCAATCGACTTGCGCAAGCAATGAAGTCGGAGCAAACGTTGTCTTAGGCGTTAGATGAGCGGAAAATGATTTATTGATCGAAAACCTTGGAAAAACACCAAGGGGATCTAACAACAACACTGCCGTCCACATCAATTGATTGCGCCATGCCCATCCAACAACATTACGCTGGCTATGCTTTAGGTGCGCTGCGCGATCTAATACACAGCCATGAAGATGGCATGCTGAAGTGCGCACTCAATAGACTATGCGCCTTCGAGATGGAACTTAGTGGCCACAATTCTCAGCACCCCGCCCCCCCATCTGTATATGCCGTTGTAGACAATCTTCTGTCACGTGGTTTACCTACACTAGCCTCTTGCCATTTAGAACGCGCTCTCGCCACTACATTAGGACTAACACGGGAGGACAATGATGATGAGATCAATATGGTGTTCGATTTCACTGACCCCGTAAGAAAAAAAGATCTGGATCTAATCGGTCAAGCATTGGCGGTCGTGGATCCTCGCGTAAGAGGACGAATCCCAGATGCAGAACCAAGGCATGACGGGCCAGCTGAACCTAAGTTTTTTAATAAAACATTACCTCACCTACTCGGGTCATGGGCGACACAGATCATCGAACCCCAAAGACCCATCAGTTCTATTCTTTTAACCGATTCCGATACTTTCGCAGATCAGCGGGTAGATTTTGCAGTTGAGCTTCCGAATCTTCGAGGATACCCAGCTGGTTTGGTCATAGAGATTGACGGGCAGCAACACATCACCAACCCAATTCAAAAAGCATTAGACGTAAAGAGAACTCAGTTTCTTGCTAAGGCCAAGTGGGAAACAGTCCGAATTGAAGCGGCTGACGTTAATGCTCCGCTTCCCGATAAGGAAAAACAGCTTTTAGAATATTTTCAGCATCCGTATGCCAAGCTTATCGAGCGCAACTGGCAACAACCCCTTTGGACGCAAGAATCAGGACGCCTCTGGATGCAGGCGCTCCTCTGCCCTCTTGTCGTCGCACGTATTCAAAAGTCACTTATACAGTTAGCGCTCACCGGCCACCTCGATCTTAGTGCTACGCGATGGCGAATTGGAGTAATAGAGCGTGACCTGCCTGGTGCCTCTCTCGCCGTTGAGGATCTCAGGCAATTGTTGACGCAGTTGTTCACTCTTGAGGGAACCCAGCGACATGTCCCACAAATAGAGCTGAGGGTCTACCGAACAGCGGAGTTCGAATCATTTGAGTTGGCAAAAGATTTTGAATCAGAACGATATTCGGACAATCCAGAAGACTTACTAGATTTTGATGCTGATGTTTTAATTGATGTATCGGTTCTACAGCGGCCAGGCTTTTCTCACCTGAGTGCCGCATTTCTCCAGAAAGTGGCTCCCCGCGGCCTGTTAGTAACCGTTCGCACATCCTACTCGTCCACCTTGAGTCGACAAGTTACAGCTGCCGACCCTATATCGTATAACGGCTTCGAAAATGTGAATGGATCTGAGGCACTCACCTACCTACTTCAAAATCTTTTTCGCAAACGGAAATATCGAGAAAAGCAAACTGAAGTTCTAATACCTGCGCTGAAAGGTGGCAGCGTGATGGCACTTCTACCAACTGGATCTGGTAAAAGCATTTGCTACCAACTTCCCGCGTTGCTCCAACCTGGCATAACGATTGTCGTTGGTCCGCTGAAGTCTCTTATGAAGGATCAAATCGACAATCTCTTTCGCGCAGGGATCGACTCCACAACCTTCATTAACTCGACCCTAACAGCAACAAAACGACGGCGGGTTATAGATAGTGTTTGTTACGGAAGCTTTCAATTTGTATTTGTTTCACCCGAGCGCTTTCAAATCCAAGAGTTTCGTGATGATTTAAATCGACTTCAGATACCGCCCGTATACTGCGTCGTAGACGAGGCACATTGCGTAAGCGAGTGGGGCCATGATTTTCGAACCGCATACTTGAGATTAGGACGCAATGCTCGCGCCTTCTGCAAATCCCGGTGGCCCATACGTCCCGGTCTGCCAGAACTTCCAATCATCGCCCTTACCGGAACGGCATCTTATGATGTCCTCGCCGACGTCAAGCGCGAATTAGAATTCGACAATAGCGTACCAAATATAGTGCCTGACTCCTTCGCAAGGAAAGAGTTGAGCTTCGAGATCCTGCCCGTAGCGAGGCCTGCGTTAAATGGTATTGAAGATACTTGGGCCGTGCGAAAAGCTGTTTTTGAACAGAAATATCTGACGTTACGCAACCTTCTGCAGAACTTGCCGGTAGCTTTCAATAGTGAAGGAAAAACTAGTCCTAGTCCGGAAATGTTTTTTAAACTCGAGCACAAATTAACGCACTCCGGACTGGTGTTTACGCCCCACGCTAATGGAGACTTTGGTGTGCAACGAGTTCTTTGGCACATTGAACATGCCATTCCAGAACTCGCAGGGCTAGTCGGTTGCTACGCATCCTCAGATGAGGACGCTAATGCAGAATCACTCGATCAGATTCAGGAAGCTTACAAGGACAACCAACTAGGCTTACTCGTTGCGACAAAGGCTTTCGGAATGGGGATTGACAAACCAAACATCCGTTACGTTGTCCATCTCAACTTCAGCCAGTCCATCGAATCTTATTATCAGGAAGCGGGGCGGGCTGGACGCGATAAGAAGCCTGCGAGATGCTACGTTTTATATTGCGACCAACCTGTGCGGCAAGAGGATGAAAAAGTTGTCAGCACCGATTTAGATCTAATACTTTTTTTTCATAAGAGGTCTTTTAAAGGGGCCCTTAATGACATTGCGATTGTTGAAGATATATTGTCAAAGAGTACGAAGCCAAAGCAAGACGAGAAGTTAAGTCTTGATTATTTACTTGCGAACATGACGCCTGGAGAACAGCAAGTCGTCATAATTAGTTTTGAAAACGACATCGCTGAGGAAATTGCCAATCGTCTTGAAGCGATAGATTCTCGACTCACCCGTAACCTCGTCGCTCCCGCATGCAAAGCTGCGCACAACGATGTCGAAAATTTTATTAACAGACTGAAGGGGCGCCTTGGGGGAAAGAACCTTCCAAACCTAGATGCACACACGGACTGGCTGCAGCAGAAACTTTATCAGCAGCGAGATGATAAAGGCACCTTTACGGCGGTGCATCGACTTTCGACTATCGGTCTTGTCGAAGATTACACGGTGGATTACAGATCAAAAACTATTCAAGCGACAATTCGCAAGTTGACTGACGATGGTTATCTTGACTCAATGCGAAGCTACTTTAACAAGTATGTTTCGCCAGAGGAAGTACAAGCGCTGCAAGAAAAGGTTCTCCGCGGGACTCAGAGTGGAATCATTCGTAATTGTATTAGCGTTCTAGTGAATTTTATTTACGATCACATCGCTAAAAAACGCTTTGAGGCTACAGAGCAGATGGAGCGGGCGATTCGTGACGGCATCGAGTTAGGCCAAGATGCGTTCCAAACACGAATCAATACCTACTTCGACTCTAAGTACACTCAGGATCTCCGAGACGCAATGGGGGATGTTTTAGCGAACTACGACCTAAATCTCGTCGCTCGGTTTATAAAAATGGCAAAGAACGTGGACGATCTACAGCATCTGCGCGGCGCATGCGACCGGTTACTCGTGTCAGCCCCCAGTAATGGGGCATTGCTTTTGCTACGGGCCTACACTCTCTGCCTGTTGCCGGGGGATAACAACAACAATTTCTTGGCAGACTTTAGCCGAGGGTGGATTACCTTTAGGGAAATAAAGAAGATTAGCTGGCCCGAATACACAAAAGGCCTATCACTTTTTTATAGATGGGTATTGGACTACGATGCGGGAGCAGTTAAGCCAATCGCGCTTGAGATTTCCCGTGTTCATGCCGACTGGACAAAGTCATTTAACAACCGATTTTTGGATAGCCAACCATGACCGACTCTACTATTCCCGATATAAACGAAGCGTTAGGTTCTCTTCAGGATGAACTAATTCGCCTAACGGTAGCAGTTGAGCATATTGAGCAAAGTAAGGAAGTCGCTCGCCAAGCGGTTAATGCCGCCAATAAAGTGATTGTGGCGTCTCAGGGGCTAACAGAATCTACTCGAATGCTTGTGGACCGAATAAGCAAGATTGATTTTCCAAATAGGCTTGACAAACTTGATTCAGGTGTAGGCGCGTTACATATTGGCCTCCAAAACACGCAGGGGCGCCTGGATGACCTTGAAAGATCCATGAGAGACAACCTTCATAGCATTCGGGAAGATATTAAAAAACTGGATCAGTCGGCGCTGATGAAAATGACGGAATTGGAAGATACAATTTCTCGCCAGGGCATAGCGCTAGTGAAAACCTTGAAGAATCTACGTTGGCTGACTATTGGATCTCTGGTAGGTCTAGCGGCTATTCTCATAGTAATTCTCCGTTAATAGAATAACCAATCGTCATGCTATTCCGCGACCGCTGCACACTCACAACGCCGGCGGCCCACTGGGTCGGATAGATCGAGCTAAGTGTGAGCACGCCCCCGCAAACACCGCCTCCTGCTCCTGCCAATCCAGCGGCAGCACCCGGCGCAGCACGCTCTCCCGATTGCAATGACTTACAGGCAGCAGGTTCGATAAGTAATTTGGTCGGGCGGTGGGGAGTCGGAAAAAGGTTCGCTACGGTATGCCAGAATTCACGCTGGCTGCCTCCGCGCATTTCCTCATGGCCCTGAAAGCCCTCGCAGCCCCAAACTAATGAAGTTTCAGTAGCTTCCTATTTTTTGACTTTACGAGATTTTTTTACCCTACGGCCTCATTCAGAGCGGCAACTGTTGACGCCGACCGGAAATCCCCCCCCGCATTCGGAGATAAAAAACAGGAGTCCGCCAGCCATTCGTCACAGTCAATGGCAGCCTCGGGGCGCGACTTCGTTTTTTGCGCCATTAGTTTTCAGTTCTTTTAATTGCTATCACTTGGAAGGTCTTAGAAGCGCTTCCTGCCAGATGAAGAACAACCTCATCAGCGACAACGGCTCCAAGTAATGCCTTTGCGAGGGGACGGCTTTCGTTGACGATCCCGTTGGCAAAGTCGTCTTTGCCTCGTGTGATCTGCACAGTTAACACATCGTGCTGGTGGGCAAGATCTACATATCGGATTACGTCACCTACTTCAATTTCAAAATCGTCCTCAGTATCAATCAATACGGAGCTAACAGCCTCTCGTTCTGCCCCGACCTGAACAGCGTTTTGCGCTTGTTCTGCGGGATGGTTTGGAGTGGTAGTGGGCTGTACAGAGCTTTGCCCCTCTTCAATCCATGCTTCTCCTAAGGAGTGCTCTGGTTTCCAGCTACCTCTCAAGTCGTCAAGGAAACTGATGAGCTTTTCAGTTTCTTGCCTTGGGGCTCGGAACCAGTCCGTTGACCAGATACGCCAGATACGGCCTCGCCATCCCAGAGCCTCAAGGATTTCTTGACGAATGCGGTCTCGGTCTCGGACGGACATGGCCGAGTGGTAGGTTGCACCATCACACTCGATAGCGGCCAGGAATGAACCTGCCGCATCGGGATGCTTGACGGCGATGTCAATGCGATACCCGGCAACGCCAAGCTGAGGGGTGACTTCGTACCCTCGGAGTTTGAGCATGTCCATCACGGAAATCTCGAAGTCACTGTCTGGATCACGTCCAGTTTCCTCAATAGTGGTCAACGAGCCAGTTCGGGCGTATTCGAGGTAATTCCTCAGTGCTTTGGTACCATCTGGGGTCGTTCCGTCCATCACAATGTCTTCTGGTCGTAGAGATGTATAGAGAACAACAGATTTCTTGGCGCGAGTGAACAAAACGTTCAGTCGTCTCCAGCCGCCTTGACGGCTGATTGGACCGAAGTTTTGACGAACAGCGCTTGAGCCCAGCGGTTTGCCGAAGGTCGTCGAGATGATGATGGCGTCACGCTCATCGCCCTGTACGTTTTCCAAGTTCTTGATGAACAGAGGTTGCCCTTCAGTCGCCCATTGATCGCGATAGGCATCTATGCCGTGGACAAACCTAAATCGCTCCTCAAGCAGTTCAGCAATCAAGTCGCGTTGCTTGATGTTTAGCGTAACAATTCCTAGAGACTCATTAGGTCGTGTTGCGATGTGCTCAATGACAGCACCTACCACTCGCTTGGCTTCACGCAGGTTGGTTTGGTTCTCGTAGATGGCATCGGCTAGGTAGACGGCTCGCACACCCAGTTTTCCCCCTTGGCCATAGGGTGAGGGGAAGATGACCAAGTTACCCCTATAAAAGTTGTGGTTTGAGAACGAAATCAAAGAATGGTGCTGAGAGCGGTAGTGCCATCGCAGAGAACGAGTTGGTCTGAAATGAGATGAGCAGACATCCAAAATACTCTCAGCATCCGTGGTGGTGAAGTGATCGTCGCCACCATCACTATCCTGACTCATACGTGAGAAGAACGAAGTCGGTGGGAGTTGCTTCGGATCGCCGACAACAACCAGCTGTCCGCCACGAGCAATTGATCCAATCGCTTCCTCAGGTTTGAGTTGTGACGCTTCGTCCATGATGACGAGATCAAACTTGATGACGCCTGGTGTTAAATATTGAGCCACAGCTTGAGGTCCCATCATGAAGCATGGCTTGAGTGCCTGAATAGAGCCCCCCGAACGGGTCAATATTTTTCGAACTGGCATCCGGGGGCGTTGCTGTGGCATCAGATAATTTAGCAAAGACATCTCTGTCCGATCGTCTACCCGTGCGCCATTCCTGCCGGGTGGAGGCGAGGCCTGCATCGCGCACTCATAAGCGATTGATTTTCCTCGTAACGCAATGATCTCTTTGTCCAGGCGCTTGAATTCATCACGAATCTGGTTGTGTTTGAGGCCAGTGAATCGACCAAGTTGCGGGATGCTGCGGAATGCTTCTCGAGTAATCGTGCTGTAAGTGCAATAGGCGTATGCGTCCGGGAGCTCGTCGGGCTTGATGCGCTTCTTTTCCAAAAGATCCACGAAGACAGCCAAGGTCAGTTCGTTGGCCTCTTTTCGACGGGTCAGATATAGCGACCAAGGAATCAAGATGTCCTTGTCTTGGATTGCTTTTTGGACTGCTCCGTGCATTGCTCCTACAAAGAGTTCAAGGTCCTCGTCAGAGGCTGCCCCTGTCCATGTTTCCTGCTCAAATTTCCCGAAATGTCCCAGTGCGTTGTTTAGCTCGTTAACCTGTTGCAATCCAGTGTGAACATTTCTCAGTGCATCAGTAATGACACGACAGGCTTCAATTGGTTGGCCTGAGCGCAATTTGTACTTGACCTGTGGAGACAGGTTCAGTCCGTCAATGCTCTGACCAAAAGACAGCGCTTCAATTGCTGGCGCACAGTCAGTATCTACGCCGAGGTACAACTCGCCCATTAATGATTTGATGCGGGCATTCGCCTGAATTTCTGACTTCAGTCCAGAGCGTTCTATTGCGGCTTCAAACCCCGTAATAACTTGGCCAAAAGTAGCTTGACTACGTGCATCGAGCTCAAGCCACTGGAATCGGTCATCAAGTGCTTCAGTGAATTCACCAGCTTTTTCGAGCACCTTCTCGATGAGGTGGCTTCCACTAAACTCGGAAAGACGTTTGAACTTCTCACTGATGCCATTAAAGGCCGAAATGGCTGAAGTGAGCTCGATCTTGATGGTAGAGAACTCACGCCGTAAAGCGCGCGCTTGAGCGGCCGTAAAGCTGATGGGATCAATCAGTACGGCTTGAATACCTTCTGATGCGACTTTGATCCCTCGAATCCAGCGCGCCAAATCGAGATAACCGTCCAAAGGTGCGGGGGTTGCAGGCGCGGGAGTGCCCAAGAATTGACCCCAAGTCGGAGACATTTTCCATTGTTCTTCGAGCCCCATCAACTGGAGGATTTGTTCCAGTTGCCCCAGCCTTTTTTGAGCCGGCATCTTGAGTTTTGTGCGTTGGAGAGCTTTATGCAGTCCAACCGCTTTACGCCAGCGTCCTTGGAAAATCCTGTACCAAGCATCTCCCTCGCGTAACGTGAGGATAGCTTGCTTTATATCCTCGTCATTGGGCAAGGCGTCTACATAAAGTGAGTCACCAAGATCTTTTTGAAGGCCAGTCCATCCATTCTGCTGGGAAAGTAGCAACTCGATAGCTTGGACTGCGCCATCCCCAGTTAATCCAGCTGTCTGGAGGTGGAAGTGTTCCTCCGGCGCATCCAGCACTAGATCGGCGAAGCTGATGAGTTGATCTAGTTTTTGCCGTGATCCGCCATAAGGAATGTTCTTGCCACCAAGGAAGCTAATCAACGCTGCATTTGCGGTTGAGAGCTTGATCGCTGCCTCGAGGAGCTGTTGATGTAATGCCCTTAGTTCATTAAGATTGCCTAGATAGGCTCCCAGACTATCCCCGAGTCGCTTCAGGCCCTTGAGGTCATCCAAGCCTGATTTGGTGACACTGGATTCCAGCTTGAGCGCTGTTTTGACAGCACCTTCAAGCCCGTGGAACTGATCAATTTTTTTCGAGAATTCTTTTAAAGACCGAGCTGTCTTTTCCCCAGTCTCATCATCTTCAAAGAATCCTGGAATGAGATGAAAAGGCAACTGTTTGTTGGGAGTTTCCAGAATACGCTTGAGTGCGACAATCTGGTCGGTACAGAACGTCAGTGACAGGTTGTGAACTCGTCCGCCGAGCACACTCGACAAGTGCTTTGCTGCATCAACCAGCGCTTGGCCCCAAACATCTGCGGCTTCGAAATGCTGAGTGATCTTGACCTCATCTCCTGGGATTAGGCGCTCAGGGTAGAACCCCCAGAAGGTGCAACTTGCATCAAAGCCGCCAACGGATTTGTACTGAGTTCCCAGATACCCGAGGCAGTCCATGCGTCGCCCAAATTCAAACTCGGAAATTTGAGTCGCATCCCCAATACTGATCTGGCTCAACATGCTTTCTTCGTTGCTGAAACCTTGGCGATGCTTTTCCGCACGCCACATGATTTGATGAAGTGTTAGCCCGAATGCGTTGTGGGCAATCGAGTTAATCATATCTGTGTAGGCTTTCAGATCCAGTCGATGTCCTTCTAGCTGCTGTTTTAGTCGAGGTAAGTCATTTGGCTGGTTGGGGTGAAACGCGGCCCGTTTAGCGATATCTTCAAGCACTCGCTTCTTATTGGCTTTGTTGCTGTGCAACTCGAGGACGAATGGGTCAAGTCCCGCTAGGGAGAGTCGGTTTTTCACAACCTCAAGGGCGGCCAACTTCTCGGCCACAAAGAGTATCTTTTTGCCTTCTGCAAGGCAGGCTGCAATCAGGTTCGTAATCGTTTGGGACTTGCCTGTTCCGGGTGGTCCCTCAATGACTAAGTTTTTTTTGAGCGACAGCACATCGATCAAGGCGCTGTGTTGTGAACTGTCTGCGTCGTAAACCAAAGGAATAGTGGCTCCCGGAGCTTCTTCCACCTGGTGTTCTTCTGCAAGGCTCAGCCCAGCCCCACCCACGTCGACGCATCCCTCGAAGACCTTGCGAACGATGGGGTGATCTACGAGGCAATTCAGTTCGCCATTTTGAGGCCACTTTGTCGGGTCTAAGTCCCGAACCAACAGCATATTGCTGAAGCTGAGCAAACACAGAGAAACACGATGTTTGACCGCGAATCCGGGCATATCAATGCTGATTGCTTGTATTTCAGAGAAATACTTATTGACATTGATTTGATCTTCTGGAAACTCAGGCAATATCAGCCCAAAGTCATTTCGCAACTTCTCGCGAAGCGACAGGTTCTCCGAAATGTCGTCGCCCGTGAATTGGAGGGAGAACTGCTGGATCCCCAAGACCTCTTTCTTTTGCAGCAATACTGGAATACTGATAAGGGGGGCCATGAATGATTTATCGCTGTCACGTTGATCTGGGAATTCCAAGAATCCCAAGACTAAGAACAGCATGTTCGCACCAGTTTCTTCGATCGCCAGCGTGGCTTCTCGTTCAATTTTTCGGCAGTGCTTGGCTAGGTCGTCCGGGTAAATTAATGAACGCACACTAGGCTCGTCTGAGTCTTCTTCTAGACCAGAGATGTCGTAGCTTGTTGAAATTCCCTCAGACTTGGCCCAATCACGTGCTTCGGGACGATGCAAACGACCGTTGCGTTCTACCCAGTCACCTCTGGTCGGCTCTGGCACGCCAAGAACACTAATTTTGTTGCTAGCCTCAACAAGCCTTCGATAGATCGACGCTGGATGGCCTTCAACAAACTGGAGTGACTTCCCTGCCGTGTGTTTAAAGTTGATCAGACGATTGCGCCCTGTTAGATCAAGCAGTTTCAGGCGTAACTGCTCGAGGGCAGTGATGAGTGGAGTAGCGCTGATGCTCATGACTGTCCCTTTGTTTTTTTGTGGCCTGGAGCTAAATCTGCACTATCGGCGCCAGCTGTAAATTTGCGGGTGCTTGGAGCCGCCGAGCAGTCGGCATCCCATCGCCTCAGCATGTATCCGGCAATCGCTGCTCTACACGTAATTTCAATTCGTCCGCATTTCATCCGGTAGCCCGATCTGTATTCACGTCGCGTGGTGGATTGGTCGATGAACTAGGAGATGACATCGAAAATGGTGACTGATACATTGATGTTGGTGGTGTGGGGTAACGTGCACAGCTTAAATTAAGCTATTTTTTTCCTATTTTTTTCCTTGACTTAGAGGACCGCTTTACTGGATCTTCCTCGGATTCATAGCCTGGATCCCATGCAAATATCTTTCGTCGCTCTTCTAGTAACCATTTACTGGTCTGCCCATACGTCGGGAGCTCTGCCGCCCACTCAGCCAACACGATTGCTGTCGAGGTTGCCTTATGCACATTGATTGCATTGATCGCGCAACCAATCACCTCGTCAGCAAATCTGTTCGCTATTGCTTGGAAACTGGGGTTGCTCTCGCCAAGAGAGTCTTTCAGCTCGTAAATGATGTGCTCAACCTTGGTCAAGCCATTCTTGCGCCGCAGATCATCTACTGTCGTTCCTTCATCGCGCTTTGCCTTGCTGCGATCGACAGCATCTTGCAGCGTATTGATAAGCGGCTTTGTAACTCGAGCTGCGAGGTAATCCAAAGTGTCACCGTGAAAGTACAGGCAATGCTCAATCATCCGTATGCCGTTTGGACCATAGACTTGATCACGCGAGTTGACCGCCAATTCCACTAAGGCATCGGCAACAAGCTGCCGGACGCGTCGCGCTGAAACTTGTCCAGATACGGGAATGCTCTCCGTGGCCTCCTCATAAAGCTCCTCAGAAGCGAATGCAAGATCTGTAAGTGCTTGCTCAAAGTGAGCTGCACCAGTCTTTTTCAACTCATCAGCCATCCATATGGAAAAAACGGCTCGATTGATACGCCACGTCGACTTTCCGAGGCCCTCAGACTTATCGAGCTGCTTACTCCAAACGTTGTGTGCTTCATTGATTTCCAAATTAGACAAGCACTCAAGAGCCAGCTCATCAACAGCATCTCCAATGCGAAACCAGAAGAACGAATGAAATACCTTGGCCTCTGACAGTTCGATACACCTAGCAGCTTCTTTTATTGCGTCAACAGATCGGTCTATTTCGCCTAACGCGAGAAGATCTCCTGGGTACTCCTTTGCTTTGCCAAGCTCAGCGTACATTTCGAGATCGGAGATTCGCTTAGAGATCTCCCGACTACTCGCCGTCACCGGAAGCCCAAGAACGCGAAAAGGATTTCTAAGCACCAGATGCATACAGGTATTCCTCACCAAAGGCTCCTTCTCTAATGCAGAGGAGGCCTTCATAGGCTTCATCGACGATTTACTCTCGGGAAACGGTATGGCGCGTCTTCATCTATGCCTCATTGACGAAGAATGTAATCACTTGCTTGCTGAGCTACTTCGCTATTCCCATTAGGTATCAATAACCACAAGGCATGAACCGCTTGATATGTATCAGATTTAGAAGGGTTGGTTGCGATCATGTTCTTTGCGTCGTTGAGGATACGACGTGCTTCACGCTTATCTGTCCACGCGACCGTCTCGAAGCTCTCATCGTAATCTGTAATATAGCTCATCGAAAAGCTAATGCTCTCCTCAAGCCAGTCATTCCAAAAGGAGTACAGCTCTTTAATAATCTGTTTGTTAGCGCTGCAGTCCTTCTCAGACTTGGCATGACGAACTCGTTCTTGATATTCAGTGAAAAACTTCTGATATTTCTCGTTTCCGTAGCAGCTGTTTTTGTCTAACAAGTGCTTCATTACAGCATCCAATTTTCTGTCCAGTTTCGGCCACTTACTCGTGGACTCGATCTTGTCCAAGGCAATGAAAGTTTTCTTCAACTTGTCGCGTGCTTGAACTTTTGTATCAAAGTCGTTGCCACGGTTGTTGAGCAAGCGCTCAACTTCGTTTAGCTCTAACTTGAGTGCGGACACGTCTGGGTTTTTATCACTTGCATCCAATTTTTCAGCTA
>CANJXQ010000120.1 GCA_947478805.1 Betaproteobacteria bacterium | reverse complement strand
TCAGTACCATCGAATCCTATGTCGAGAACCATAACCGTAATCCCAAGCCGTTCATCTGGACGGCGCGTGCCTCGGACATCCTCGCGAAGGTCGTCAAAGCACGTGCACGACTCAATAAGTTGCAATCTGTTTGACGCACTACACTAGCTCGTTGAAACTGTACTCGGTTTGATATGGCTCAAGCTTGGGCGGACTTGAAAAACTGCGGGCTTGCTACAAAATAATCCACTCGATCAGGCACTGGAGTCAAAGTGAGCGATGCAATGCAAGAGGTTGGCAGCGACCGTTTCCCGGCAGACGTCCTGGAGGCCTCAAAAACCATACCGGTAGTCGTGGATTTCTGGGCGCCTTGGTGCGGACCCTGTCGCGCCCTGTCGCCGGTTCTGGAGAAGCTGGCAAAGGCTTACGCCGGCAAGGTGTCGTTCGTCAAAATCAATACGGATGAGAATCAGGAGATTGCAGCCCGATTTGGAATCCGCAGCATTCCCAACGTGAAGGCATTTTCCAACGGGAAGGTGGTGAACGAATTTTCTGGTGTCATCCCAGAGTCGGCGATACGCACCTTTGTGGATCGGCTTATTCCTAGCCCCGGCGAAACAAAGCTTGCGGTTGCGCGGGAACTGATCTCTGCCGGCAAGACCCTAGAGGCGGAGTCGATACTGCGGGAAGCAATCGGGCTGGACGCGGCTCTTCACGCTGCACGCACCGAGTTGGCGGAACTGCTGAGCCGGCGAAGTGAGTATGAAGATGCGCAGATCATTCTGTCCCAGATTCCGGAGGAGGCTTTCGATGATCGAGCGAAACAAGTCCAGGTCCGGATTGAGCAGTGGAATACGGGCAAGCGATTGCCCTCTGTTGCCGTTCTTGAAGCGGCGCTGGGGGCGAGTCCTGGCGACTTGCAGCTTCGGATCCAGCTGGGGCAGCGCCACGCAACTGATGGGCAATATGAGTCGGCGCTCGCGGAGTTTCTGAAGGTAATCGAAACGGACCGAGGCGAGTTTCGTGAAATAGCCCGCCAGGCCATGTTGCGGATATTCACGCTGGCTGATGGCGCGCCTGAGTTGATTGCCAGATACAGGCGCCAGCTGGCCTCCGCACTGCATTAGTGGGGGGGGCTCTTCCCTCCATAGACGGCCGGCCTATCCGCGCCTAGCCAGCAGGCGGGATTTTCGGCACAATAGGAGCGGTTTCCTAGATATTTGTTTAGACGTGTTTTTTCGACGTTCTCGGAAAATTCTAGGCCAGCGAGGCTGAGGGGAAATCATTGCACTCTATAGGGTAGAGCGCGAACATGGCGATTGAAGTGCCCTTGATTCTTACCTTGGATTTTCACGGTGTGCCGCACCGCTGGGTGACGTGGCAACAGGCCTGCTTTTACTACGCAAAGAACCTCGTTGCCTGGACGCTTGGCGAGCGGGCATTCACGGTCTACGGGGGAGTATCGCGGCTGACTGGCGAACGCTCCAGCATTTCCGGCCATTCGATCATCGCAATCAAGGGCAAGCCGATGGCGATGCGTGCATTCAAGCAAGTGCCGCCGTTGAGCAATCGTGAACTGTTCAGGCGTGATCGGCATATTTGTGCCTATTGCAGCGGCGAATTCAATTTCCTGAAACTGACGCGCGACCACATCAGGCCGGTTTCGCGGGGCGGAGGCGACACCTGGATGAATGTCGTGACAGCATGCCGGCATTGCAATGGCATCAAGCGCAACCGGACGCCGGAGGAGGCGGGCGTGCAGCTCGTGTACGCCCCGTATATTCCGAACAAGGCCGAATACCTGATCTTGACCAATCGCAGGATTCTGGCCGATCAAATGGAATTCCTGCGGCCGCATGTGTCAAGCCACAGCAGAGTGCTGTCACTCGCTGACGCCATTGCCTGAACTGCAGGGGAGGGGCACTGAAGCTCCTGAATACTGGGTAAAGGCCAAGCGTGCATTGACGCGGGAAGACCCGGTGCTGGCCGCGATCATTCGGAATCACCCCGGAATTTCCCTGGTTTGTCGCGGCGAGCCGTTCTACACCTTGGCCCGGTCCATTGTCGGGCAGCAGATCTCAGTGCAAGCGGCGGCAACGGTGTGGAGGCGATTTGAAGTCGCCGTCGGTCGCGTGTCGCCTGGTAACGTATTGCGGGCATCGAATGCGGCGCTTTTGACGTGCGGGCTGTCTCGACGCAAATCCGAGTACATCATTGACTTGGCAAGTCATTTTGACACTGGGGCGCTTGACCCCGACGCCTGGCCCACACTTGATGATGATGAGGTGATTGCCGAACTCACTACGGTCCGTGGGATCGGCCGCTGGACCGCAGAAATGTTCCTGATATTCAACTTGCTGCGTCCCGATGTGCTGCCACTGGCCGACATTGGGTTGCAGCGGGCGGTGGCGTTGCAATATTTTTCGGGGCGGCAGATCTCCGCGCGCACGCTTACGCGCTTGGGCAATCGATGGGCGCCATGGCGTTCCGTGGCCACTTGGTATCTGTGGCGCAGTCTGGATCCAGAACCGGTTGCATATTGATAATATTTATTAGGTCAATGCAATACTGGAAATGATTGACTTGCTAATATGATCATATCTTGCTATCAGCGGCAGGGTGGAGATCTGCAACCTTACTATGCTCCAGTCGACCCGGCCTTGGCGGCGTCGAGCGAGGGGAGCGTCGAGTATTCACTGCGTTGCGGTAGAATCGGCACACCGCTTCAGGGCATTTACGCGCTACCCCCAAACGTTGAAAGCAATCTTCCTGGATTTTGAACAGCCTATCGGTGACCTCGAGTCCAAGATCGAGGAACTTCGGTATGTGCAGGACGATTCGGCAGTTGATATTTCCGAAGAAATCCAGCGACTGCAGAAGAAAAGCCAGGCGCTGACCAAGGATATTTACGCGAAGTTGACACCTTGGCAGGTGGCTCAGGTGGCGCGACATCCGCAGCGCCCCTATACCCTCGATTACATCAACGCAATCTTCACCGATTTTGAGGAACTGCACGGTGATCGGGCATTTGCCGACGATGCGTCCATCGTCGGAGGGCTTGCCCGATTCAACGGCCGGACCGTCATGATCATTGGCCACCAGAAGGGTCGAGATACCAAGGAAAAAATCTATCGCAACTTCGGCATGCCGCGGCCCGAGGGGTATCGAAAGGCGCTGCGACTGATGAAATTGGCGGAGCGCTTTGGCGTTCCGGTGATGACATTCATCGATACGCCGGGAGCCTATCCCGGAATCGGTGCCGAAGAGCGCGGTCAGTCGGAGGCCATCGGCCGCAATCTTTTCGTCATGGCGGACCTGCGAGTCCCGATCATCTGTACCGTGATCGGCGAGGGGGGCTCCGGAGGCGCCTTGGCAATAGCGGTGGGGGATGTCGTATTGATGATGCAGTACTCCACCTATTCGGTCATCTCGCCGGAAGGCTGCGCGTCCATCCTGTGGAAGAGTGCTGCAAAGGCTCCGGAGGCCGCCGAGACCCTGGGGATCACGTCGGCACGCTTGAAGACGTTGGGCTTGGTCGACAAGATCATTGTCGAGCCGCTGGGCGGGGCGCATCGCGATATGTCCGGGGCCGCGCAGTCCCTCAAGAAGGCACTGCAAGAGGCACTGCGAACGCTCAGCGACAAGAGCCCGACCGAGCTCGTTGAGGATCGATTCGAGCGGCTGATGGGTTATGGCAAGTTCAAGGAAATCGAACTCAGCTGATCTGCGCGGCGCGGTGGCGGCAAGCCTGCGGCCGTCGTTGGTACCCGGTTCAAATCTGCTTCTGGGCCTGTCCGGTGGCGTCGACTCCATGGTGCTGCTCGACGTGCTGACGCATCTGGCGCCCTCAATGCGGTTTTCCTTGCGGGCACTGCATGTCGATCACGGGATCAGCCCCAATTCGGGGCGATGGGCGGAGTTCTGTGCGACGGCGTGCCGTTCAGTCGGCGTGCCACTTGCAGTGGAGGCCGTCGATATCGCACCCTACCGCGCCTTGGGAGTGGAGGGGGCGGCGCGGCAGGCAAGGTATGAAGCGCTCGCGCGTCAACCGGCAGATTTCATTGTACTTGCACAGCACCGCGACGATCAGGTCGAGACGGTCCTGCTGCAGTTGGCGCGCGGTGGGGGCGTCCGGGGGCTTGCCGGGATGCCTGCCTCGCGTGCCGTGAGAGGGTCGAGCGCCAGATTGTTGCGTCCCCTGCTGTCGGTAACGCGGACAGAAATCGAGGCGTATGCCCGCGACCGAGATTTGAAATGGGTGGAAGACGAGTCGAACGCCAACCTAGCGTTGCGGCGCAATTTTGTGCGCGCCCGTGTCTTGCCCATGCTCGAATCGGTTTTCCCCGCGCTTCGGGCCGCTATCGCCAGGAGTGCGGCCAATTTGTCGGAGGCCGCAGAGCTGCTCGACGTCATGGCCGATACGGACCTCGCGACGGTTGCTAGCGACGATGCCCTCGACGTGCACGGGTTGCGCGCATTGGGCGAGGCGCGGTCTCGCAACGTCCTGAGGCGTTGGTGCGAATTGCGGAATGCGCCGTGGCCTGGGAGCGCTCGTTTGCTCGAGGTGTTGCGCCAGGCGGGGCAGGCGGGAACTGCAGCGGGTGTCGCGGTCAACTGCCGCGGATGGACTTTCCGAAGATATAGGGGAATGCTTTACCTCGATCGCGATGCGGCGTTCCGCTCAGCGCCATTCAGAGAGGACTGGAGCGGGGACCCGGCGGTTCCAATACTTGAGCTCGGAGGGATCCTGCGGTTCAAGCCTGAAGCCGGTCGGGGTCTTTCGGTGGCTCGACTGCATTCGCGTGCGGTCAGCTTGCGCGAGCGTCATGGCGGTGAGCGCATCCAACTGGATAGCAGGCGTCCCCATCGGACCTTGAAGAATCTGTTTCAGGAGAGTGCGACCCCGCCTTGGCGCAGGCATCGCATCCCCCTCGTCTATTGCGGAGATGAGCTGGTATGCGTACCTGGATTGGGAGAAGATTGCGAATGGCGGGCCTCAGACGAGGAGCCCGGGCTCATTGTGAGTTGGGAGCCGTTTCGCTGAGGTGCTCGGATGACTGGCGCTCAGGTGCAATGCTCCGTGTGCGCGCGAGCTGGGGGAAGCGTGCACGAAAGAGTGCGCCGTCCCCGGAAGCGGGCGCAAGGATGTCAATCGTTCCCGCGTGCCTGTTGGCGATTTCTGCAACGATGGCCAGTCCGAGCCCCGAACCCTCTCCCGGTGAGCCCTGCGCCCGATAGAAGCGCTCGAAAATGCGCTCACGCTCGGGCGCAGGGATGCCGCGCCCGTTATCCTCCACCTCGATCAGGGCGTGGATGTTGTCCTCCCGGGTTCGTACCGTCACCCGCCCGCCTTGGGGCGTATAGGCGAGAGCGTTGTCGATGAGGTTCGCTAGCAGCTCGCGTATCAACAGGCCGTCGCCGGATATCCATGCGTCTTCGAGCTCGAATCCGAGATCGATATTCTTGGCAAGCGCACGGGGCAACCACTCTTGCACCGCGCGACTGCCAATGTCGTGCAGGTTGATAGGTGCGGCGGCAGGAACGGCGGCAATGTCGGGCTCTGCTCGAGCCAGCGTAAGCAATTGGTTTACTAGGCGCACTGTCCGGTCTGTCTCTCCGGAAATCATGTCGAGGAGGCTGCGCATTTCGGCGGAGCTTGGCTGGCGCCGTGCAAGCTCTGCATGCATTTTCAGGCCGGAAAGTGGGGTGCGCAGTTGATGTGCCGCATTGGATATGAAACGTTGTTGGCGCTCAATGGCTGATTTCAGCTGACCCAGTAGCCCATTCAATGCCGTGACTATCGGTGCCACTTCGGCCGGCTTGTCGCCTTCCGTGATGTCACGCAGGTCCTTCGGCGAGCGTGCGGCAATTTCATCGCGCAATGCCTCGAGGGGGGCCAGGCCTCGCCCCACGCCATACCAAAGCAGAGCAACAGCAGCCAGCGCCACGACCAGCTCCGACACTATGGCGCCGGCGAGCATCTCCTTGACCATGAGATCACGCTTGCCGTAGGTCTCGGCCACCTGCACGATGGCCTGACCCAGGGGATGCGCAATGCCCAGAGCGATGATTCGGACGCGCTCTCCATCGACCGTTGCGTTGAAAAACAAGCGTCCATCCGGGGGGAGTTTCGGCGGGGCAGGAAGCGCGGCGGTGCCGGCGATCAATTCGCCCTTCGGGCCGCGGACCTGTACGAACACGCGATCTTGCGCGTCAATACGCAACACATCGAGGGCCTGGTCGGAAAGATCGACGGCGATCGTTGTTTCCGTCTGGCGAACGTGCGTTGCGATCGCCAGCGCGGGATCGAGCAGCGCGCTGTCATAGGCATGGTTGGCCGCCCCCAGGGCAAGGAAATAGGTTGGGGCGGTGCTGGCCAGGATCAGCGCGGCCAGCGGCCATACGAGCCAACCGATGAGAAGCCTGCGCAGGCTGCGCTGCGCTATCCGACCTGGCGTTCTGGTCGAATTGCCGGCCGTCCCTTCAGGGACTGGCATCGGGATCCTCGAAGATGTATCCGAATCCCCGAACGGTTCTGATCTTCAGTCCTGCTCCCTGGAGTTTTGCGCGCAAGCGGGATACATAGACTTCAAAGGCGTTGTAGGTCAGCGAATCGTCCCAACTGCACAAGGCCTGGAGCATTTGTTCCTTGCTGACAACTTGCCCGGCGTGCGCAAGCAGGTATTCGAGGACGCCCCATTCGCGAGGCGTCAGCTCGAGGGGTTGCCCATCGACGTCGGCGCGTCGTGCAACCGTATCGATCTGCAGCGCACCGTAACGCATTCGAGGCGAGCGTACCGACTGGCCGCGGCGAATGAGGGCGCGAATCCTCGCCTCCAACTCGGGTAGAGAAAATGGCTTCGTAACGTAATCGTCAGCGCCGAGGTCCAGGCCCTTCACCCGATCGTTCTCCATGTCCCGAGCGGTCAAGAGCAGGATGCTGCCGGTCGTCTGACGCTTTCTGAGAGCCCGCAACACCTCGAATCCGTCCATGCCGGGCAGGCCTACATCGAGCAGAATCAGGTCGTAATGCTCTTCAGCACAGGCCCGCAGCGCGAGTTCGCCGTTGGGAGCATGGTCGACGGCATAGCCGGACTGACGCAGGGTCCTTTGCAGGCCGTCTGCCAACGCCGTGTCGTCTTCGACGATGAGAACCCGCATGCAGACCCCTGATTGTTGTTCAAAATCAAGGATATCACGGGAAAATTCCTGAATCCTCATGGGTTGCTGCCTCGCTTCAATTTGATGGCGCTCGCGCCACCGATGCGAGTCGGCGACACTGTGCTGCCGACGCTGTCAGTGTACGGGCGAAGGCTTGCAACTCGCTGAATGGAAGCGGATCGATCTCATCTGCATCCTGAGCGCGTGTTTCTGCCCTATCGGTGCGATGCGTGCCTTAGTCTTGGTGTTAGCGGGCGAACCGGACAATGCCGCAAAAGCCTGATAAAATAAAACCTTAGCAAGGATTCTGTTCCCATTATGTGACATGTGCGCGACAAGCGCTCGTTCTACGGGGCCGCCCGGTGTTGCCTTGGTGAGAGCTTCGATGGTGTGATTTCGGACCTCGCCTGCAGCAATGTCCAGAGGTAACACGAACCCCTTGACCAGAATAAACGGCCGGACCAAGTGTCGGGCGGTTGACCAACTTTTTGAAAATCGACTGGAGAATCGAATGGCTGTAGAAAGAACGTTGTCCATCATCAAACCCGATGCTGTTGCCAAGAACGTCATTGGAAAGGTCTATTCGCGGTTCGAGGGTGCGGGATTGCGAATCGTTGCGAGCAGGATGTTCCAGCTTTCCGAAGCCGAAGCGCAGCAGTTCTATGGTGTCCACAGGGAGCGGCCGTTCTTCAAGGACCTGGTCAAATTCATGGTTTCGGGTCCCATCATGGTGCAAGTACTCGAAGGGGAGGGCGCAATCGCAAAGAATCGCGACTTGATGGGGGCAACGGACCCGAAGAAGGCTGACAAGGGAACCATCCGGGCGGATTTTGCCGACAGCATTGATGCCAACGCTGTGCATGGATCGGACGCGGCCGACACTGCGCGGGCGGAAATCGCTTTCTTCTTTTCGTCGCTAGACCTGCACGCGCGCTAAGCGCCGGTTGATCCCTGCCCGTGAATCTTCTCGATCTTGATGCCCGCGGGCTGGCCGATTTCTTTGCAGGGATCGGCGAGAAGCCGTTCCGTGCTCGGCAGGTTATGCGTTGGATCCACCAGCGCGGCGAGCATGACTTCGAGGCCATGAGCGATCTTGCACGAAGCCTGCGTGAGAACCTTGCCGGGAAGGCATTCGTGCAGGTGCCGGAAGTGATCAGCGACAGCACCGCTACGGATGGCACGCGAAAGTGGCTGCTGGATGTGGGTGCCAGTGCCATAGAAGCGGTGTTTATTCCTGAGACCAATCGTGGCACGTTGTGCATATCCAGCCAGGCTGGGTGCACGTTGGCTTGCGGGTTTTGTTCCACTGGCAAGCAGGGATTCAACCGTAACCTGCGCACGTCAGAGATCATCGGCCAATTGTGGTTGGCCAATCGCCTTCTGGGGGCAACGTCCCGGGGCGAGCGCGTAATCAGCAACGTGGTCATGATGGGCATGGGGGAGCCGCTGCTGAATTACGAAGCGGTAGTGCCGGCGCTGAATTTGATGCTGGATGACAATGCCTACGGTTTGTCCAGGCGCCGCGTGACACTGTCGACCTCGGGGATCGTTCCGATGATGGACAGGTTGCGCGAGGAGTGTCCGGTGGCCCTTGCCGTATCACTCCATGCGCCCAACGACAGCCTGAGAGACCGGTTGATGCCGATCAACCGCAAATACCCGTTGAGAGACCTGTTGGGAGCATGCCGTCGCTATTTGGATCGGGCTCCGCGGGACTTCGTTACCTTCGAATATGTCATGCTTGACGGCGTAAATGACAGTGTGGAGCATGCGCAGCAACTAATCGAGATCGCGGGCCAGGTCTCATGCAAGATCAACCTCATCCCTTTCAATCCTTTTCCGAATTCCGAATTCAAGCGGTCTTCCACGGAGGTGATTCGCCGTTTCAGCGAGATCTTGAATGTCGCGGGGGTCACCACCACGACGCGCAAGACCCGCGGTGATGATATCGACGCGGCCTGCGGGCAATTGGCGGGGCGCATTGTGGACCGCACGCGACGTACGATTCGACTGGCGAGGGTTGGGGCATGAAGCTGACGCGGTTTGAATGGGTAATGTTGTTGAACATCGTGCCGCTGCTTCTGCTCGGGGCATGTGCTGGCACGCCCCAGGGTACGGACGGTCTGGAGCGGACCACCGATGTCTCGGGTGATACGGGCTCGATCATTGCCGAGCGGGGGCCTCCGCGAGAGCGCGCGCGCATCCACACCGAACTGGCGGGTGCCTACTATGAGCGCGGCAATCTCGCAGTCGCGCTGGAAGAGTTGCGCGTCGCCATCGCGGCGGATCCTGCGTACCCGCCTGCCTACAACGTGCTGGCACTAGTGCACGCGGAATTGCGCGAAAACGACCAGGCGCAGGCAAATTTCGAGCGTGCGTTACGCCTGAATGCCGCCGATCCTGATGTGAACCACAATTACGGGTGGTTTCTGTGCCAGACCAATCGCGAGGAGCAGTCATTGCGCTACTTCCTCGCAGCAGTGCGAAATCCGCTGTATGCGACGCCGCAGAAGTCTTATACGCTCGCCGCCGGGTGCGCCTTGCGCAAGAACCGCGAGGCTGAGGCGCAGGATTTTTACGAGCGTGCACTCAGGCTGGACGGCAACTACGTCTCGGCGATGATCGGTCTGGCCAAGATTCGGTACAAGCGTGGACAGCTGGCGGAGTCGCGCACGCTGGTTGCACTCTACAACAAGCTTGTCGAGCCTACTGCTGAATCCCTGTGGTTGGCGGTGAGGGTAGAGCGCAAGCTCGGCGACAAGAATGCAGAAACCAACTTTGCGTCCCAACTGCGCCGGCAGTTCGCAGGCACCCCGGAGTATCAGGAGCTCCTGAAGGGGCAGTACGACTGAGGGCATGGCGGTGATGCATGAATGAGTCCATCCAGGATGCGGGCCAAACGGAAAGTTTGACCGCGGTTGAGCCGCCGCTGTCACCGGGGGGCATGTTGTCGCGCAGGCGATTGGAGCGCGGCATGTCCCTCGACGACGTTGCGCAGCGCCTCAAGTATGGCGTGCGCCAGATTCAAGCGCTTGAGGGGGATGATTACCCGCATCTACCGGGCCCGACATTCGTGCGCGGGATGATTCGCAGTTATGCCAAATTGCTTGAATTGGACCCGGCCCCGCTGCTAAGCGAGCTGCAACGCCGTGAAATTCCGGCGCAGGTGACGGTGGATCTTCGTACCAAGCGCATTCCATTTCCGGATGGCTCGAAGCGCTCGACGCGTGTCTATGCCGTGATGTCTGGTTTGGTGGTGCTCATTGCCGCAGCGGTGATCTTCGAATGGCAAGTCGGCTTCTCGGCCCTCGGTACTGCCACAGGCCAGAAAAGCGGTTCAGATGAACCCGTGGCAATTGATGTCCGTTCGCCCCCATCGGAGGCGACGCCCGCTGAGGTGACGCGTATGGATGTCGGCGCCAATCAAGTTGCAACGCAGGAAGCGTCTGTGGTTCAGGCGAATGTTCCCGTTTCCGCTGGCCCTTCGGCAGCGGCCGGGACAGGCGTGGCCTCACCGGTGCCCGCGGGAGTGCGCGTCCCCACGGCGGATCCGGCAAACCACAAGGCGCGTATCCTCCTGCAGTTCCAGCGGGAGTCGTGGGTCGAGATCAAGCAGGGAGATGGGCGCATCATCATGTCGCAGATGAATCGCGGCGGTTCGGAGCAGGAGTTGGGGGGCACCCCGCCATTCGATGTGGTCATTGGAAACGCACCGAGCGTCCGTCTGGTATACAACGGCCAAACGGTGGATTTGCGCCCCCATTTCAAAGTCGACGTTGCGCGACTAACTCTGGAGTAGTAATGCCCGATATCATTGACCGACGCGCATCGCGTCGCGTGTTGGTTGGCGACGTGCCCGTGGGTGGCGGCGCGCCGATCATGGTTCAATCCATGACCAATACCGACACTGCGGACGCGGAGGGCACTGCGCGTCAGGTGGCGGAATTGGCCCGCGCTGGCTCCGAAGTGGTGCGGATCACCGTGAACTCTCCCGAGGCAGCTTCGCAGGTTGCGCGGATTCGCGATCGACTTGATGCGATGGGATGCGACGTGCCGCTGGTTGGGGATTTCCACTACAACGGACACAAGCTGCTAGCGGATTATCCTGACTGCGCGAAAGCCCTCGCGAAATATCGCATCAATCCAGGCAATGTGGGGCGCGGGGCCAAGCGCGACGAGCAGTTTGCGACCATGATCGAGCTTGCCTGTCGCTACGACAAGCCGGTGCGCATCGGAGTCAACTGGGGCAGCCTTGACCAGGCCTTGCTCGCTCGCCTCATGGATGCCAATTCGCAAATCGCCGAACCACGCGCGGCTGAGGCGATCATGCGCGAGGCGTTGATCACATCTGCTCTGGAATCGGCAGAGCGCGCAGAGGCATTGGGCTTGCCCGGGGATCGCATCATTCTCTCGTGCAAAGTCAGCGGCGTGCAGGACCTGATTGCCGTATATCGCGAGCTGGCTCGGCGCTGCGACTATCCGTTGCATCTTGGATTGACCGAGGCGGGAATGGGCTCGAAGGGCATCGTCGCGTCGGCGGCAGCCATGGCGGTGCTGTTGCAGGCGGGTATCGGGGATACCATTCGCGTCTCCCTCACGCCGGACCCGGGGGGAGATAGGGCCAGGGAAGTGATCGTCGCTCAGGAACTGTTGCAGACGATGGGATTGCGCTCTTTTGCACCCCTGGTCATCGCATGCCCGGGTTGCGGGCGTACCACCAGCACCTATTTCCAGGAGTTGGCTTCGAGGATCCAGGCGTTCCTGCGCGCACAAATGCCGGCTTGGCGGGAGAATTACCCGGGCGTGGAAACGATGCACGTGGCGGTAATGGGTTGCGTCGTCAATGGCCCGGGAGAGTCCAAACAGGCAAACATCGGTATCAGCTTGCCCGGCTCTGGTGAGCACCCTGTCGCGCCGGTCTATGTGGATGGCCAAAAGACAGTGACGCTGAAGGGGGGGAGTATTGCCGAAGAGTTCCAGGCGATAGTCGAGGAGTATGTTGCGACGACCTATGGCGAAGGAGGGCGTTTGAGACGCGCGGTGCAGTCACCGGCGAGCCCCGTTAAAAAGGTCATCCCGCTCAAGGTGATGCAGCCATGAGTTCCGTCATCAATGCCGTACGCGGAATGAATGACATTCTGCCAGGCGAATCAGAGCGCTGGGAGGCGCTGGAGGATGCGCTGCGATCATGGCTGCGGGGTTATGGCTACCGCAATATCCGCACGCCGATCCTGGAGCAAACGGCATTGTTCCGGCGCGCCATTGGTGAGGCGACCGATATCGTGGAGAAGGAGATGTACAGCTTCGTCGATGAACTGAACGGCGAGCGCCTTACCATGCGACCCGAAGCCACTGCATCCACTGTGCGCGCAGCCATCGAACACAGCTTGCTCTATCCCGGACCACAGCGGCTCTACTACTTCGGGCAAATGTACCGCCATGAGCGGCCGCAGAAAGGTCGCTACCGCCAGTTCCACCAAGTCGGAGCCGAGGCGCTGGGATTTGCCGGCCCGGACATCGATGCCGAGCAGATGCTCATGTGCCAGCGTCTCTGGGACGACCTTGG
>CANJXQ010000119.1 GCA_947478805.1 Betaproteobacteria bacterium | reverse complement strand
ATCTCTGCCAGAGCAAATTCCTCATCCGTGCGATTGCCCCTCTCTGCGAGATTTTTTATGCCCATCCCGGCCGCGTAAGTTTTGTACAAGCCATAGAAGTGCTGGACTTCTGCAGACTTCCAGAAGGAATACGCGCTTTTCATTTTCCCCCCGGTCCCTTTAAGGGCCGCCCCGATGGCGTCACCTAAGGGGCTAACAATGCGCGAAAACTCCAGCGTCGCTGCTTCACCAAAAGGAAGCTGCTTATCCCGTGGCGACATATTTCTGGCCATGGCGGCTCGCTCCTCCTGTCGTTTCACCTCCTGCGCAGCCTTACCCGCTGCGGATATAGCAGCAAAACCATCAAGCGCAAGAAAGGCACCGCCGATAACCTGCGCAGTAATGATTTGCGAGCAGATGGAATTGCTTCTGGCGAACCCGAGCCCGCAATAAACATAGCCTCGTGGTGGCTCCCCCCAGCACATGGGTCCTACCCCTTGAAAACCAGCGCGACACCTGTCGTAGCACAGACCCGCGTCCAGGGCCTTATTTCCCGGGCAAGACAGGTTCAGAGCCTCGCCTACACCTCTACCGTACGAGAGCTCCTTCACATCATCGTTGTAGCAAACTGGCCCCCTACCGTGATAGCCCGATCTGCACTTGTCATAACAAAGGCCATCTTGAATAACGTCGTCGCCCTTGCAATCCTGTTTCAAATGCTTGTCCAGCTTCGGCACATAACCGGCGCCACGTCCATAGCTCGACTTCACGTCAGCTTCCAACCAACAAACGGGCCCTACTCCTTTGTAGTATTGCCGACACGGCTTGTAGCATAGGCCCGCATCTTCAACCTGACCTTTATCACATCCTCCGATTTTTCCAGGGGTACCCACTCCTCGGCCATAGTTCTTGCCGCTCCAGTAAAACTCTTCATCTCCTGCCAGAACCGGACTGGACGAAAACAACACTAGAGTGATTGCAGTCAATACAAGTTTTAAAACAATCTTTACAAAGTCCATATTTACCCCCGACTATTTTAGATATTCACTGAACAAGGGGGCATGCCCCCTTGTATATCCCCCACTTCAGAGGGAAGCTTTTCGAAGCATGCTGATTTTCCGCACTTGATCGGTGCTTCCCTAGGTACATCCGCCCCAAGGTCGGCATATATTGTCCCAGTGTATCCATTAGAAGCCGATGGCGATTTACTGGAATTGTAAACTTGGCAGCCAGCAATCAAGACCAGTGCCACGGGAGTGAGAAGGTATATTCCGCATTTCGTTTTATTCACTATGATCCTTCGCCCAAGCAAGATTATCTTTATCTGCAAAACGGCTAACACCCATTTAGCAAATCCACCCTGCGGTTACATCGCGCTACGCCCCCGTTAGCCGACTTGAATTTTTGTATACCCCCCGGGGGCAAGCGATTTGAAATCGAAGGGGGGCCTTTTCTATATCGAGGGGGTGGGGTCACCCTTGTATAAGTTTTTACAAGACTCTACCTGTTTTTGCAATTACGCGAGACGAACAGTGTTCCTGCCTTCCGCGTAAGAGACCGGGGCCTAATTGCTTGGTACGGGTACGGTGGGGTCTTGATCTGGAGAAATGCGGAATCGTTCGTCTGGAATACAGTGAAGTCAGGGCGACGGGACTCCTGAACTCACAGCGGGGGGTACCGGGTGGGTGGGGTGCTGACTGGCAGGATTTGGCTTGGGGTGTGGACTGCGCCGAATTGAATCGGGTGGTGGCTAGGCCAGTATGCGGATGGACCGCGCGTCGTGCATTAAGCCAGTATGAGGACGGGCTGCGCCCTACCGATTAGAATCGTCCTGACGACAGGCATGGTGTTTGTCGTTTGACCTAACGGTTGACCTGATTTTTAACAATATCGGTAGGTCAAGCTGTGTAAATGACCAACTGTGCCTACTGCTGGGTGCAGCGAAGTTTGGCGACAACTTGAGTTAAGTGTTTGAAAAGATAAGGGCATGAATTGGTGCCCTGATGAAGTGGTTGGTGCCGGGTAGAGGAGTCGAACCCCCGACCTTCGCATTACGAATGCGCTGCTCTACCAACTGAGCTAACCCGGCCTGCATTGCGCAGGGGGTAAATTATAGCAGGCGAACCCGGGCCAAAATCGCCGCGTCGGGAGAACTACTCAGGCTGAGTGGGCCCCGACATCGCAGGCTCGTTCAGCGGCCGCGTTCGCACGATGATATCGACGCCATCGGCAATCATCCCCGGCGGCAACGGGGGCAGGCCCATGACGCGCACTTGGTCGGCGGGAATGTCTGTCAGTGATCCGCTCACAGTATCGTAGAAATGATGATGCGGCGTGGTATTCGGATCGTAGACGACGCGCGTTGGGTCGATGATCAGTTCCCGAATGAGTTTCTTCTCGACAAATAGTTTGAGCGTGTTGTACACCGTCGCCTTGGAAACTTCGGCATGACGAGCATTCACACTGCCGAGGATCTGGTCGGCGGTGAAGTGCTCTTGGCGCTCGAACAGGACACGTGCGATCTCGACGCGTTGATGCGTCGGCGAGATATCGTTCGCGCGCAAGCGATCTGCCACGCGGCTTCCCGCCTGTGCCGGGCTGATATCCCGCTGCTTTCCTTGTCGAACCATCAATGAATTTTACCGCCAGTATTGGACTCTGTCTAACCGGCGGATGAACCGCTTCGCCGCTTGACGCTCAATATTCAAGCGAGCTGAGGCAGACCTTGATCTGCTGGGCCAACTGGTTCAGGAAGTCCTGCCTGACCTCGTCCTGATCGGCAACGCCGGCCACGCCCGCGCTGCACAGCAGCAGGCCACGCCAACCCTCCTTCGGCGTAAAGCCGCCAACGGCACCGCTTTTTTCCCGAACCCGCACGCTGACGTCGAGATTGACAAAGCACATGCGCCCTTCCGGGATGACGACCGGGTGGATGTAGAGCATGGCCGGAGCGTCAGCGCTTTCACGCGCGCCGTTGCTCTCGATTGCCAGCTTTGCGACGGCGTGAATCGGCGTGTCGGCCAATCCGCAGTCACCGCGTTCGGTTCCCGGTTTTTCGACCATGATCTGCAATGCGGGGCGAAACTGTGCCATGGCGGATGACGCGCAGAGCATTGCGGCCGCCGCCAGCCATGCGGCCGTCCATACGGGAGATTTCAGCAAGGGGTTCCTTTCACACTCAGCTGGTCTTCTTGTACCAGTAGGTGCGCACGCGTGTCTGCAACGACAGGCCACCGGGATTGGTCGCCTGCACCCCGGAGATCACGGTCTGGTAGAACTTGCCTCCGATACTCACCACCACCGGTACCGGCGCGGGCAGAAAGCCACCGCCTGCGAACGTGGCCGAGCGGCCCGAGGTCGACTGGAAATTCGCTGGCAGCGCCGTATAGATATTGGCGGACACCGCCGTCTGGTAGTTGAGGCCGTACTGCTTGGCCGTGCCGAGGTCGGAGGTGCAGAAGTTGCCGGCGTTGGGCCCTACGTTCTTCGCGGTTCCCGTGACCGTATCCTGCTTGGGCTCGTTGGTATTGAAGATCACGGTCCCCGCCGAGGTCGTGGCCGGCGCAATGGTCTTCTCGCCGGTGCTCGACATCTGCAGCATCCAGCCCTTGGCCGCAAGCAGCGAGGCGGCCGCCGACGCCTGGGTCTGGCCTGCCCCCGTATTGCAGGTTGAGGCGGTCTGCAGGCAGTTGTTGGTCACGTCGAACAGGTTGCTCTCCGTGATGGTGGCGGGCGGCGTATTGGGGGAAGTCACCAAGGCGGTAGTGAGCGAACCCACATTGAAATCCTTGAACATGTAGAAGCGATTCGACACCGTCTGGTCGAACGGGTGCTCGCGGTCACCGCTGCCCACCAGCACCGCGTCGTACAGCGTGCCGGTGGACTCGTTGGAGTAGACCACGTCGGTGGAGAACATGAACTTGCGCATGCTGGCCGAACTGGTGCCGCTGGCGGCGGCGATCGACGCCAGCTTGGTCACCACGAAATTGGTGGCGCTGGCAGCCGACACATCGACCCGCCACACCTGGCCGCCGGTATCCACGGCGTAAATGCGGTCGAGGTAACCTGTCTGCACGCTTTCGGTACCGGCTGTTCCGCGCGTCGTGGCATTGCCGCGGTTCTTCAGCACCGCCAGGTCGCCGGCGATGGCAAAGTCCATCCCGGACACGGTCTTGGTCGTCATCCCCGAGGACACTCCGTCCGCAGCACCGCTGGAATTGGGCGACACCGCGCGCCACAGCACGGCCCCGGTCAGGGCGTTCACCATGTAGATGCCACGCCCCATGGTGCGGTTTTTCGGCGTGCTGGTTCCGCCGCTAAGATTGGAACCGCAGTTGGCCGTCGTCATGCTGTTGGGGAACACGACATTGGTCTTCCCGGTGACGCTGGTCGCGTTCCAGGCCGTGATGCCGCAGGGCTGCAGGTCCTCCACCGGCGAGTCGTAGCCGGCGCCGAACATCAGCACCAGCGTGCTGGAAAAGGCATTGACGTAGCCCAGCTTCGGCTCCGACCAGGACTGCCCCATTTCCTCGTAGCCAGCGTCGCAGCCCGTGGTGCCGGTGGCGTTCGGGCAGCCCTTCTTCCACAGAAACTTGGGGTCGGTCGGATTGCTGACATCCAGTGCGTAGATGTAGCGGCCACCGCGGCGCATGCCGACGAACAGGTACACCTTGTCATTGGTACCGCCGAGCTTGAAGTCCTTTTCGTAATCCAGCGTGTAGGCGCCGATGGGACCGTCGAAAAAGTAGTCGCGCGGGTTGGTCGAGGAGATCGGCGGCGATTGGTTGCGCAGGCGCTTCAGCTTGCCGAAGTGCTCCTGGGCGATGAATGCCCACTGCTCGTTGCCGGCCCCCGTGGCGCGGCCGCCCTTGATGGCGTGGAACATGCCGTCATTGCCGCCGTAGAAGATGAACACGTCGTTGTCATCGCCGTTGCGGTTGTAGTTGATCACCGCCGGGCGCGAATGCAGCACGTCGCCGTGCACCGAGGCGCGCACATCGGTGGCATCGGTGCCGCCGTTTTCGTTGTCCTTGTTGTCCAGGCCGCGCACCCAGGCGATCAGGTTTTCGCGCTCGGCCGGATCGGCATTGGTCGCCAGGCCCGCGGTAATGGTGCCGGTGGCCACGCTCTGGTTGGCGATGGAGGTGGTATAGCTGGTGAGGTCGCCCGTCTTGCTCGCATACATGGTGGTTCCGGAGCGCGTGACAGTCACGTTTCCGGGCGCGATTGCCGTCACCGTGACGGCATCGCCGGTGGTCGAACCGGTGATGGAGGCCGTGCCCGAAGTGACGACGGCCGGCTCGGAGGGCGCACTGTTGCCCTGCAGGGTGCTGGGCCGGTAGGAGACCGTGAAGGTGGTGGCACTGCCCCCGGCATTGGACACCGCCGTCGGCGTGAAAGTACCCGAGCAGCCGGTGACCGCACTCACGGAGTTACCCGACTTGTTGTAACAGGTAACCCCGGTGACGGTGATGTTGGTCGTGGTGCTGATGGCATTCGGGATAACGCCTGCGATCGCCTCGCTGGGCGATGTCGTGGTCGAGCAGGTCGTCGAATTGGTGAGGTTGGCCTGGCTGCGGCAATTCTGATTCAGCGTTACGGTGACCGTGAAGACCTTGCCGCTGCCGCTGCCCGTCGTGGTGAGGCTGACGGTGGTGGCCGTCCAGGTATTGGTGTCGCTCGCCTGCACCTTTCGGGCGCTGAATGACCCGCTGACGGTGGTGGTGGCCCCGCCATTGGTGTTGTAGCTGAAGGTGTTGGTGCCGGTGGAGGCAATGGTGCCGATGGTGCCGCTCTCGGAGCCCGACAGGTTGTAGACGCCCGAATCGCCTCCGGTAACGCCTGAGAGACTGATGCGCGTACCCGCCGACCAGGACGATGGCACCGCGCCGGATGTCGCGACGCCAGTGGACACTGTTCCGCCCGAAGGCGTGCTTGCGCCGGTGGAATAGGTGAAGGTGTTGGCGCCGGTGCGGACGATCGAAAACGGTGTGGGCGGGCTGCCGGTGCTGTTGAGCACGGTATCCGTGGTCGTATCGGGGTTGACGATGCCGGACATGACCACTGAGTCGCCGGTCTGGTAGTTGTGCGGATTGGCCAGCCCCACCGTGGCCAGGCGCGTCGCACTGTCCCAGGACAAGCTGATGATGCGGCGGTTCGCGGTCACGGCGTAGCCGCCGGCGGCCGAGGTCGGAGCGAGCACGCCCATGCTGTAGCTCACCTGGTTGCTGTTCCCCGACACCGCGGCCAACGCGGCCGCGGTGACGTTGTAGTCGGTGGGGGTGGAACCGGTGACGGTCACCTTGTCCGTTGTCGCGGTCACGCCGCTCGAGGACAGCGTATTCAGCGTGATGTACGCATGCGTGGTGTCAGGCGTGTTTGGCGACAGCGAATAGGTGAAGGAATTCGTGCTGGCCGTGGCGACGGCGAAGGTACCGTTGAACAGGCTCGGCACCGCCCCGGCAATGGTCACCTGGTCGCCTGCGCCGAACCCGTGCGCGGTCGCATTCGCCGTGGCCGTGGTGCCGGATGCCGTCAACGAGCTGAGGTTCACGGTAGCGAATGTTCCGAGGAGTCCGGAGGTGATGGCGGCATTGGACGCGTTGAACAGTGTCCCCGACAGCGATGTGCCGGTGGTGGTCAGGCAGGTGCCGGTGCAGGTATAGATGGCGCGCGTCTGCGGGGAGGTCGAATCCGGGTTGGGGTAGGTGACGCGCAGTTGCTCTGCGGCGCCGCCCTTTTCCACCAGGTCGCCGTCGGGAGAGTCGGACGCACCGCCCGCATCGGTATTCTTGAACGGGCTGCGGAAGGACCAGAAGCTCGATGTCGTCGTCCAGAAGCTCTTGGCGGTATTGGCGATAAAGCCGGTGTTGAGGTTCACCGCTGCCGTGCCGTTGGCGTCGATCAACTGCAGTTGCCCGGTGGTGGTGTTGGCGACGCCCAGTTCGTACTGCTTCAGGTTGCCCAGCCAGCGCGGGCTCAGGGCCGCATCCGGCTTGAACACGCCGATATAGACCTGGTTCAGGTTGGTGCCGCGCACGTTGATCGACACCGGCAGCGTGGTGGCGGCGAACACACTGTTGACCGCCTGCACCTGCGAGAAAATGGTGGAGAGCGCGGTGACGATGGCCGACAGGTTGGTGGCCTTGAAATAACGGCCGTAGCTCAGGTTGGCCATGCTGTTGAGGATCTTCGCCTGGTTGGCGTCGCACTGGTCCTTGCACACATCCACGGTATAGGTGGTGATGTGGCGGTAGGTGCCGGCCGCCACCTTGGCGCCGTAGGTGTACATGAAGCGCGTCCAGGCATCGCCCTGGCTGCAGTTGTTGCCCTGGCAGGCCGCGCCGGTGGGGGTGACGTTGGGGGTCACGTTGGTTGTGTCGCTGAGCAGGTTGGCGGCCGCTTTCATGGTGGTGTCGAGGCCGCTGGTGCTGTCCAGGCTGGAGGGCCAGCCATTGCCGATGTAAATGATGTAGTCGTAGCCGCAACTGCTGGTCGAGGGGTTGGCGAAACTGAACTTCGTGGTGCTGGAATACGCGGCCGTGTCGGCCAGCGCATCGCGGGTGCCGCCGAAGGTGTCCATGCTGTTGAAGTAGCGGAAAGCATCGTTCAGAAGTTCCTCGTTGCCGACCGAGGAGGACGACTTGCGGTCGTTGCCGTTGATGTCGTTGGCGCCGGTGCCGTTGATGGCCTTGACCGAGGCCTGCAGCAGCCCGCGGTTGGTGGCGTTCATGCTGCGCATGGCAAAACGCACGAAGCCGCCCGCGCTTTTGCTAGTGAGTGAGTTGTACATCATCAGACCGACATTCACCGAGTCGGTGAGGGTGGCGACCACCTTGTAGATGGCGCACAGTTCGGCATTGCCCTGCTTGTCGCCGACGAAGCCCGCCCCCGCCGTCCCGCACACCGGGTCGCCCGAAATCTCGGTGGTCGACCAGCCCTGGCTGGCGGAAGACCAGTTGGCGGAGTTGTCCAGCACGATGAGGACGTTGGGCACCTCGGAGGAGATGTTCGGGTTGGTGAGGAAAAGGTCGGTGTCCTCGCCAACCAGGTCGATGGCGTTGGCCGCACCCGCGATCGCAATAAGGACGGCCGCGATGGCGAGTCTAAGTTTTGTCAGTATATTCGTATTCATTGCACAATCCTTTTGGGATATATACCCAATTTGTCAGTATTTATGGCCATCCATTACCGCTGTCGGCGCCTAGCAGCTGCCTGAGGGCAGGCGCATGCGCACGCCCTGGTGGATTTCGGTGACGGCGCCGGTAAAGTTGTCTGCTGCGTTCACCTGCAGATCCCAGGCGGTATCCTGGGGCGACACATTGGACAGGGCGCTGTAGCCGGTTGCGGTGGTGGAGTAGATGCATTGTGGCCGGCTCACCGTGATCGTCGATTGCATGGCGGGGGTGGTGGTGCTGGCGCCAGTCGGCGGATAGGCTGCCCACATCTCAGCCAGAGTCAGGCTGGTCTTGTTGCTGGCCCAGGCGTTCTGGTTGTTGATCACATCATTGAAAAAATTGTACTTGTTGGTGGCGATCTCGACCGCCTGTGCCGCCTCGGTCTCCACCATGCGTTGCGCCTGCATGTTGCCCACCACCGAGGCATTGGTGCCCGACAACTGGATCATCGACACCACGAACAACGTCACCATCACCAGCATGATGAGCACCACCAGCAGCGTCGCCCCTTGTTGGCGTGAGTACGTCCGGATCATGGGTTTTCCCTCCGTCCCGCCATATTGACCAGTCGCGTCTCCGCGGCGTAGACATGACGCCGGAAGTTGTCGCTAAACGGCCCCACGGTGACTGCCGGATTGCTGGGCGTGGTGGGGTCGATGCCAAGCTTGTAGGTTTTCGACGAGGTATAGCCGGCACTGGCAAGCGAGTTGCGCACCAGCAGGTCGACACGCACCGAGACGGCATTGGCGAAGTCGGCCAGCGCGGGCGTCAGCGAGTAGGCGTCCGGCACACCGTCGCCCGGCAGGCCGGTGTTGGCGTTGGTCGCCGTGGGCGAATTGTCCAGGCCGTACTCGATCTTCATGTACTCCACGCCCTCGGCAACCGGGACGATGGCAAAGCCCGCCGACGTGAGTTCCAGGCGCTTCAAGGTCGGAATCGGGTAACCGCCGTCATCGGAGGATCCGGTGCACACGCCGTTGGTGCCACTGGCCGGCACGCTGCACGGCGCGACGAAGTAGATGCGCACGTTCATCTTGCGGATTTCGGCCGCCGGGGCGGTGCAGGTGGCAGAACAGACGTCCACCGAGGCGGGGATCGCGCACTTGCGCGAGATGGTGGCAGCAACCCCCAAGGCATCTGTGCTGCAGGTGGCCGTGGCGCCGCCGTTCTGGATGCTCGCGGTGGCCGGGTTGGCCTGCAGGTAACGCTCGCCAGAAGTCGTCGCAAACGACGTGGTCGTGCCGTTGAGAATGGGGGTGGGCTCGGCAAAGCGGACTACCACGATGTCACTGCCCGCGGCGAGATTGGCCGATGTCAACAGCGTGCAGGACGAAGGCGGCGTGGGCTTGGCGGTCATGGACCCCGCCTGATAGCCCTGGATCGGCAGTCCCAGCGCCGCCAGCATGACCGACTCCGTGGTGTCGCACGGATCGGGCAAGGCGCTCGGCGTCGCGTACGCGGCGAATGCGCCGTAGAACCCGGTGAGGTGCAGGTCCTGGATCAGCGAGTCGAGCGCATAGCGGCCGTTTTCGATCTGCGACGCGTTCTTCTGCAATTCGCGCTGGTTGTTGCTGGCATTGACGAAGAAGGTCACCAGTCCGGTGAGCAGCATGAGGCTCAGCGTCATGGCGATCATTAACTCCACCAGCGACAGACCGGCTTGACGGGAGCGACAGGAAGTCAAGTGAATGGCGTCGTGCATGGCTGCCTAGATGAGTGAAGCCACAATGAGGGAATTCCAGACGACGCGTCGCTGCGTGTCGGTGCCGTACTGACCGACCCCGCAATATCGCGCGGTCGACGGCGCGGAAGTCCAGCTGGACGGTGAGTAGGTAGGGCCGGCACCCTGCCACGCCACCGCCACCGTGTAGGCCTGGGTTGCGCTGTCGAAGCCGATGCAGGCGCGCGCACCGATCATCGCGCCAACCGACCCGCCGGACAGCTGCTCGGAGGAGCCCTGCAGCATGGCGTCGATCTCGGTGAGATCGAGCTGCGCGCGAGTGACAGCCGCGGGGTTGGAGGCCAGCGCGCCGCAACTGAAGCTGCCGACGTTGTAATGGCTGGTGCCCGTGGTACCGAGATTGTTCGAACTGCCGGAGCTGGTGGCCGAGGTCGTGATGGCGTAACAGGTTGCCGCAGCACGATTGGTGTTGATGCGGTCGATGATATCCGACAGCAGGATCAGGGCCTGCGCGCGCTGGTAGGACTCCAGCTCCATCTTCTGCGCCACCGCCTGCATGCCTACCAGGCCGAGCAGCCCGAAAGCCATGATGGCGAGCGAGATCAGCACCTCCAGCATGCTGAAGCCGCGTGCGCCGTCCATGCGAGGCCCGCACCCGCATTGCGAGAGTTGGGGGCGATCAGTTGCAGCCATCGGTGGCAACTCCGTTGGTGTCGGTACGCACGCGCGGCAATCCCGCCGGATCGGCGCTGACGCAACGCGCCTGTACCGAGGAGTCGCTGGGGGCGTAGAAAATCAGCGTTGGCGCGGCTGACGAGACGCGGCCATTGGACCCGTAGACGATCGAGCTGACGGTCGAGGTGGCAGGAACGTTGATCTGCACGCCGATGTCGCTGGCCAGTGCCTCATGGCTGATCAGCGTCGTGGACCCGTATGTGACCGTCCATCCTGCCGTCCAGGAAGCCCCCGCCGGCGCCACCGTCACGGACACGCGGCGCTTGATCGACTCGGAGCGTGCCTTGAGCAGCGCGGAATAGAAGTCCGAAGCGATGGTGCGCACCTTGCTGGTGCGAAGCATGCCGGTCATGGCGGGCGCCGCCACGGTCGCAAGGATGGCAAGAATTACCAGTACGATCATCACTTCGATGATAGTGAAGCCTTCGGCCATCACGCGCCTTGCGCGCGGCGCCCGCAGCATGCTCGGAGGCACGCTCGCAGGGCCGCGCAGAAGCATGCACGCCCCAGCGATGGCCAGCACTTCGGCAATGGGCGCGATGACCACCGTTACCAGCCCTTGTCCACACCGCTCACCATACGTGTTTTCGCGCCGGTGCTGGTGTAGGTCAGGTAGCCATCGGCCACCTGGTTTCCGATCGCCGTCGCCCTCATCGAGAAGGTCGGCGGCGTTGCAGTGTTGTCGACGGTGACCGCCAGGGTGTAATAACTGTTGCTGCATTGAGGCTGGGCGCTCGTCGTGGTACAGGTCCAGTTGTCGCGGTTGGCGATGTTCAGGCCGTTGGTGCCGGCCCCGATGATGTCGGTGTAGGCGCGCGCATCCAGAATGTATTGGCCCTGTTTGCTGGCAATTTCCATGATGATCTGTTCAGCCGAGGACCGGTTGCCCCGGCGCACGTAGTCCTGGTAGGAAGGGAATCCGATCGCTGCGAGGATGGCAATGATGACCACCACGATCATCACTTCGATCAGGGTAAAGCCGGCCGTCGATTGCCTGGTTTGTGACTGATGGCTGGTGGCCCGAGACATGGGTTTGCTCCTTCTGGTTGGGGATGATGACGCAGGGGACGGCGGCGACACAAATCGGGGCGACGAACGGCACGATCGGCGCCGCGAACGGTACGATAAGTGCTTGCTGTGTGACATATTCACTGTCCGTTCTCGCTTTCGTTGTGTGCCTTGCGGCACGGGTCACCGGCCTGCGCATGCGGCATGCAGCCCTCCAGACGAGATGCCTATCGGTCACGAATCGTGTCGCTCAATCCTTCTCCAGCGGCACATCGTCCGGCAATTTCGTCGCGGTCGATTTGATCTCCTCCCGCTCTGGCACTGGCTTGGGGACATCGAGCTTTCTGAGTGCTTCCATCGGCAATCGGGGACCGGCACGGGGATAGCCTGCATCGTCCAGGGCGCGCGCCAATGCCTCCAGGGTGCTCATGGCATGCAGTTGCCCCCCGATGGTCAGAGCCGGCACGTCGCCGCGGCCGGATATTCGCTTCAAATCCTCCACGCGTTCCTGGTTGGTCACGCTCACCTCCTTGAACGGAATTGCGCGCCCGGCGAGGTGGCTGCGCACCTCATCGCACTGGGCCGCACACTGCGGCGCCGTGTAGAGCATGACTGGAAAGTTCCTGGCGGCAACCTGGGTCGCATAAGGAAGGGTTGAATATTCGGACGCTGCAGGTCCACCGCCAATGGCTTTTTTCTGCACATTTGTCGCACCCTCGGGGGGCTGCGTCTGGGAGTAATTGACCCTCCCGTCCTTGTCGACCCAACGGTACGCCTGCGCCATGACCGGTGCGCTAGCGATGATGCTAAGGATCACGATCAATCTATCAGCGTACACGACGCGCCCTCCCCAAACGATGCCTACCCGATGTTGGCCGATGGCGACCCTCGGGCATTCGTAGACTTGCCCCTTCCACTCACCCGCCTGTCGCGAGCATAGTCCTGCTACGGTAGCACGGACCGCCTGCCGAGAAAACGTTGCCCACCTAGTGTAGTGCGTCAAACAGATTGCAACTTATTGAGTCGTGCACGTGCTTTGACGACCTTCGCGAGGATGTCCGAGGCACGCGCCGTCCAGATGAACGGCTTGGGATTACGGTTATGGTTCTCGACATAGGATTCGATGGTACTGAT
>CANJXQ010000118.1 GCA_947478805.1 Betaproteobacteria bacterium | reverse complement strand
CCGCCCGTGGCAGCTCGGAGAAGCCCTCTACCTCTACCGCCGCAAGCGCGAGCTCTTCCCACAGCTGAGGAAAGCCGAATACATGCGCGGCAAACAAATGCTGGATCGCACTGTCGTCTTTTCGCGAGCGGTCTGGAAATTCTGGGGCAGTCGCCAGATGGTCATCCCAGATCTTGCCACCTCCGCAAGCAAATTCGTTGATGCAGTGGAGCGCGGCAATGCCGTATGCAGGCGTTATTTTCCCCACTACACGCTCTACATGGTTGGCATTCGCCTGCGGGAGGATCATCGCGCCCATTACGAGATGTCCTGCATCCCGCCCGATGCGAGCGGCTGGGCCTATGGCTGCGAATTCGAACCGATGATGGACCAAGGCATCTATAGTCGGGACTACCTGCAGTCCTTCAAGAACGACATCTATGACATAGGACTGGACCTGGGTGGCAGCTACTACCGGTTTGGAGGGCTGATGAAGGGTTATATCCGTCGCGCTTTTGGCGACGCTGTTGTCGATCGCCATCTTGCCAAGAAGCGTGCGGCGGACCCTGCAATGATCCTCAACCGACACGTGGTGTTCTGATGCCAATCGTCACCCGTCCTGACTCAACATATCGCGCTGACTATGCTGCCTGCAGCGGTTGCACCTTGTGCGTGCCGGTCTGCCCAGTGTGGCGCCAGACCCGAGACCTGCGGATGTCCCCTGAAGGCAGGTGCAAGGCACTGCAGCACGGCGCTGCTGTTGCCGATCTCGTCCACTCGCTCGAAACCTGCACGTTGTGCGGCGCCTGCGAGCCAGTATGCCCCGAAAATATCGCCCTCATGGGCATGGTACGAAACCTGCGCGCACAATTGCCCGACAGTCCAGGGCGTGCAGACTTGCGAGCACGCCTTCAACCTGCAGACATCCCCAAAAATCCCACCGCCTCGCACGAGGCCATTCTAGTTCCGGGCGCAGGTCTTCGATCCAAGCCAGAACTGCTCGGTCTTGCGCTAAAACTGCTGGGCGAGGGATCATCATCAACAACCAACGATGACGTATCGCTGGCACTCGATACCGGCGTCGAGATTCCACCGTCGGTTCTCGACGAGTTCCTGCCCCCCCTTTCGGCAGCTCGGCATATTGTCGTGGCCGACGGTGGGCTCGTGGCACCGCTGCGCACATGGCTCCCCAAAGCACGGATCTCGCCGCTCGGCGCGTGGTTGATCGCGCGGCCTGAATGTCGCGCCGCCATCGGCGCCACCGACTTCTATGTTATCGACACCCGCGCTTACCATGCAGACTATGAGCGAATGGTGCTGCACTACCACCGCTTGCGCGAGGAGCGCGGTGTACAGTTGAACCTCGACCTGCAACGCATCGCCATTCCAGCCAACGCCCAGAATCAGTCGCAGCGCCTCGGTGAGACCCCATTGGACAACGCGGCACACGTCAGCTGGCTTCTAAAAGGCCGTAAGGTGAACCGTGTCATCACGGAGACGATCGAGGACCTCGTCGCAATCAGGCATCATTCGCTTCTACCGGTCATTCACATCACGGAACTTGCAGCTATGCAAGCGCACTGAAATGCAGAGGCCTTTGTACCGGATCACCACATGCGCTCGGTAGACGTCCTGATCGTTGGTGCCAGCCTATCGGCTGCCGCTTCGGCAAAGCGCCTCGTCGACGCCGGCCTCGAGACTGTCATCATCGAGCGCAAGGAGCTGCCACGCCACAAGATTTGCAGCGGCATCCTGTCCCCCCGCGGACATCGTTTCCTGCTTGAGAACTTCGGCCCCCTGCCCCGGGAAACTTTGCACGAGCCAACGTCATGCCGCGGCGTCACATTCCACTTCCCGAGCATGGTGTCCATGCCCATGGACTTCTTCGGAGGCTCAACTCCGCACCTGCACCGCAAGTTTTCAGATTATTGGGCGATCAAGCGCAGCGGTGCGCAAGTACATGACCGCACGTCCTTCGTCGGTCTCGACGACCGGGGCGATCATGTTGTTGTTTCGGCCCGACGGGAAGGCGAACCTGTCACCTATCGCGCCCGCCAAGTCATCGGGGCCGATGGCCCCAGCTCGCTGGTGATTCGTGCCCTGTATCCTAACTATCCCAAGCAGATCCCCTGGTTCTTTGTCGGGCAGAAGTTCCACGAAATCATTGACTGCCCTCTCGATTCCGACTATTTCCACTTCTGGTTTCATCCGGGACTCGGCCACTACACGTGGAGCCATGCTCGCGACGGGCGCCAAATCGTCGGCGTCGGCTTCAAGCGCGGCGACAACTTTGCTCGAAGACACGAAAACGTTGTTCGGTACTTGCGGGAAAAGCACGGCGTCAAACTACACCCGCACACTGAAGATGAGGGCTGCGGCGAAAATTTCGGCCCTTCATTGATCAACCGCTACGTTTTTGGCAAGGGAAACGTGCTGATAACAGGCCAGGCCGCCGGGTTTCTTAACATGATCGGAGAAGGCATGAGCTGCGCCCTGCATTCTGGGGCTATTAGCGGTGAGGCAGTAGTCGAGGCACGCATTCGTAATCGTCCGGTACAAGAAATGTACCGTCGCATGATCGCCTCCGAAGTCAGGCGCACCACCGATCAGTGGAACCCGCTGAAGATCGCGTTCGACAAGCCCCACGAGGCTGACTTTCCGGCGGCGCTGGGCAGGCTGTCCTGGGCGGATCGCGCCAAGGTGCTTCGCGACATGTGGCGCTTCGTCGTACTCTACAAGGAGTTCAACTGGGGCCGTCAGATCGCGCGCGCGGCGCTTCAGCGCCCGATCATCGGTGGCTACTCGATGCAACGATGGATGTAATCATTTTTGATTTTACATTGCTGCCTCTCTTGACATAAAGGTATAATTATTATCATTTTTTTCCATAAGGTGACTCAGTTTATTTGAGGAGCATGTCATGAAGATGGCGGGAAAAGTTGTCGTCGTCACTGGCGCTGCTGGCGGGATAGGCCTTGCCATCGCGAAGAAATGCCGCGCCGAAGGTGCGAAGGGCATTGTGCTGGCCGATCTTCAGACAGGGTGCCTCGCTGCTTCTGCGAAAGAAGCCGGAGGCATTGCGGTCACCTGCGATGTCACGCGCGAGGCCGATGTAGCGTCCCTCATCGAACAGGCGGAAAAGGCCTTTGGGCAGGTCGATGTGTATTTCTCCAACGCCGGCGTGTATCGCGGCACGCCGGGAGCGGCATCGAACGATGAGTGGACGCTCAACTGGAACGTTCATGTCATGGCCCATGTGTATGCCGCGCGCAATTTGATGCCGAAAATGACGGCGAGAGGCAACGGTTACTTCGTCATCACCGCCTCCGCTGCGGGCCTTCTAACGCACGCGGTCTCCGCAACCTACGCAACGACCAAGCACGCAGCTGTCGCATACGCCGAATACCTCTCCATCAACCATGGAAGCCAAGGGGTACGCGTATCGGTTCTCTGCCCGCAAGCGGTGCGAACCAACATGACTCGGAACCTTACCGAAACAACCAGCATGGTAGACGGGATGATCGAACCGGAGGCCCTCGCCGACTGCGTCATTGAAACCATGGATGCCGAGCGCTTCCTCATCCTCCCGCATCCCACCGTGCTGGAGTACATGCGCCGGAAAACCGGCGACTACGACCGCTGGCTTGCCGGCATGCGACGCTTGAAGGACCGGTTGGTCAAATGAAATGCATCCTGCCTACCTCTCCCGCCCCGCCTCATGAAAAGCCTTCTGTACCGGGGACAGCAGGTACTCCAGCACCGTCCGCTTGCCAAGGTTGATCTCTGCGACCACCTGCATGCCTGATCCGAGCACGAATCGACTCCCCTCCGACTCAAGGTGCTGTTTCTTAAGGTTGACGATCGTTCTGTAGGCCAGCGACCCCGTACTTCGATCGCGACCGATTGTCACGTCCGATCGTGCATTCGGAAACGATGTTTCAGTGGCGTCGGCGCTCACCTGCCCCACCGTGCCGTCCACCATCCCGTACTTCTGGAACTGAAACGCGTGCAGCTTCAGCCTTACCTCCTGTCCCGGCTTCACGAAACCGATGTCCTTGTTGCTTACCCATACTTCTGCCAGCATCATGTCCTCCCGGGGCACGAGAGTCATTAGGATGGTGCCGGGGGAGGCCACCGTTCCCACAGTGTGAGTAGCCAGGTCCTTCACCGCCCCTGACTGAGGAGCCCTGAGTTCCAGTTGCCTTTGCCGATGGGAGTTTTTGGCAAGCTCCTGCCGCGATTTTTCCATTTGCGTGGCCGTTTCCACGCGCTCGGTGAGCAACTGGCGCTGATAATCAGCCGTGATCTGCAAAAGCCTCTTTTCAGATTGTTCGATGGTGGCTTCGGCTGAGCGTAACGCGTATTCCTGAGCCTTCAGGTCCTGTTCTCTCTCGATGCGCTCGCGCTGCTTGTCGGTGAACATGAGGCGCCCTGCAAAGCCGTCCTGTGTCAGCTTCGCGTATGCACGCTCCTGCTCCTGGTAATGGGGAAGCGTCTGCAGAATCTTGGATTGAACTTCGCGCGCTGCCGACCAGTCCTGCCGGGCCTTATCAAGTACGCTGCGTTCGGCATTGAGCGCATTGTGATACGCGGCGATATTGGCGCGGTATTGCTCCGACGCTCGCCTCGCTATCGATGCTGCGTCATCTGCTTCGCCCGAGAATGGCGCCCCGCTCAGCTCGGCATCGATGCGTCGCAACGCCAGTCTCCTGGTGTGGTACTCAGCGGAAAGTGAAGCGACGTCCGCATTGGCCAGCACCGGGTCCATGCGTATCAGAACCTGACCGGCAATCACCTGCTCCCCCTCCCTGACCATGATCTCCTTGACTACGCCTTGCTCTGCGGGCTGCACGATCTTGATGTAACTGCTCGGAACGAGTTTTCCCTCGGCAACGATAACGACATCCAACTTCCCGAGAATCGCCCAGGCACATAGCATTGCGAGCATGATCAACAGTATCTTTAACACCACACCCGCCATGGGCGCCGGTGGCTTCTCCTGAATTCGCGTCAGGCTCGGCGCGAAGTCGATCGGATCTGCGCCGGGCGCTGCGCTTTCCAGGAGATCATGTAACGTGCCCATGGGAGGATCTTTCGTCCTTTAAGACAGGGGCGACGTTTGCAGTGCCGGACTACCTAAATTGAGCACCTCATCTACCTGAAGGCTACGCGGCGCGCTATGGGCAATGAAGAGGATGGTGGCACTTCCGCGTAGCAAATTCACTGTCTGCGCGAACCGTTCGGCGGTGGCTGCATCAAGGCTAGCAGTTGCTTCATCGAAAACCAGGATTCGCGCACGTTTCAGTACCGCACGCGCAATGGCAATGCGCTGCTTCTGTCCGCCAGAAAGGCCCACACCGTTTTCACCTAGAGGAGTCTGGTAGCCCTGCGGCAGTTCTTCAATCGTATCGTGGATCTCAGCAACACGGCAGGCCTGGACCACCGCCGAAAAATCAGCGAGGGGATTGGCCGAAATTAGGTTGTCATACACAGTGCCGGAGAAAAGCGTAGTTTCCTGCGGGACAACGCCAAAGCATTGGCGCAACTCATTCGCGGCGAAGTGCCGAATATCTCGCCCATCAATCCGGATAGCCCCCCGCGAAGGCGGGTAAAACCCAAGCAGCAATTTGGCGAGCGTGCTTTTCCCCGCGCCAGAGGGCCCACTCAGCAATGTTAGACGGCCCGGTCTAAGGACAATCGACAGGTTCTCATATAGCCATGGCATGTTTTCGCTATATCTGAAGTTCAGTCCCTGGATATCCACTCGCCCCATGGCTTTGCCATCACTGGCAGCATCGGTGACTCGAGTAGGAATGACCGCAACGGATTCCGCCGGGGCATCCATTACATCGCCCAAGCGACGCATGGCTATACTGGCCTGCTGAAAATCCTGCCAGAGACCAGCCAGACGCAACATCGGCTGTGACATTCGTCCCGCGAACATCTGAAAGGCAACCAGCATGCCAATCGTGAAGCCGCCGCCCTCCATGACAAGCAGCGCCCCCGCACATAGTATGGCCACCGTCAGCCCCTGCTCCAGGACATTGACCACCACGTTGTAGGTGTTCGTGGCCTGTCGCGTGCTGAATCCCGCCGAGAGAGAAGCCGCTAGGTAGTCATCATAGCGACGGTGCAGATGTGGCTCCATCTGCAGCGATTTGACCGTCTCGATTCCGGAGATATATTCCGTGGCAAAGGCCTGGTTTCGAGCCCCAAGCAGGAACTGCTTGTTGAGACGCGAACGCAGGAGCGGTGTCACCAGGACGCTGGCCAAGGTTATGAGGGCCAGCGTCACCAGCGCCACCAGCGTGAGTTGCCAGCTATAGATGAACATCACTACCAGGAACAAGAGCATAAATGGCAGATCGAGTACCAGGGCCACCGCCGCTCCCGAGATGAACTCACGAATCGTCTCAACCGCATGCAGTCGCGCCACCAGCGTTCCCGTTGGGCGATGCTCGAAATATGACATTGGCAATCCAAGCATATGCCGAAAAACCTGGCTACCGAGCACTGCATCTACGCGGCATCCGGTATGCAGTACGAGATACTGTCGAAGCCAGGTCATACTGGCGCTGAATGCAATGAAAATCACCATGCCCAAAGCAATAACAGACAGCGTGGAGAGTGTCTGATGCACCGTCACCTTATCGATAATGATCTGGGTAAAGATCGGGGTAACCAAGCCTGCGGTCTGGATAGCGAACGAAGCCACCAATACGTCGCGCCAGATCCGTCGATGCTTGAGCATGGCCTTTGCAAACCAGTCCAATCCAACTTTCGACGTGGTCTTCGTGTTTTCTGCGCCTAGTTCTGAAGATTTTCCATCTGTATCTTGAGCGCCCCCCTCTACACGTGCGACAAGCAAAACCATGGAGTCCAATGTCCCGTCGATCAACTCATCGATCGGCGCAGTCTTGGGCTCAATCGAGCCCGCATCAAAGTAAAGCACCCGCTTAGCATCGCCCTTTGCAATCAGGATGGGCTTCAATTCAGAACCGTCCTTCGAGGGGTGGCTCATGCCCATATTCGCGTCGGATCGGAATGCGATCACAGGATAGTGAACATTTCCCTCCTGAAGTCGACAAACATGCGACTGACCAAGACTCAGCCCAAAGCGACCTGCCACTTCAATCAGTGTCGATATTGCATATGGCGGCGCGAACGGTTGCAGCCCCAGTGCCGGGTTCCAAGGTATGCGATGTATCTGGCACAGGCTCCCGAGCAGCCATGCTAGGTCAGAGTGTGCAATTCTGGAATCGAACACCATGCGCCCTCCCCAGGGTCACCCGGCCTTCGCGTCACATCATTTATCGAAAATAGATACTGCCAGGCAAGGTCAGGATACTCAGTGGGAATCGCGAGCGCAATAATCCGCCGCAGCCACCTGGCTTTTCCCGTAGGGTTTTCTAAACAATATTTGACGAGGCACTTTAAGGAAGGCTCGGGTGGCGGAAGGTGCGAGATTCGAACTCGCGAAGGGTGTAACCCCTTGCCGGTTTTCAAGACCGGTGCCTTCAACCACTCGGCCAACCTTCCTCGCCTTGAATTATAAGGGACATTTCCCCGCCAACCGTATCGATGCAATGCCTTTGTCCATCACCTGTCCATCGGAGGGTGTATGGCATCAATACGAAAGCATGGCGACAAGTGGCAAGTCCGTATCACTCGCAGGGGTTGTGCAGCGATTGCGAAATCGTTCTTGAACAAGGTCGATGCGGAACGCTGGGGGCGGCAAGCGGAAACACTACTTGACCAAGGCACGTTCATTGACCCTGCTGAAGCAAAACGTACAACTGTCGCCGAAATCATTGAACGCTATCGACTGGAAGTTACGCCAAAGAAGAAGGGGGCCACGCAAGAACACTACCGCCTCAATGTCATTCAAAGGTCAACCCTATCGCAACTTGCGCTAGGTATGGCCCGAAGCACGGATATTGCCAAGTACCGCGACACGCGAATAGCCATCGTGTCCGCCAATACCGTCAAAAATGAATTGAACACGCTGTCTGCGATCTTTGAGTACGCCAAGGGTGAATTGGGACTGGTCGCAAACAATCCTGTCCGTTCCGTAAAGCGCCCCGCTCAACCACGCGGCAGGACACGCAGACTGATGCCGGGTGAGGAGGAATCACTTTTCACCGCCTGCCGATCATCAAGAGCTTGGTATCTACTCCACCTTGTCACGCTTGCCATCGAGACAGGAGCCAGACTTGGGGAACTGACTCAACTTCGCTGGGAAAACATTGACCTGACCAAGGCTGTGGCTCACCTACGCGATACAAAAAACGGTGAGGATCGCAGCATCCCACTGTCACAAGCTGCCGTACAGTCACTAAAAACTATGCCCAGAGGATTTAATGGGCGACTCATTCCAGCCAGCACTGACAGCGTGAAGGAGACGTTCCGATCCGCCGTAAAAAGAGCAGAGCTAACGGACTTTCACTTTCACGACCTCCGCCATGAGGCGATTAGCCGGTTCTTTGAATTGGGTTTAAACGCAATTGAAGTGGCGTCCATCAGCGGTCACAAAACCCTGCAAATGCTGAAAAGGTACACGCACCTTAGGGCCGAGGATTTGGCAAAAAAACTTGGCTAATGGCTTAAGGTTTTAACACCCTGAAGCTAATAGATAATTTCCAAATCAGCCCCTTAAAAATGCGTTTAAACGCTTTTAAATCATGTATTTACGTTACTTTTTACTTTACAACCTCACCGCCATTTCGTACTATCTAATTCAGGTACAGCAAAGCAGTAAGCGACTGTTTCGATCAAGTCTTCTAAGCCGGGCTTGATCGTGGGGGCGGGGGTAGCTTCCCGGTAAAAGTAATTCGTATTCTTTTGGATAAGAATGCCTACCCGGCAGTAAAGGTACCTCGTCTTACATGAGCGTTTTGGGCTATGTAAGGTTTTTACGGCTTGAAAAGCTGCAAAAGGAACCTTTAACAATGCTCACCGAAACCGAAACATCTCCACACGCACTTCAAAACATCAAGTATGAAATCGCCCCTGACCACAAAAAAAGGTACAGAACTGAAGTTGAAGCCACTAAGCCCACAGACAATCGTAGCGAGGGCGTTTTAGACCAACTGGTAGACCTAATAGACCGCCCTACTCTAGATGCCAAATGTTGGCAGCAACCAATTCTGTTCAACACACTTACCACACCAGAAATACCCGCAAACCTATTACCCGATGCGGTTGGAATCTATGTTTCCGAATTGTCCGCATACACAGAAACACCGCCAGCACTCGCCGTAATGGTTGCACTCTCAGTACTATCCACAGCGACACGCGGACGTGTTTTTGTTGAACTTCAAGATGGATACAGAGAGCCAACCAACATCTATACAGCGGTCGCATTGCCAAGCGGCAACCGTAAATCTGCCGTTTTTACCGATCTTTCCGAACCCCTGACCACTTGGGAAAAATCACGGGCAACGGTTCTGAACCCTCAAATAGACAGGCAAAAAAGTAAACGGCGTAGCGAGGAAGTGGTCATTGAACAGCGAAGGAGAAAGTTGAACTCAATCATGGACTCCGCCATTCAGACCAAAGAAATCCAAGATATCGCGGATGCCGAGGCAACGCTAACAAAAGTACCAGTACTTCCAAAACTGTATGCAACAGATACGACACCAGAAAGTCTCGCCAGTGCCTTAGATGAGCAGAATGGGGTGTTCGCCGTACTCTCTGACGAGGGAGGAATTTTCGATGTACTTGCCGGTCTTTATTCAAACGGAGTTGCAAACATTGACGTTGTGCTGAAGGGTTGGGACAGAGGCTCATGTCGTATCCGCCGTAAAGATCGGGAAATAGACATCAGTCCCTGCCTTACATTGGGTCTTTCAGTACAGCCAATCACATTGAGCAACTTTGCAGCAAAGCGGTCTTTTCAAGGGCGTGGCTTGGCAGAACGGATTTTGTTTGCCATACCTAAGTCCACACTCGGATATCGTAAGCACGACAAACGATCACCCAGTCAACAATCAGCTAGCACCTACCGGGACACTGTCCAGCGGATTCTGAATGATGAGAGGAATCGTGTTCTGACCCTATCAGTGGAAGCGGAGGACGAACTTAGGGAGTTCCGCCAAAGAATTGAATCGATGCTTCGTCCTACGGGGAAACTTGCGGAATTTGCTGGGTGGGGTTCAAAGCTACCGGGGCAACTAGCGCGGATTGCAGGGCTTATGCACTTGGTGGAGCAACAAGAGACGGATCAAATTAGTCTGGCGACCATGACGCTGTCACTAGATTTGGGCGCCCTGCTTATAGACCACGCTATTGCCGCCTTCGGTGAGATGGGTATTGATCAAGCCACCTCTGACGCCCAACAATGTTGGCAGTGGATTTCTGGGAGAAACTCCTTTACGCGCGGTGAAATTTCATCGGCTAAGAGGCATGTAATGAAGAAGGAGCGAATAACCGCTGCACTAACAATCCTCGCCGAACAGCATTTGATTGATTCAAGCGAAGGGACACCAACTCCCGGCACCCGCGAAAGAACGTATCTAATAAATCCTTTGACCGGGAGTCAATAATGGGCTGGCGTGACCTGCTGCCTTCAGCACCACATTGGAAAGAACGGAAATATGGGAAAGATATATCGGGCTATCTTCCCGAACTTCCGGTGAATCCACCAGCAACCCAATTCCAGATGCCAAGGCAAGACAGATCAATCGCGACTTGTGACCTGCCATCTCCACAACTACAGGACAAGCTACATTTCTTGAGGGAATTCCCAAGACAAAACGGCGAAACAATTCACTAACTGATGAGTAGATTCAAACACCCGATTGCCATGACAGCACACACGTAGAGGGTGCGCTCTTCTTGAGTGCGTGAGGCGGAGAGAGTTGGCATCAATTCAGAAAAAATTGCGGTCTACGATGGGTAATCGCGAAATTATTTTTGATGAACACATAAAAAGGGATTCAGCATATGTTGCCCTCCATCATCCGTGACCCGTCACTACGCTGCACAGCCCGCTCCCGCCGCTCCGGCTGGGAGCTATGTAAACGATTAAAAGCATATTTCAGCCCAGTGTGTTCCTCGCATGGGGCGAGGAAGGTTCCTCGGTTTGATGACAAAGCCCCTAACTTCAAACATGGCAAGAGGTCATTGCAATCAATCGTGACCGACAGTCATAGCATTCAGAGGGTCAAATTGCTGGTGTTGGGAGTTAAAGCCATGAATGGATCCGAGGCGGCGGGAAAAGTCTTTGATCAGGCTTGGCCCATCCTGATGGAAAAACAGGCGGCGGAACTAGAGAGACTTGCGACGATAAAGCTCGGCAGGAAGGCGCTGCGTCCCCGGCGCAAACGAGCCACAGCTTAGGCAAGGGGGTAAGGCTCACCCCAAGCCTAGAAGCCGCCCCAGAGCCCTCTGGTGGGCTTTGGGAGGGTGTTTAGGAGTGCCTGTTCCCGCCGCCCCCAAATTGACCACCCGTTTGGACATTGACCTCGTATCTGTCGAGTGCCGGTGGTGGTCAATCGAAGATCGGTTTAACCTGCCGGATCAAATTTGAATCGGCGGTAACAGATCAAGATAGTAGAGATAACATTGCGTCAACGACTATACGGAGCGCTCATAAATGGATATCGGCCCAATAAGGCAGGAACCCCGACCGCAACGAGTTGAACCTCAGCGACCAAAAGAGCCGCCTCCCCCTCGTGAGGTCGAACCACAACCAGCAGCCCGCCCGCCAGAATCAGACAAAGGTCGACATGTAGACCGTATGGCCTAGCTGCCCCCCCAAAAAAATTGACCATGCGGCCGATTACACATTGATCACTGTCTATAGAGCGCCGGCGGTGGTCAATCGCGAATCGGTATATGCTGCCAAAGCTGGCCCGATTGCAATCGGCGGTAACATTTTTAAGTTTTTATACGGCTATTTGGTACAGATATTCAGGGCAGGTCAGTTGTGGGTCGGGCGGCGGGGTTTTCTGAAAGCAGAGAAGGCGTTTCGGAGGCTCCGATTTTATAATTTATAGTACGATTTATCCACGCTCTTCGGCCTTCTACTCTTAAACAATCAATGGCCGAATAAACATTCCTGCCACCCGCTAAGTCCCTCAACTACCCACGGCAACAATTTTCATGCAAAGCAACTACGCAGGAAAACCTTGTCCGAAATGTGCATACGTGCGGGCTGCGGCCGAAACAGGACCCGAATGGCAATGCCCTAATTGCGGAATTGCCTATCTCAAGTTTGTGGAGGCGCAGTCGAGCCCCCAGCGACAGATTGGGGTTCGTACTTCAAGCGGACCCGCCAATGCTGGCCTTAATCTGACCGCGCACCCAGAGGTGCTCATCACACAGAAGTCCGAGGTAGTGCAGTTACTCCCGGTCGAAACCAAGGCTCCTTACAGAATATTGGGGACGGCGGGAAAGCCGTTGGGCTACGCGGCGGCCACGAAGGTTGGCTCTAGTTTTGAATTTGAACTTCATTTCTTCAACCTCGTCGGGAAGACTGTTTTCCACGGAGTGAATGTTGCTCCCTTAATGGGTTCTTCTTACTTCCTAATTTACGATTCGCAAAAGCTGGGGATTGGCGCAATCCGCTCGAAGCTATCTTTCCTGACAAGCAAGTTCAGCATCGATAATAGCTATGGCGAGACCATCATGGAAGTGGAGTCCCCTATATTTGGATTATCACCGCTTGTTTTTACGAATGACGGCAAAAAAATCGCGTTAGCCATTCGCAAATCCGAGGGAGGACTTCTCTCTAATTTTTTTAATTCCGAAGCTATCCGGGATCTGCTATCAAGTCATTTCAAAGCTTTTTCACAAGTTAGGGTGGAATTCCATGGCAACT
>CANJXQ010000117.1 GCA_947478805.1 Betaproteobacteria bacterium | reverse complement strand
TTATAAGAGGGCAAGACCATGAGTTTGGGACTCGTCGGCCGAAAGGTTGGCATGACCCGTATTTTTACCGATGAAGGGGACTCCCTTCCGGTGACTGTACTGGATGTGTCGGACAATCGCGTTACGCAAATCAAGACCGCAGCAACCGATGGTTACTCTGCCGTGCAGGTTGCCTATGGAAAGCGTCGCGCTTCCCGTGTCAGCAAGGCACTAGCGGGCCATTTTGCCAAGGCTGGTGTGGAGGCGGGCAGCACTCTGAATGAATTTCGAGTGCCAGAGGCGGACCTGGCCAACCTTAAGGTTGGCGGAAAGATCGGCGCCGACCTATTCAAGGTCGGACAAAAAGTGGATGTGTCCGGGACTTCGCAGGGCAAGGGATTTGCCGGAGTCATCAAGCGGCATCATTTTTCCTCGAATCGTGCAAGTCATGGTAATTCACTGTCACACCGCACGCCCGGCTCGATCGGCATGGCGCAGGATCCGGGACGTGTTTTCCCCGGAAAGCGCATGTCAGGACATCTTGGCAACGTAAAGCGGACGGTGCAAAGCCTCGTCGTTGTGCGAGTCGATCTTGAGCGCCAATTGCTCCTCATCAAAGGGGCGATCCCTGGCAGCCGTGGTGGTGATGTCGTGGTCTCACCAGCCGCCAAACCCGGTAAGCCGAAGGCTGCGGTAGCGCCGGCCGGCAAGCCGGCCGCGAAGAAGTGAGGTAAGCAATGGATTTGAAGATGCTCAATGATCAAGGCCAGAGTGCTGCCATGGTGGCCGCTTCTGATGCGCTGTTCGGGCGGGACTACAACGAGAGTCTCGTTCATCAAATAGTCGTCGCTTATAAGGCGAACGCCAGGAGTGGGACGCGTGCCCAGAAGGGGCGCAGCGAGATCGCGAAATCGGGCCGCAAGCCTTGGCGCCAGAAGGGAACTGGCCGCGCGCGCGCAGGTGATGCGGCAAGCCCTTTGTGGCGCGGTGGTGGCCGGATATTTCCGAATCTGCCCGATGAAAACTTCAGCCACAAGGTCAATCGAAAAATGTACCGGGCCGGTATGTGTTCGATTCTGTCCCAATTGGCGCGAGAGGACCGACTGAAAGTGGTAGAAAGCTTCTCCGTTCAGGCGCCCAAGACGAAACTGCTGGCTCAAAAGCTCAAGCAAATGGGCCTGGAAGATACGTTGGTCATTACAGCGGATATCGACCAGAACCTCCTGCTTTCTGCCCGTAACCTGCCAGGTGTAATGGTGGTGGACGTTGCGCATGCCGATCCCGTTTCGCTGATCGAGTACCGAAACGTAATTCTCACAAAGCAAGCGGTGGCGAAGTTTGAGGAGCTACTCAAATGAGTCTGCAAGATCAACGTCTAATGCAGGTGTTGCTCGCGCCTACGATATCCGAGAAGAGCACCTATGTCGGCGAAAAGCACAATCAGGTAGTGTTCCGCGTTATTCAAGACGCGACCAAGCCTGAAATCAAAGCTGCCGTCGAGCTCCTTTTCAAGGTCAAGGTCAAGGGCGTTCAGGTTTCCAACGTGAAAGGCAAGGAAAAGCGCTTTGGAAAATTCATGGGCCGCAGGCGCAATTGGAAGAAAGCCTACGTGTCGCTGATGCCTGGTCAAGAAATCAACTTTCAGGCGGCGGAGTAGCCATGGCACTCATAAAAGTCAAACCGACATCCAATGGCCGTCGCTCGGTCATCAAGCTCGTCAACCCTGAATTGCACAAGGGGCGTCCCATCGCCAGCCTTGTTGAAAGCCAGTCCAAAAGGGCAGGGCGCAACAATGCAGGGCGGGTCACCATGCGGCACCAGGGGGGCGGGCATAAGCAGCACTATCGAATCGTTGATTTCCGTCGCAACAAGGACGGTGTGCCGGCGCGCGTGGAGCGGCTCGAATACGATCCCAATCGTAGCGCCAACCTGGCGTTGCTTTGCTACGCCGACGGTGAGCGGCGTTACATCATCGCGCCAAAGGGAATATCTGCGGGGGCGCAAATCGTCTCTGGAATAGAGGCGCCAATCAAGCCTGGCAATGCACTGCCGCTCAGAAACATTCCCGTCGGCACGACCATCCATTGCGTGGAAATGCAGGCCGGAAGGGGGGCGCAGCTCGCGCGATCGGCTGGTGCTTCAGTGCAGTTGCTGGCGAGGGAAGGCAGCTACGCTCAAGTGCGCCTGCGGTCAGGAGAGATTCGAAAGGTTCATGTTGACTGCCGGGCAACGATTGGGGAAGTAGGTAACGAGGAACACAGTCTGCGTTCAATAGGTAAGGCAGGGGCAGTGCGCTGGCGCGGCATTCGGCCAACCGTACGTGGTGTTGCCATGAACCCGATTGACCACCCGCACGGTGGTGGTGAGGGCAAGACGGCTTCCGGCAAGGATCCTGTCAGTCCCTGGGGTACCCTGACGAAGGGTTACAAGACTCGCAAGAACAAACGAACGCGCGGAATGATTGTTCAATTCCGGCACAAGAAATAGGGGTAGGCGATGGCACGTTCCGTCAAAAAAGGCCCATTTGTCGATTTGCATCTGATCAAGAAGATCGATGCCGCTCGTTCTGCAAATGACAAACGACCCATTAAGACGTGGTCCCGTCGATCAACGATTCTTCCGGATTTCGTCGGCTTGACAATCGCCGTACACAACGGCAAGCAGCATGTCCCGGTCTACATCTCGGAAAACATGGTCGGCCACAAGCTTGGAGAGTTTGCGTTGACGCGCACTTTCAAGGGGCACACGGCCGATAGAAAAGCCGCCTCTCCGGCTGACAAGAAGTAAGGAACTGTGAACATGGAAACTCAGGCAAAGCTTTATGGTGTTCGCCTATCCGCGCAGAAGGGCCGCTTGGTCGCTGATCAAATCAGGGGACTTGCGGTGGAGTCGGCACTCAATCTGCTGACGTTCAGTCCCAAGAAAGGGGCTCGCATCATAAAGAAGGTGCTCGAGTCGGCAATCGCGAATGCCGAGCACAATGATGGCGCTGATATCGATGAACTCAAAGTAAAAACGGTTCTCGTCGAGCAAGGGACAACGATCAGGCGCTTTCAGGCACGGGCCAAAGGGCGTGGCAACCGCATCCTCAAGCCGACCTGTCACATCTTCCTGACCGTCGGTGATACCGAGACCAAGAAGGCCGCGGCGCCAGCGCGCAAGGTCAAGAAAGCGAAAGAGTAAAGGAAACGCCATGGGACAAAAAATCCATCCGACCGGTTTCAGGCTGTCTGTCAACAAGAACTGGACTTCCCGCTGGTTTGCCAACAGCAAGAACTTCGCAGGGATGTTGAATGAGGATCTACGGGTCAGGGAGTACCTGAAGAAGAAGCTGGCGCACGCATCTGTCGGCAAGGTTGTCATTGAGCGTCCGGCCAAGGATGCGCGTATCACCATCCATAGTGCTCGACCAGGAGTTGTCATCGGCAAGAAGGGGGAGGATATTGAGGTCCTCAAGGCCGATTTGCGCAAACTGCTTGGTGTGCAGATGGTGCATGTCAATATTGAAGAAATTCGCAAACCGGAAATCGATGCCCAGCTGATTGCCGACTCGATCACCCAGCAGCTGGAAAAGCGGATCATGTTCCGCCGCGCAATGAAGCGAGCCATGCAGAATGCCATGCGGCTAGGCGCGCAGGGAATCAAGATAATGAGCGCGGGCCGGCTCAATGGAATTGAAATAGCTCGGACTGAATGGTATCGGGAGGGTCGGGTTCCTCTTCATACGTTGCGCGCTGACATCGACTACGGCGTGTCCGAGGCGAAGACGACCTACGGAGTGATCGGAGTCAAGGTCTGGGTTTTCAAGGGCGAAGTGCTGGCCAAGGCAGACCAGCTTGCGGCGCCCGCTGCACCCAGCACGGACGATGCAACTGCGGCGCGCAAGGTGCGCAAGGCGCCACCGCGTGCTGGTGCGACATCGGGAGATGTACAGGTCCCAGCACAGACCGATGGTGAGGCCAAACCCAAACCCGCGAGAAAGACAACCAGAAAGCCAGCTTCGACTGGCGCAGATATCAAAAAACCGGACGCTGGCGAAGCGTCGGAAAAGCCAAAAGCCGCGGTCAAGCGCGTGCGCAAGGCAAAGGATTCGCCCGGCACGCCATCGGATTCGGGTGGTCAGGGCGCAGCTCAGTAATACGACATTGACAGGACTGCATAATGCTTCAGCCATCACGCATGAAATACCGCAAGCAGCAGAAGGGCCGCAACAAGGGTGTTGCTACCCGCGGCACTAAAGTGTCGTTCGGGGAGTTCGGCCTCAAGGCGACCGAGCGAGGTCGTCTGACTGCACGCCAGATCGAGGCTGCGCGGCGCGCCATGACCCGCCATATCAAACGGGGCGGCAGAGTCTTTATCCGGATTTTCCCGGACAAGCCGATATCGCAAAAGCCAGCTGAGGTACGGATGGGAAATGGCAAGGGTAATCCGGAATATTTCGTGGCGGAAATCCGGCCCGGTAACGTGCTTTATGAAATGGATGGGGTTGACGAGGGTACGGCAAGGCAGGCGTTTGCCTTGGCGGCGGCAAAGCTGCCGCTGAAGACTACTTTCGTGTTCCGTCTTGTTGGGTGACAAGGAGGTATCGATGAAGACAAATGAGCTGCGCGCAAAAGATGAAGCGCAACTGACAACCGAGCTTGAGGCATTGCTGAAAGCGCAATTTTCCATGCGCATGCAGAAGGCGACGCAGCAACTCACCAATACGAGTCAATTGAGGAAGGTTCGCCGGGATATCGCTCGGGTGCGTACCATTCTCACTGAGAAGGCGACTACAAAATGACCGACCAAAAAAAATCGGGTAGGACTCTTACCGGACGTGTCGTGAGCGACAAGATGAACAAGACGGTAACGGTATTGGTCGAGAGGCGGGTCACACACCCCTTGATGGGAAAGGTGATCACTCGTTCAAAGAAATATCACGCCCATGACGAACAAAATGAGTTCCACGATGGCGACTTGGTTCAGATAGAGGAAACGCGCCCGCTTTCCAAGACGAAGGCTTGGCGAGTTGCTAAATTGCTGGAGAAGTCGAAAGCTGCATGATTTAGCTGGACACGGAAGACTAAAGGCGTTTATACTAGAACGCTTTTCGGATTCCGCCAGCAGAAATTGGGCTGAGTTCTGCCGAGGTTCTGCGCTGGTCAGCATCCGATAGTGGTAGCAGCCATTTTCCCCGGACGGGGTCCAAAACTGTCTTCTGCAGATGCTCGGCCATTGGGTGCCTGGTTAATGCGGGATAAGTTGGAGATTGAAAAATGATTCAAATGCAGTCGGTACTGGACGTCGCCGATAACACCGGCGCCCGTTCTGTAATGTGTATCAAGGTGCTTGGCGGATCGAAGCGCCGATATGCGTCTATTGGCGACGTGATCAAGGTCAGTGTGAAGGATGCCGCGCCCCGGGGTCGTGTCAAAAAAGGCGAGGTGTACAACGCTGTGGTCGTTCGCACCGCCAAGGGCGTTCGTCGCGCGGATGGCAGCCTGATCCGATTTGACTCGAATGCAGCAGTGCTTCTGACGCAAAAGATGGAGCCCATCGGAACACGCATTTTCGGGCCTGTCACACGCGAACTCAGAACTGAGCGCTTCATGAAAATCGTGTCGCTTGCGCCGGAGGTCTTGTAGCCATGGTACGGATCAAGAAGGGTGACGAAGTCGTCGTGCTGACCGGACGCGATAAGGGAAAGCGCGGAACGGTACTGCGCCGTGTCGACAAGGACCACGTCGTCGTGGACGGTGTGCACCGGGCGAAAAAACACGTCAAACCCAACCCGATGAAGGGTCAGACTGGCGGCATTGTCGACAAGGACATGCCGATCCATATCTCCAACATCGCGTTGTTCAATCCCCAGACACAAAAGGCCGACAGGGTCGGGTTCAAGACCTTGGATGCTGGTCGCAAGGTGCGGGTTTTCAAGTCCAACGGCGAAATGATCGAAGCCTGAGCGCTCGCAGACTCCCGCAAAGGAAAAGATGATGGCACGCTTACAACAAGTTTATCGCGAGAAGGTCGTACCCGACCTGATGAAGAAGTTCGGGTACAAGACGCAAATGCAGGTTCCGCGTATCGAGAAGATCACCCTTAACATGGGGGTCGGCGAGACAGTGCAGGACAAGAAAATCCTGGACCACGCAGTCGGGGATCTCACCAAAATTGCGGGGCAGAAGCCGGTCATTACCAAGGCCAAGAAATCCATCGCGACCTTCAAGGTTCGGAAGGACTATCCGGTAGGGTGCATGGTGACCCTGCGCGGGACACGGATGTACGAGTTTCTCGACCGGCTGGTCACCGTGGCGATCCCGAGAATCCGCGATTTCCGGGGAATTTCCGGAAGGGCATTTGATGGTCGCGGCAATTATTCGATGGGCGTTCGAGAGCAGATCATCTTCCCGGAAATCGAGTATGACAAGATCGATGCGCTCAGGGGGCTGAATATCAGCATCACCACCACGGCAAGGACGGACGACGAGGCGAAGGCACTCCTTGCGGCATTCCGTTTCCCGTTCAAGAACTAGAGGAATAGCAATGGCCAAAGTTGCTCTGATCAATCGCGATTTGAAGCGCCGGAAAGTGGTGGCGAAGTATGCAACCAAGCGCGCAGAACTGATCGAGGTTATGAACGACGTGAAGCGCTCTGACGATGAGCGGGCGGAGGCGCGGATGAAGTTCGAGGCGTTGCCGCGCAATGCATCGCCGGCGCGCCTTCGTAACCGCTGTCGCCTGACCGGGCGGCCGCGTGGCGTCTACAGAAAATTCGGGTTAGCCCGCAGCAAACTGCGCGATATGGCGCTTCGTGGCGAAGTCCCTGGCATGACCAAGGCGAGCTGGTAAGGAGAACGCATGAGCATGAGTGACCCCATCGCCGACATGTTGACGCGCATTCGCAATGCGCAGATGGTCGGCAAGACGACGGTAATGATGCCTTCATCGAAGCTCAAGACTTCGATAGCCCAAGTCCTCCAGGACGAAGGTTATATCGACGGTTTCGCGCGTCGGGAGAGCAGTGGCAAGGCAGAGCTTGAAATCAACCTGAAGTACTACGCGGGTGCCCCCGTAATCGAAAAGATCGAGCGTGTATCACGTCCCGGTCTGCGAATCTACAAGGCATGCGAGGACCTGCCCAAGGTCATGAACGGCCTCGGCGTTGCGATTGTTTCTACATCGCGGGGTGTCATGACGGACCGCAAGGCTCGCGCGACAGGTGTGGGCGGCGAAGTATTGTGCATAGTCGCGTAGCGGAGGACACATGTCGCGTATAGGAAAAAGTCCCGTTGAGTTGCCTAAAGGCGTGGAAGTCACCCTTGGCCAGGATGAGGTCTCTGTGAAGGGGCCGCTTGGGACGCTTAGCCAGAAACTCAACAGCAAAGTGAATGTCTCAAGAGACGGTGAACAACTGGTCTTCGGGGTGGCGGACACCTCCACGCAGGCCAATGCGATGTCCGGAACGATGCGGGCTTTGGTGGCCAACATGGTGACCGGCGTTACGAAGGGTTTCGAGCGCAAGCTTACATTGGTTGGTGTGGGATTTCGGGCTCAGGCCCAAGGCGACAAGTTGAACCTGGCTCTGGGATTTTCGCACCCGGTGGTGCAGCAGATGCCCAAGGGGATCAAGGTTGAAACGCCGACACAAACTGAAATCCTGATCAAGGGGACTGACAAGCAATTGGTCGGCAAGGTAGCGGCAGAAATACGCGCCGTGCGTCCTCCCGAGCCTTACAAGGGCAAGGGTGTGCGCTATGCCGAAGAGCGCGTCGTCCTCAAAGAGACCAAGAAGAAGTAGGGGTAGCCTCCATGATTGATAAAAACATTTCCAGGTTGCGGCGTGCTGCACAAACCCGCAGCAAGATTCGCCAACTGCGCGCCGTGCGTCTGGCCGTTCACAGAACGAATTCGCACATCTATGCCCAGGTTTTCTCAGCCGACGGTGCAACAGTACTAGCCAGTGCATCGACTGCCGAAAAAGACGTCAAGGTGAAGTTGCCAAACGGTGGCAATACTGCTGCAGCGGCGGCCGTGGGGCAAAGGATTGCCGAGAAGATGAAGAAGCTCGGCATTGATTCAGTTGCATTTGATCGTGCCGGATATCGGTACCATGGCCGCGTAAAAGCGCTGGCCGACGCGGCTCGCGAAGCCGGTCTGAAGTTCTAGGAGAGACCAACAATGGCAAGAATGCAGCCACGCATGCAGTCTGGCGAAGACCGCCAGGACGGCCTCAAGGAAAAGATGGTCGCGGTCAATCGCGTCACCAAGGTGGTGAAAGGCGGTCGTGTCATGGGATTTGCCGCGCTGACTGTAGTTGGTGATGGTGATGGCGGGATTGGCATGGGCAAGGGCAAGGCGCGGGAAGTTCCGGTCGCGATGCAGAAATCCCTCGATGAGGCCCGTCGGAAGCTGTTCCGCGTCAAATTGAAGAACGGGACATTGCACCATGCAGTCATTGGCAAGCATGGCGCATCGACGGTTCTGATGCAGCCGGCGTCTGACGGCACCGGAATCATCGCGGGCGGCCCCATGCGCGCGGTGTTCGAAGTCATGGGTGTGACGAATGTTCTGGCCAAGTGCATTGGGTCGACCAACCCCTATAACGTGGTTCGAGCGACGCTCAATGGTCTCAAGAACATGAACACGCCTTCGGAAATCGCCGCAAAGCGCGGCAAGTCGGTCGCCGACATTGCGTCCTGATCTAGCCCGGGTATCGACAAAATGACACAGAAGAAGATCAAGGTAAAACTGTACAAGAGCATCATCGGATGCAAGAAGGCGCACCGCGCGACGGTGCGCGGATTGGGTCTGACGCGGATGCATCAGACGGTGGAGGTCATCGACACCCCGGAAGTCAGGGGAATGATCCTCAGCGTGAACTATCTTGTTCGCGTGGAAGCCTGAACGGAGTATGGCCATGGAACTGAACACAATCAAGCCGGGTGAAGGCTCCAAGCGACCGCGCCGGCGCGTCGGCCGCGGGATCGGCTCGGGGCTGGGCAAGACCGCGGGTCGCGGGCACAAGGGTCAAAAGTCACGGTCCGGCGGATTCCACAAAGTCGGCTTCGAGGGCGGCCAGATGCCGTTGCATCGCCGGCTCCCCAAGCGCGGGTTCTTTTCACGCAAGCACAGTGAAGAAGTTCGGCTTTCCGACCTCGCCAAATTGAATGGGGACAAGGTTGACCTTGAGATCTTGCGCGCGGCGGGTCTTGTCAGCATTCATGCCGAGCAGGCGAAAATCATTCTTGCCGGCTCCTTGAGCCGCAAGGTGAGCGTATCTGGGCTCGGGGTTACCAAGGGCGCGAAAGCTGCAATCGAGGCTGCCGGTGGAAACGTCACCGAGTTCAAGGCTGCGCCACGCCCACGCAAGCTTCCCAAGAAGGCTGCTGCGCAGGCCTGAGCGGCCGAGCACTCTGAATGGCGACCGCGTCCACATCCGTTGGCAAGACCGGTAAGTACGGCGACCTCAAAAAGAGGTTGCTGTTCCTGCTTGGGGCTTTGCTCGTGTTCCGGATTGGCGCGCACATACCTGTTCCCGGTATTGACCCTGCCAAGCTGGCAGAGCTTTTCCAAAGCCAGCAAGGCGGCATCCTCGGCATGTTCAACATGTTTTCGGGTGGCGCCTTGTCGCGCTTCACGATATTTGCCCTTGGCATCATGCCGTACATATCGTCCTCGATCATCATGCAGCTGATGACGGCTGTCTCGCCACAACTGGAAGCCCTTCGCAAGGAAGGGCAGTCGGGTCAGCGCAAGATCACGCAGTACACGCGCTACGCTACCGTGTTTCTGGCGCTTTTCCAGGCGACAGGCATTTCGATTGCGCTGGAGTCGCAGCCTGGGTTGGTCATGGATCCCGGCCTGCTGTTCAGATTCACTACCGTGACGACGCTGGTCACGGGAACGATGTTCCTGATGTGGCTCGGCGAGCAGGTGACGGAGCGCGGACTCGGGAACGGCATTTCCATCATCATCTTTGCCGGCATAGCAGCGGGACTGCCCAGTTCCATCGCAGGACTACTCGAACTCGTGCGCACCGGGGCAATGCACCCGCTGTCCGCAATATTCATTACTGCCGCGGTCGTATTCGTGACTTGGGCAGTATGTTTTATCGAACGTGGCCAGAGGAAAATCCTCGTCAATTATGCGAAACGACAGGTTGGCAACAAAATCTACGGTGGCCAAACGTCGCACCTGCCGTTCAAGCTGAATATGGCCGGCGTCATCCCGCCCATCTTCGCCAGCTCCATCATCCTGTTTCCTGCCACGCTGGGTACCTGGTTTGGAGATCACGAAGGCGTCTACTGGTTGAAGGATATCGCCGCCACGCTTTCTCCGGGCCAGCCGATCTATGTGATGTTGTATGCGGCTGCGATCGTGTTTTTCTGTTTTTTCTATACAGCCCTGCAGTACAACCCTCGGGAGACCGCGGACAATCTAAAAAAATCCGGTGCGTTCGTCCCGGGAATTCGTCCGGGAGATCAGACTTCGCGGTATCTGGAAAAAATACTGTTGCGCCTGACACTTGCCGGCGCCGTGTACGTTACGGTCGTATGCCTGTTGCCGGAGTTCCTCATTCTTCGTTGGAACGTACCGTTCTATTTCGGCGGGACCTCGCTGCTGATCATTGTTGTCGTGACCATGGATTTCATGGCGCAGGTGCAGGCCTATGTCATGACGCACCAGTACGAGAGCCTGCTCAAGAAGGCCAATTTCAAGGGCGCGGGTTTCCCCGCCCGATAGAAGCAGGGAGCAAACACAGGATATGTCCAAGGAAGACGTGATCCAGATGCAGGGGGAGATTGTTGAAAACCTCCCCAACGCGACCTTCCGGGTAAAGCTGGAGAATGGGCATGTGGTTCTTGGTCATATCTCAGGAAAGATGCGCATGCATTACATCCGCATCCTTCCTGGCGACAAGGTAACGGTTGACTTGACCCCGTATGATCTGACGCGCGGGCGAATCGTGTTCCGCGCCAAGTAACGACGGGTAGATCCAAGGAGAAGCAAGATGAAGGTACTGGCGTCAGTAAAGAAGATCTGCAGGCACTGCAAGGTGGTACGCCGCAAACGCGTCGTCCGGGTCATTTGCACCGATCCACGCCACAAGCAGCGTCAAGGCTGAAAAAGTCCGTTTCGATTGGTATTCGATTGTCAATCGGGATATAATTTACGGTTTCGCTTTTCGAGCCGTTTCGACTCGAAATACACACTGGATGGAGTGAGCGTATGGCCCGCATCGCAGGGGTAAACATAGCAAATCACCAGCACGCAGAAATTGCGCTGCAGGCTATCTTCGGCATTGGGCGCAGCCGCGCCCAGGCAATTTGCGACGCGGCCGGGATCAAGCGCTCGATGAAGATCAAGGACCTGTCCGAATCGGACATGGAGCGCCTGCGCGTGGAAGTTTCCCGGACCACGGTCGAGGGTGATCTTCGTCGTGAAATTTCGATGAACATCAAGCGACTGATGGATCTAGGCTGCTACCGCGGCACCCGTCATCGCAAGGGGTTGCCGGCCCGGGGGCAGCGCACGCGTACCAACGCGCGCACTCGCAAGGGACCGCGCAAGGCCGCAATCAAGCTGCAGGCGGCGCCAAGCAAGACCTGATCGGCGCCGGATTCAGGATTACATAGGACACAGTACATATGGCCAAGCCGCCAGTTGCACAGGGAACGACCCGCGTACGCAAGAAGGTGAAGAAGAACGTTGCCGAAGGCATCGCGCATATCCATGCGTCGTTCAACAACACCATCGTGACAATTACCGACCGGCAGGGCAATGCCCTGTCGTGGGCTACATCGGGTGGTGCCGGTTTCAAGGGATCGCGGAAATCGACACCGTTCGCGGCGCAGGTTGCGGCGGAGAATGCCGGCCGTGCGGCGCAGGAGTGCGGCGTCAAGAATCTCGAGGTTCGCATCAAGGGACCCGGACCGGGGCGTGAGTCGGCCGTGCGCGCGTTGAATGCGCTTGGCTTGAAAATAACCAGCATTTCCGACGTGACGCCGGTGCCGCACAATGGTTGCCGCCCGCCGAAGCGGCGTCGGATCTAGACGAAGCAAATTAGGAATAGAAGAGGAATATATGGCCCGGAATCTTGATCCTAAGTGCCGTCAGTGCCGCCGTGAAGGGGAGAAACTGTTCCTCAAGGGCGAAAAGTGTTTCACCGACAAGTGCGCCATCGAACGCCGCAGCTATGCTCCTGGACAGCACGGCCAGAAGAGCGGCTCACGCCTGTCCGACTTCGGCAAGCAGCTTCGCGAGAAGCAGAAAATGCGCCGCGTATACGGAATTCTGGAAGGCCAGTTTCGGCGTATTTATGCCGAAGCCGACCGTCGCAAGGGCATCACTGGCGAAAACCTGCTGCAGGTTCTTGAGTCGCGCCTGGATACTGTCTCGTTTCGCATGGGCTTCGGCTCCAGCAGGACCGAGGCGCGCCAGATCGTTCGGCACAACGGCATCCTGGTGAATGGCAAGCGGGTGAATATCCCGTCCTACCAGGTCAAGCCGGGCGACGAGATCTCCGTTGCGGAGCACGCCAAGGCACACCTGCGGATCAAGGCGGCGGCCGAGGCTGCAGAGTCTCGCGGTTTCGCCGACTGGATCGAGGTCGACGTGAAGGAATTGAAGGGCAAGTTCAAGGCATTGCCGCAACGCTCCGAGCTGCCCTCCAACATCAATGAAAGTCTCGTCGTCGAACTGTATTCGAAGTAAGCCCAGCAAGCGCGCTACGCCGTTGCGGCGAGCGCGAATATATTGCCCGACTATCCCCGGGGGAAAGCGTACATGCAAACCAGTGGAGTCCTGAAGCCGCGCATCATCGACGTCCAGACCGTCGCGCCCAATCACGCCAAAGTGGTTATGGAGCCCTTCGAGCGGGGCTATGGCCACACGCTTGGCAACGCGTTG
>CANJXQ010000116.1 GCA_947478805.1 Betaproteobacteria bacterium | reverse complement strand
GAAGCGCATGATCTGCGTGTTCGAGATCTTCTGCGCGATGGTCATGATCGCCAGGCTCGCGCCGATCGACGTGATGATCGCGCCGAACTCAAGCTCCGCAAACCCGCTTTTCCTCAGCTTGCGAAAGGCACCGACCTCGATCAACACCGAGAGCAGGCCGCTTGCGAGCATGGCGAGCAGGAACCCCAACCAGAGTGGCCAGCCTGCCTGCACCGAATAGAGCGCGACGAATGCGCCGGTCATGAACACGGCCCCATGCGCCAGATTGAGGATCTGGTGAATGCCGAACACCAGCGTAAAGCCGATCGCGAACAGCGCATATACGCCGCCGACGATGAGGCCATTGAGGATTTGCTGCAGGATCATTGCATCATGCTCCGGGAGGCCTTCGCCCCTGCATACCACTTGCACGGTTGTGTGAATCGAGCCCTGAAGGGCGCACGCATTCTAGCCACGAAACATCATTCTCGTATAGCGTTTTTCCCAGCAATCGCATGGTGCGTTGCAATAGCAAGAACGGGGGCGAGCCCATGATCCTCACTCCATTCCGAATCTGTGCAACATATCAGGCGAAGATTCTGACGCGACGAGTATTGTCAATTCCAAACAGATTGCTGGGGTGGCGGCGTTCATTTTTCTGCATGCAGAATGCCAGGCATTCTGCATTCGACCCACCATCATCGCGCCCCAGTCCCGGCTTGCTGCGCGGCTCAGCTAGAAACTGGTCAGGCCGAGCGACAAGCCGCCGTCAATCACCAGGGCGTGCCCCGTGCACCAGTCGGCGCGCAGACAGTAGTCCATGGCCTCGGCGACATCCTCCTCGCTGCCGATGCGACCCAGCACATGCGATGAGGCGAGGCCTTCCATTCTTACCGCATGCTGCTCTGCCGTGAACAGCCCGGCGCGGATATTGATCTCGGTCGGCACCGCGCCCGGCACGATGCAATTGACGCGAATCTGCTTCGGCCCGAGTTCGGCGGCCAGCACCTTGGTCAGCGCTTCGAGGGCCCCCTTGGTGGCAGCGTATGCGGAGGCCCCGGGGAAGGCGCGCCGCGTGTGCACCGAACCGATGAAGGCAATGGCGCCTTGGCGCTTCTCGAGGTGCGGCACCGCCAATCCCGTGAGCAGCATGCCGGCGACCACGTTCACATGAAACACGTCGATCAGCGCCTGCTCGTCGAGACCCGTAATGGGCCCATGCAACATGTTGCCGGCGTTGCTGACCAGCGCGTCGAGTCCGCCGCCATGTTCCACGGCAGCTTCGATGATGCGCCGTCGATCGGCGTCCTTGGTCACATCCGCGGCCTCTCCGCGGCAATTCGGGCCGAGTTCGCGCGCAACCGCCTTGATCTTGTCCTCGCGCCGCCCGCAGATCGTGACCCGCGCGCCGCGCTGCGCATAGAAGCGCGCGACGCCAGCGCCGATGCCCGAACCGCCGCCGGTAACCAGCACCGACATTTTTTCAATAGGACGCATCATGTCTTTGCCACCTCCTGGTCGCTGCGGCCCAGGGCCCAGAGCGCCGCGCGAGTAATCAGTTTCTGATGAACGGGATGATCGAGCGATGCAGCGTCATGGCCCAGCGCGTCATACACGACGCGGCCGCCCTGCCATTCGCGCGTCCAAAGCACCGGCATCCACTGCCCCGGCGCACCCGCGGCTCCGGCCTCCTTGCCACCCATGGGGCGCGCCTCGGCCAGAGGCACGACATCAGGTGCGACCCACAATCCCCCATAGACCTCGTCATCGCATTGGAAAGCGGGCAGCCCATCGGTCAGCGGGCTTGGGCGATCGCCCAGGAATCGCACCTCGACCGCGCCAAATGGCGGGTGTCCGGACGTTCCCCACACCCAGCGGCCACCCACGATCTCCCCCCATTCCGGCCAGTCATCGAAGCTGATGCTGGCCGCATGCATGGCCAGCATTGCCTTGCCCTGGCGAAGGTGAGCGCGCAATGCTTCGCGCCCCGCCTCGGAGAATGCGAGCGCCCAGCGGGCGCGATACTGCTCGTATTGCGGAGCCAGCATGCGAAATCGAATGGCGCCGAATGTCAGCAAGTCATAGGAACCGCTGGCCAGCATCCGGCAGCCTTCCTCGATATCTTCTACGACGTCGGTCTGTATGCCGGCACGTGCCAGCGTAGACTTCACTGACGGCGCACTGTTCTCCAACGGGTGATGGACACCTCCGCCAATCAGCAGATTGCGCATGGAAGGGCTCCTTAGAGGTTATTTCACAATTGAGGGGAATCATCCCCCTCGTGCTCCCCTGCTTCGGGGGCCATTTCGGAAATACTGAAATGGCCTCTTACTTGGCTGGCGCTTCGCGCGGCAAGAGGGCGAGCAACGCGCGAGATGCACCGCCGTCCACCAGCAGCTCCTGGCCGTTGATGTAACTCGCCTCGTCCGAGCCGAGAAAGATGACGGCATTGGCAATATCTTCTGCCGTGCCCAGTCGGCGTGTCGGCACCGCCTGCCCCCGCAACTGGCGCACCGCCGGGTTGGCGAAAAACGGCGCCGAAATGCCCGCGTCGATAAATCCCGGCGCCACGGCATTCACGCGGATGCCCAGCGGTCCCCACTCCACGGCCATGAGCTCGCTCAGTGCCGCAAAGCCGCTCTTGGCCGCCGGATAAGCCCCGCTGTTGGGCGCAGGGTGCACGCCGTTGATCGACGTGATATTGACAATGCAACCCGAGCCACGCTTGACCATGCGACGCGCCGCGGCGCGGCCGACGATGAAACCTGCCACCAGGTTGACGTCGATGACGCGCCTGAATTCGGCGAGGTCCTGGTCCAGCAGCGGTGCGAAGCGGCCGATGCCCGCGCAATTGACCACCAGATCGGGGACCGAACCGTTCTTTTCAACGGCAGCATCGAGCGCCACTTCCACCGAGCGCTCGTCGGTGACGTCGCACTGCAGGCCGATGGCGCCCGACAGCTTTGCAGCGCGCGACTGCGCCCGGGCGCCATCCTGGTCCACCAATGTCACGCGATAGCCCGCCGCCGCCGCGCGCGCGCCAATGGCAGCCCCTATATCGCCGCCTCCGCCCGTTACGAATGCATGTTTCATTTCAAAACCTCCAGAAGTTTTCCAACAGTACAACTCGCGCCGGGCCTACTTGGTACATGCGCGGTTCACGCGCGGCCCGTCCGCAGCAATGCTAGCCCAGGAGAATCGGGTATTTGCCCCAGTTGTTGCGCACGGTGGAACGGTCAATCGCACCGGGATTGTCAGGATCCGGACGCGCATTGTGCGCGAGCAGCGCCTGGGCGATCAGCGTCACCGTCCCGAACTGATGGTCGGCCGGATCGGTGCTCGGCTTGCCGAGCGCGCCTGCAGCCAGATTGAGGCCAAGGCAGGAGTGCATCCCGATGCCAAATGACAGCCCGTAAGGCGGCGTGCCTTTTTGCACTTCACGGTGCGGGTTGTAGTCGGCCGCATCAGCACCGAATACCTCGACGTCACGATTGGCCTTCATCAGGTCGATGCTCACGTAATCGCTCGGCGTTGCATTCGCGCCGCCCGGCAATTGCATCGGGCAGGTCGGCCGGCGACCCGCCGTCGGGCTGGAGGGATGCAACCGCATGCTCTCGTGGATGGAGCGCTGCAGGAACAGCATGTCGCTGCGTTGGCGCTGCTTGTCCTGCGGGTGCTGCTCACCCCACCAGAACAGCTCGTGCATCGCATGGCTCAGCGTATGGATGGAAGTGAACGCCCCGGCGAGCAGGAAGAATCCGATTTCCTTCATCAGCACATCCTGCGTCAGCGGCACTTCGGCCTCGTTGCGCAGCAATTCGACCAGGATGTCGCGCGGCAGCTCCTCCTCCTTGAGCTCGCCCCTGGCAAAGCGCGCCAGCAGCTCCCGCCGGCGCTGCATGGAGGGTTGAAAGAACTCGCTGTCGAATTCCGCCATGGCCTTGCGAATCTCGCCGCGTATCGTCTCCTTGTCACCCAGCGCCTGGCCCAGCGTCGCCGCCTTGCCGAAGGTCAGCAGATGCTTGAGCAGGCGCTCGGTTTCCTCAGGCGTGCGCGTCGGACGGTCAACGCCAGAGAAGTCGGCCGTGAGATTCATCATGACGCGAAATCCCAGGTTCACCAGGTCGGCCTTGCCCTGCTTGAGGTAGGGCGAGATCGTCTCCTGCAGGGTCGCGGGAAACACCGCCTTTTCGTACCACTTGAAGAAATCGCGCCGGAACACCTTGATCTCGACGTTGCGCCGGATCCGGTGCTCTTCTCCGTGCAGGTTGACGATGGTCTTCTCGAACATGATGGCACCCTCGTCATAGAGCGCCTGGCGCAGGTCCGGCACGCGAAGGGTTTCGTTGGCAGTCTTGTAACGATCAACGACGATGGGATTCATGAAGTCTCCTCGGTGTTCAATATGCTATCGCGCGGCAAAGATCCGACGAATTCCCCGTGGCGGCGCCGCCTCAAATCGACCCGAATGGTACATGAAGTGGCGGTCCGTCGATCCCGTTGCGCCGCCTCAGCGTGCCGTAAGCGACAAGGCGATGGACACCTGCTTCGCCTCGGATTCGCTTGACGGGGCGGCCGTCACCACGACAACGCGCTCGTCTGCCACGCCGGCCGCTCTCACCGCCGACGCGATGCTTTCACCGCGACGGCGTGCCAGTTCGGCCAGCGCATTGGGCGGCAGGGGCTGCGCTTCGCGCAAGCGCGCGAGCAGCGTGGCGTAGAACTCGCGCGCGTCCACGACCTGCGGCTCGCCCGAGACCAGGTTGCGCAGGCGGTCGAGCACCGCCGGTTTGGCGACGCCGCCGGCTCCCGCCTTGGTTTCGGCTGCAACTTTGAGCTTGTCCAGTTCGGCGGCGGAAAAACGCTCGGCGAACAGTGAACGCAATGCCTCGCGGGTGGGGCGGTCATCGGTGTTCACCGGTCCCGGCGCCTCGTCGTCGCCCAGTGCAAATCCGGCGCGGCGGCCCACATCGCGCGCCAGCGCGGCACGGCGCAGGGCACGTGCGTCGGCCTGGGCATCGTAACGCGCGGGGATGGACAACTTCAGATTGGGGCGCTTGGCGAGCAGCTCGGCAACGTGGAGAATATTCTCACGTTCTGGGGGAAGCAGCCGGCTGGCGCCCGTATCGAAGGCAATTGTTCCCATGCTCTCCGACTGTCCCCCGCCGAACAATCGGGCCAGGGCGCGAAACGGCGCCGTCACGATACTGCCGATCAGGTTGCCGATGGCCTTCCACACCAGCGGCGCAATGCTGAACTTCGGATCGTCGAGGCTGCCCGCAATGGGAAGATCCAGCACGATGCGCCCGTCGGCATCCTTGAGCAGTGCCACAGCCAGCTCGAACGGCAGCTTCAACGCGTCCGGGCTGTCCACCCGCTCGCCCAGGGAGAACTGTTCCAGGGTGAAACGGTTTTCGCCCTCGATAAGTCCGCCGCGAATCCGGTAGTTGACGTCCAGGCCCAGGCGTCCGCTGGCAATGCGGTACCCGGCAAAATGCACCGCATACGGCGTGGCGCGGGTCAGGTCGACGTTGCGCATCTCCACGCGAAACGCGGTGCGGTCGCGCGGCGCGAAGACGTTGACGGAGCCGGAGAGGCGGGCGAATCCAAACTCGTCGATGCGCCCCTCGAATGAAAACTGGCTGCGCGTGTCACGGTCGCTGGACAGTCCGTTGGCCGTTCCCGCCAGTTCGTGGATCCTGGTCTTGAATCCCTGGCCGATGCTCTCGTCGGAAAAATCCAGCACGCCATCATCCATGCGCAGGCGACGCACCCGCACTGCCATGGTCGCGCCTTCGTCAGCGCCTGCCGGTGCTGCTGCGGCCGGGACGGGGCCGCCGCCCGGTGTGGATGAACGTCCAATCGCCGCAAGGCCGATCGCCACGGGTGCGGTCGCTGCAGGCCCGGTAACCGGCGCACCCTCCTTTTTCGGCAGCGCACGAGTCAGGTTGCTGGTGCCGTCCTTGGCAATGGCCAATGCACTCACCGGGCCGATGAGGCGCAATTCGTCGATGTCCAGTCGGTCCGGCGCCAGGGACAGGCGCAGCGATGCAGCGCCAAGCGACTTCCACGCCACCAGCCGCCCACCGCCCGCATCATCGAGTGCAAGGTTGCCGACGGTCGCCGACCCTGTGTACAGCAGCTTCTGCTCCTTGCCGCCGCTGATCAGACGTCCAGCCAGCGTCGCGTCGCCGGAGACGAGGCGCAATCCGGCGTACTGCGTCAACAGCGGTTGCAGCGGCGTCAGTGCAACACCATTGGCCTGGATCATGGCATCGACGGCCCCGGCGACCGGCGCGACGCGGCCGCGCGCGCTGATGCGTCCCCCGCTGCGCACCTGGGCGCCCAGCACGAAGTCCAGCGGTTTTGCCGTGGCGGACGACGCTTGGCTGGATGACAGTTCCCCCAGCCTGGCCGTCACGTGATCCAGCGCCAGCATGATGCCCCGGTCCGCATCGTTGAAGCTCACCGTACCGTCGGCGAGTTCCAGCGCCTTCAGCGCGACAGCGTAGGACTTCTCTGTCGGCGCTCCCGGCTTGCCGGCGCCAACGTCCGTGCCGGCGCTTCCGGGCAACAGGTCGGCGAGCGACACGCGCCCCTCGCGCAGCGCCGCATCGAGGCTCAGGCTGGCGATGCGCATTGCGGCGATGTCGAGCGTGCGCGCGGCACTGTCCAGCCGCAGCGAGGATACGGCCAGTCCATCCAGCTTTACCGGCGCGGCGGCGCCCATCGGGCCTGCGGTCAAGCTGGCGAGCGACAGTTCGGGCGCGTCGAGCTGCAACCGTACTCCGCTCGTCGCTGAACTGGCTGCCAGTTTCCCGCGCAGCTTCAGCCCGCGCGCCTCGATTGCCGCAGGGGTTTTTGCGCTGGCGTCGGTAAAGCTCGCCGCGGCCCCGTTGATTTCCAGCGCGACGACCTCCGCCTGCCACGGCGGGGTTGATGCCCCCCCCGCAACCGGGGGCTGCGCAACGCCTGTCGGGGATTGCACCAGCAGTCGCGCAAGGTCGAAGCTGCCGTCGGCGTTGCGCCGTGCTGCCAGCTTCACGTCATCCATTCGCAGGCGCTGCGCAGCGAAGCGGCGCGGCGCGGATGCGAAGTCCACGCCTTCGAGCAGCAGCGCGCCAACGGAGGCGAAGGGCGATCCCGCGCCCACGGCGGCCAGCGAAAAATCGCGGAGCGCGAGCTTTGCGCCGGCGATGCTGAATTCGGGCCGGCCTCCCGGCAGCGACAGTCGGTACGGCAGCTCGGCGTCCACACTGCCGGACACGATGCGCGCAGCGGCGAAGTTGTCGAGATACGGGGTGAGGTCGGCCACCGGCAGCGCCTCGACCACCAGGGTGCCGGCGGCGGCCACGGGCGACAACGAAATGTCGCCCTTCCAGCGCAGCTTCGCGCCGGTGGCGGTCTGCGCGTTCAGTGCATAACCACCCTGCGCCTGAGGCAGCGACGACAGCCCCTTGAGATCCAGCGAAAGTTGTTCGATGCGGTTGCGATAGCCTTCACGACGGTCTTCAAAGGCGATGCTGCCCCCGCGCAGTTCAAGCCGGTCGATGACAAAGCGCGGTGTGCCGGCTTGCGACCTGCCGTCATCAGGCGGCAACAGCGCCGCAAGGTTGAGTCGCCCGTCTTTTGCAATGACAGCATTCACCGTTGGCGCCTGCAGCTTCACTTCGGAAAACATCCAGGCGCGGCTCGACAACGAGCCCCACGCAAGCTTCACATCCGCGCCGTCGAGGCCGATCAGCGGCTGTCCCGTGCGGTCATCTATCGCCACGGAGAAAGCGCGCAGTGACAGCGTGAACGGATTGAACGCCACCTCCCCGATGCGCAGACGCAACTGCAGCTGTTCGTCAGCGATGCGCGGCAACTCGCGCTTGGCAAGCCAAGGCAACAGCAGAAAACCGGCAATTGTCCACGACAACAATGCCGCAACTGCGACTGCGACGACGATCCAGGGCCAGCGCCTGCCGGAATGGTTCACGGGTCGATGCGGGCTGCTCATTCGGGCATTCTAACCGCCTGCGTCTGTGCCGCCGCTATGGGGCCAGCATTTCCGGACCCGACTCCGCGAGCAGCGGCGGCAGCGGGCAATCCAGCACCGCGCCCGTCATGCGCATGAGCGCGGCCTCGACGACGCGGATGGTCCCGTCCGCCGTGACCGTGGCAAACAGCGCCTTGACCAGTACCGCCTTGGGCAGCGGCGCAAGGTCGCGCAGCGCGTCCAGCGCAACGCGCACCGCCGGCAATGCAAGGCTGTCGCGAGCGGGCAGCATCGCATCGTCAAAGCCCAGCACCCGGGCGCCTGCGCGGAACGCCGCGATCACCTCAGTTTCCGCGGCTTGATCCGACGCTGGTGTGCCGCGGCCGCCGGCGTGAGCGCACAAGGCCGTCAGCAACAGGGCCTCCCCGCGCACCTGAGCCAGAGCGCTAAAGCGTGGAGCCCGGTAGCCCGCGCGCGCCGACAGCTGCTCGCGCACCAGCGTCAACAGGATGAATTCGTACAACGAGACGCGACGATCCGCATTGATAACCGCCTCCAGCGCCACAAGCAGCCCCGCCTGCCGCTCCGGCGTTGCGGACTTGAGCGACGGCAGCGCAAGGTCGAGCACACCGAGGTGATAGCTCGGCCCGAGCGCCCGCATCTGCGCGGCCTGCGCCACCGCCGCATCGGCCAGGCTGACGGCCCCCGCGGCACGCATGGCCTCGACCTGCAAGCCCAGAACCTCGGCGCGCGGCGCCAGCAATAGCGCCACCACGACTGCGCTGGCAGTCCCCGGGTCGTGCAATGCCTCAAGCAATCCTGCTGGCAACGATGCCATCCAGTGCCGCGCCTGATCGACCTTGCCGTCATCGAGCGTGCCGACCAGCGCCATGCTCTGTGCCGGCGTGCGTCCCCAGGCCACTCCCAGATCGGTCGCGCGGGCCCCCTGTGCCAAGGGCGATGCCGCCATCGCGGCCACGCCGCTCGGCTGCACCCCTTCCACCGGCGTGGCCCCGGACTTGTCGCCGTGCGCCTCTGCCGCGTTGCGCCGGTTGCGGTAGTTCGACAGCTGGAAGCTCGGATGCACGCGGCGGATACGCTCTTCTATCGGCGGGTGGGTGTCGAACATCCCCCCCATCCAGACACGGATGCCCTGCCCAAAAAACATGTGCGCAACATCCTCCGCGAAACGGTTGTCGACTTCGGTGCCGCGCCCCGATGCGCGGATCTGGGCAAGCGCGCCGGCAATGCCGTCCGGATTGCGCGTGAACTGCACGCTGGAGGCATCGGCCAGGAATTCGCGCTGCCGCGACACCGACGCCTTGATCAAGCGCGCAAAGAACAGCCCGACATAGCCGATGATGAACAACGCCAGCCCGATCGCGGCAACCCCGCCAGCACCCTTGTTGTCGCTGCCGCGCAGGTTGCGCAGGAGAAAACCGCCGATCGAGCTGATGAACACGATGCCGGCAAGGATGCCCAACATGCGGATATTGAGCGCCATGTCGCCATTCAGGATGTGGCTGAACTCGTGCGCGATCACGCCCTGCAGCTCGTCGCGGTTCAGCGCCTCGAGCGTGCCACGCGTCACCACCACCGCAGCATTGGACACGGTATTGCCGGCGGCAAAAGCATTGATCGCCCGCTCCCCGTCCATCACGAACACGGCCGGAACGCGCACCCCCGACGCAATGGACATCTCCTCGACCACGTTCATCAATCGCTGCTCGAGCAGGTCACCCGAGTGCCGCTGGACCCGCCGCGCGCCCATCATTTCCGCTACCGCCGTTCCCCCCGCACCGAGTTTCAATGTCTGCGCAAGGCTGGCGCCCAGAATCACTGCCAGGGTTCCCAGGGCGCCGAACACGTAGACCCGCGCCGGGATTGTCTGCAGCACGCCCACCCAGCCGGGCGCTGCCGGCTCGGTGACGACTGTGCCGAAGTGCATCCAGGTCCACGCAACGGCAATGACAAAGTCGACAGCCACGACGACCGCCATGACCGCGAGCAGGTAGAGCACCAGCATGATGCGGGTGCGCTTGCGGGCCGACTCCTGATGCTCGAAGAAGTTCATGGCTTCCGGACCTTCAAACCCGGAGCGAAGAAAGTGACTAGAACTTGACCTGCGGCGCCTTGCGTTCTTCGGCCGACTCCGTGGCCTGAAGCAGTTCTGCCGCGAGGAAACCGAACATGCCGGCAAAGATGGCATCGGGGAAAGATTCGCGCCGGGTGTTGTACGCCATGACCGAGTCGTTGTAACCCTGGCGCGCATACGACACCTTGTTCTCGGTGCTGGTCAGCTCCTCCTGTAACGCCAGCATGTTCTGGTTGGCCTTGAGGTCCGGGTAGGCCTCCGCCAGCGCGAACATTTTCCCCAGCACGCCGGTCAGCGCACTCTCGGCCTGCCCCAGTGCCATCATGGCGGCCGGATTGCCAGGACTGCCGCTGGCCGTTTGCGCGGCAGTCACAGCCTGGTTCCTTGCCTTGATCACCGCCTCCAGCGTGTCGCGCTCGTGTGCCATGTAGCCCTTGGCAGTTTCAACCAGATTGGGAATCAGATCGTAGCGGCGCTTCAGCTGCACGTCGATCTGCGCGAACGCATTCTTGTAATGGTTTCGCGTTGCCACCAGACCGTTGTAGATGGACATGGCCCAGAACACCAGTACAACCACGACAACGAGGAATATCCAGCCGACCATGATTGGCCTCCCAAGGTTGTGAACCTGCGGGCAAACTATAGCGCAACCCCGGAAAAAAACGTTGGGTGTGCCCTAGATCCTGGGCAGTGTCACACCCTTCTGTCCCTGAACCACAGGACCGCGCGGGCTGCTCCGCACCCCAACCCGCGCTGCTCTAGATCTTGGGCAGCGTGACACCCTTCTGCCCCTGGTATTTTCCGCCCCGGTCCTTGTACGAGGTCTCGCAGACCTCGTCGGACTCGAAGAACAGCACCTGCGCCACGCCTTCGTTGGCGTAGATCTTGGCGGGCAGCGTCGTGGTGTTGGAAAACTCCAGCGTGACGTGCCCCTCCCACTCGGGCTCCAGCGGCGTGACGTTGACGATGATCCCGCAGCGCGCATAGGTGCTTTTGCCCAGGCACACCACCAGCACATTGCGCGGGATGCGGAAATACTCGACCGTGCGCGCCAGGGCAAAGGAGTTGGGCGGGATGATGCAGACCTCGCCCTTGAAGTCGACGAAGGATTTCTCATCGAAGTTCTTCGGATCGACGATGGTCGAGTTGATATTGGTGAAGATCTTGAACTCGTTCGAGCAGCGCAGGTCGTAGCCGTAGCTGGAAGTGCCGTAGGACACGATGCGCTGGCCGTTGACTTCCTTGACCTGCCCCGGCTCGAACGGCTCGATCATGTTGGTCGCAGCCGCCATGCGGCGGATCCACTTGTCACTTTTTATGCTCATGGTCGCTCTTGATGTTCAGGTGTTCTGGATGACGATGTTGGGGAACTTCGACGTGCCGTCCTTCTGCAACTCGGCGATGCGCACCGCCACCCGCCGCGCAATGGCGCGGTAGAGTTCAGCAGCACGCCCATCCGGATCGGCGACTACCGGCGGCTTGCCGGCATCGGTCTGCTCGCGGATGGCGATGTCCAGCGGCAGGTGGCCGAGCACCTCGGCACCATTGGCCTTGGCCATGCGTTCTGCACCGCCCTCGCCGAAGATATGCTCCTCATGGCCGCACTTCGAGCAGGTGTGGATGCTCATGTTCTCGACGATACCGAGGATGGGTATGCCGACCTTCTCGAACATCTTCATGCCCTTGGTGGCGTCCATCAGCGCCACGTCCTGCGGCGTGGTGACAATGACCGCCCCCGTGACCGGCACCTTCTGCGCCAGCGTCAACTGGATGTCGCCGGTACCGGGCGGCATATCGACGATGAGGTAGTCGAGGTCGCGCCATCGCGTGTCGCGCAGCAACTGTTCGAGGGCCGAGGTCACCATCGGGCCGCGCCACACCATGGGCTGGTCCGGCGCGATCAGGAAGCCGATAGAATTGGCCTGCAGCCCGTGGCCCATCATGGGCTCGAAGCTCTTGCCATCCTTCGACTCGGGACGGCCCGTGATACCCAGCATCAGCGGCTGCGACGGCCCATAGATGTCCGCATCCAGGATACCGACCTGCGCGCCCTCGGCGGCCAGCGCCAGCGCCAGATTCACCGCCGTGGTTGATTTGCCCACGCCACCCTTGCCCGAGGCCACGGCGATGATGTTCTTCACACCCGGGATGAGCTTCACGCCGCTTTGCACGCCGTGCGGCACGATGCGGCTGGTTACGCTAGCCTTGACCGCAGTGACGCCAGGAACTGCCTTCAGCGCCTGTTCGATGCGCAACCGCATCGGCTCAAGCTGGGTCTTCGCCGGGTAACCCAGTTCCACCTCCAGTGAAACGCTGCCGCCATCAACGCGGATGTTGCGGGCCGATTTGCTGGAAACGAGGTCCTTGCCGGTATTCGCGTCGATGACGGCCTTGAGCGCCGTTTCGACTTGTTCGACTGTCACTGCCATGGAAGCTCCAGATGCACACAACACGGATGCGCGGAAACGCCGGAACCGGCGCCCAAAGAGCGGCCATTCTACCAATGAAGGTGTCCCAGACGCCTGATAAGGGCGGTAAAATTAAAGGCTTATGACCATCATGCCCACACAGGTTTCCACGCCGCGCCGGCTGTTCGTCACTACCGCGCTTCCCTACGCCAACGGCTCCTTCCACGTCGGCCACATCATGGAGTACATCCAGGCCGACATCTGGGTGCGCTTCCAGCGCATGCAGGGCCATGAAGTCCACTTCGTCGGTGCCGATGACGCGCACGGCGCGCCCATCATGCTCAAGGCCGAGGCCGAAGGCATCACGCCACAGCAACTGGTGGCGCGCATCGCTGCCGAACGCCCCAAGTACCTGCAGGGTTTCCACATCTCCTTCGACAACTGGCACTCCACCGACTCGCCGGAGAACGTCGAGCTGTCGCAGGACATCTACAAGAAGCTGAAGGCGGCCGGGTTGATCTACTCCAAGCCCGTGGAGCAGTTCTACGACCCGGTGAAGGGCATGTTCCTCGCCGACCGCTACATCAAGGGCGAGTGCCCCAACTGCGGCGCCAAGGACCAGTACGGCGATGCCTGCGAGAACTGCAGCTCGGTCTACCAG
>CANJXQ010000115.1 GCA_947478805.1 Betaproteobacteria bacterium | reverse complement strand
TCGCGCGACCTTCCTTGGTCTTGTTCGTCGCGACCGGGCTGGTTTCGCCCTTGCCTTCCGTGTAGATGCGGTTGGCCGGAACGCCCTTGCTGACGAAGTAGGCCTTGACGGCGTTGGCGCGACGAACCGAGAGCTTCTGGTTGTACGCGTTGCTGCCGACCGAGTCGGTATGGCCGATGGCGATGATTACTTCGAGGTTGACTGCTTTCAGCTTGCTGACCAGATCGTCGATCTTGATCTTGCCTTCCGGCTTGACGATGGCCTTGTCGAAGTCGAACAGGGCGTCAGCTGACAGCGTCACCTTTTGTGCGACAGGTGCAGCGGCGGCGGGCTTTGCCGGCGCAGCTGCAGGTGCTGCAGGCGCTGGGGCCGGAGCCGGGGCCGGAGCAGGCTCTGCGGCACGTGGCGCGGGCGCGGGCGCGGGCGCCGGGGCTGCGGGCTTCGGCACCAGATCGGGATCGCACTCGGCAATCGCCAATGCAGGCGTCCAGTAGCCGGCGCGCCAGCACAGGTTCGTTCCGCTGCGAACGACTTTGCCTGCACTGTCTTTCCAGTAGCCGATGGAGTTTTCCTGGGCGACCGAGGTACCGGAGGTCAGCGCGAGTGCGACAGTAGCGGTCGCAAGGAAGAGCGCTGCGGGTTTGGTCAGATATGTCCTAATCATGCTATCTCCTCAAAAGGTCTTGCCCTGAATATTCAACGCTCGCCGGACTGAAATTCGGGAGCGCCAAAATCTTGTAATGCACTTTTTCGTACTTCAAGCTCAGATGAGCGCTAAGTCAATGTTTCCACGCCTAACTTATTGTGCCATAACTGGATTCGATTGTCCAAGGCGCTTGTGTTGACTTGAGTCAACTCCCCGCGCTTCAGCACCGGCCTTCCGTCTACCCAGACGTCCGTCACGTTCTTCCGGTCCGCCACATAGACCAAATGAGAGAGGGGATCATAGCATGGCGTCATCTCCGGCCCCTCGAAAGAAACAGCGCACAGGTCCGCTTGCTTGCCTGGCGTAATGGTCCCGATCTGCCGCTCCAGGCCCAACGCGCGGGCTCCGTTGAGCGTGGCGGCCCTGAGCGCGGCGCTGGCAGGCATGGCTTCAGCCCGCCCGCCAACCGCTTTGGCCAGCAGGGCTGCGGTTCGCATCTCCTGGAACATGTCGAGCCGGTTGTTGCTGGCGGCGCCATCCGTGCCAAGGCCCACATTGATGCCTGCGGCGCGTATTTGCTCCACCGGAGCAAAACCGCTGGCTAGCTTGAGGTTGGACGACGGGCAATGTGCAATCGAGGCGGAGGACGCAGCGAGAAGTCCGATTTCCCCTGCGTCGAGATGGACGGAATGTACGGCAATCAGCCGGGGACCGACCAGTCCCAGGCGATTGAGGCGCGCAAGCGGTCGCTCCTTGTGGCGCAACAGGCTGGTTTCGATTTCTTCCAGCGTTTCGTGCAAATGGACATGAACTGGCAGGTCCAGTTCATCGGCCATGACCATGATGCGCTCGAAGGTTTTGTCCGAAACCGTGTAAGGAGCGTGCGGCGCCATGCAGAAGGAGATGCGCGTCTCGCCGCGCAGTTCATCGCGCACTGCCAAGCCCTTGCGCAGGTAGTCGTCGGGGTCGCTCGCATACGCCGTGGGGAATTCAATGGCAATGATGCCGATGGCTGCGCGCATTCCGGATTCGAGCGCGGCGCGCGCCGCAGCGCCCGGGAAGAAGTACATGTCATTGAACGTGGTGATGCCGCCGCGAAGCATTTCAGCGCAGGCAAGCACGGATCCGTCATGCACGAATTGCTCAGATACATGCTTCGCCTCCGCGGGCCAGATGTGCTCCTGAAGCCAGCGCATCAGAGGCAGGTCGTCCGAGAGGCCGCGTAGCAGGGTCATCGCAGCATGGGTGTGCAGGTTGACCAGGCCAGGGATCAGCGCGTGGCCGGGCAGTTTGACGTGTTCGGCCGCATCGTACCGAGTCGTTGCGTCATCGGTGGGGAGAAGCGCCAGAATCTTGCCGTCATGAACGACGACACTGTGTCCGCTGAGGACTTGGCCTTCCGGCTCGACAGGGATGATCCAGCGGGCGCTGATGATCGTATCTGCGAGTTCTTGCGCCACAGTCGGTCCCCTAGTTAACCGAATGCATCGGTAAGAAAATGGTCGGAAAAAGGAGGGGCTGGCTGCGCGAGCGCATGGTCCGGAGGGCGGGGCTAAGCGTGGCCGGATCATACACCACGCGACCGCTCGTCGATGCGAATTCGGCCCTCGGCCCGAGCGAGAAAATTGGCCGCAGCGAAGGCACTTTTAATTGTCGAATTGGTTGGCCGGAGACTCGGTTGCTGGTAAAATTTACCCTTTTCAGAGTCGGCAAGATCCTTCCGAAATTCACCTCGCCATCAGCTGCAAAACACGGCGAGTAAAAATGAAGCGGCGAGCCGGGTCTGTCAGATCGAAGAGCACATGGATCAGTTCGCAAAAGAAACGCTGCCAGTCAGCCTAGAAGAAGAAATGCGGAGGTCCTACCTGGATTACGCGATGAGCGTGATCGTTGGAAGGGCGCTGCCGGATGTGAGGGACGGACTCAAGCCGGTTCATCGCCGCGTTCTTTATGCGATGCACGAGTCGAACACGGTGTGGAACCGCCCGTTCGTCAAGTGCGCCCGCGTGGTCGGCGAAGTCATGGGCAAGTTCCATCCGCACGGCGACTCGGCGATCTACGACACCCTGGTACGCATGGCGCAGGACTTCAGCCTGCGTTACACCTTGATCGACGGCCAGGGCAATTTCGGCTCCATTGACGGCGACAATGCCGCGGCGATGCGTTATACGGAGTGCCGGCTCGACAGGATTTCATCCGAGCTGCTGGCCGATATCGACAAGGAAACCGTCGACTTCGGGCCGAACTACGACGGCAAGGAACAGGAGCCGCTGGTGCTGCCGGCGCGCTTTCCGAACCTTCTCGTCAACGGATCATCGGGGATCGCGGTCGGGATGGCGACCAATATTCCTCCCCATAACCTGTCCGACATCATCGAGGCTTGCCAGCACCTGTTGCGGCAGCCCGATACGAGCATCGACGAGCTGATCGGCATCGTGAAGGCGCCCGATTTTCCGACGGCCGGCATCATCTACGGTGTGGGTGGGGTGCGCGATGCCTACCGCACCGGCCGCGGCCGACTGGTCATGCGGGCGCGCACGCATGTGGAGGATCTCGAGAAGGGCAACCGGCAGGCGATCATTGTCGATGAGCTTCCGTACCAGGTGAACAAGAAGTCGCTGCTGGAGCGCATCGCCGAGCTCGTGCACGAGAAGAAGATCGAAGGCATTTCGCACATTCAGGATGAATCCGACAAATCCGGGATGCGCGTCGTCATCGAGCTCAAGCGCGGAGAGATTGCGGACGTGGTGCTGAACAACCTGTACAAGCAGACGCAGCTGCAGGATACCTTCGGCATCAACATGGTCTCGCTGCTCGACGGGCAGCCGCGCCTGCTCAATCTCAAGCAGATGCTGGATGCCTTCCTTGCGCACCGCAGGGAGATCGTCACGCGCCGGACCGTGTTTGAACTGCGCAAGGCCCGCGAGAGAGCACACATCCAGGAAGGCCTTGCAGTGGCCCTGTCGAACGTCGACGAGATCATCGAACTCATCAAGCGTTCGCAGACGCCCGCCGAGGCGAAGGTCGGTTTGATGACCCGGGTGTGGCGCTCGAGCGTCGTCGAAGAAATGTTGTCTCGCACCGGTGCCGACGCATCGCGTCCGGACGGGATTTCCGGCGAATTCGGATTGCAGCCCGAGGGCTACCGGCTGTCGGATGCCCAGGCGCAGGCTATCCTCGAGATGCGGCTCCAGAGGCTCACGGGCCTCGAGCAGGACAAGATCGTCGAGGAATACAAGGAGCTGCTGGAGAAAATCACCGACTATCTGGACATCCTGGCCAAGCCGGCGCGCATTACCGAGATCATCTCTTCCGAGCTCAACGATATTCGCGCGCAATACGGCGACAAGCGGCGCAGCGAAATCGTCATAGACGCCGAAGACTTGTCGATGGAAGACTTGATCGCCCCGGAAGACGTGGTCGTGACGTTCTCGCACGCAGGCTACGTAAAGTCTCAGCCGATCGCCGATTACCGCGCGCAACGACGCGGCGGGCGCGGCAAGCAGGCGGCGGCGACCAAGGAAGACGATTTCATCGACCGGCTGTTCATCGCGAACACTCACGACACCATGCTGTGCTTCTCGTCCAAGGGGCGGCTCTACTGGCTGAAGGTCTACAAGGTGCCTCAGGGAGCTCGCACGAGTCGGGGCAAGCCGGTGGTCAACCTGTTTCCGCTGGTGGAAGGCGAAAAGATCACGGCGGTGTTGCCGATCGCCGCTTACGTGGACAACCGCTATGTGTTCATGGCAACTGCCATGGGCACGGTCAAGAAGACGCCATTGTCGGCATTTTCCAATCCGCGTGAAAAGGGCATCATCGCCGTGGAACTGGATGAAGGCGACAAGCTGATCGGGGCGGCAATTACCGACGGCGAGCATGATGTGATGCTGTTTTCGGATGCCGGCAAGGCGGTGCGATTCGAAGAGGACGACGTGCGGCCGATGGGGCGCCAGGCGCGCGGCGTGCGCGGCATGATGCTCGACGAGGGGCAATTCATCGTGTCGATGCTGGTGGCGCCTTCTGAAGAGCTCACGGTCTTGACCGCCACGGAGAATGGGTACGGGAAGCGGACGGCGATATCCGAGTACACGCGCCACGGGCGCGGGACGAAAGGCATGATCGCGATCCAGACTTCCGAGCGCAATGGCGCCCTCGTCGGCGCTGTATTGGTGGACGATCGGGATGAGATCATGCTGATTTCAACCGGTGGCGTGATGATCCGCACGAGCGTGACGGACATTCGGGAAATGGGGCGGTCCACGCAGGGGGTCACGCTGATCAATCTCGATGAAGGAGCCAAACTCGCCGGTGTGGAGCGCATCGTCGAGGGGGAAATGGAAAACGGTGGGAACGGGGCCAGCGGTGACATTGGGTCCGGTGGCGAGGAAGCTGCGAGCGCGGACGGGGACGAGGGCGGCGGTTCTGGACCTCCGGATTCCGAAGGCGGTCCCGCTACGCCGCCACCCACGGTGCAGTAGCGGCAGGAAAGTCGTGCGCCGGCGAAGAGTCGCCTGGCGTGGTGAACATAGGATGCTTGGTCTTGGTATATGAGTGGCCAGCATTGCAACTTACGCAAGGGTAATCAGCGATGACAAGAGCGATCAATTTCAGCGCCGGACCGGCGCTGCTGCCGGAAGAAGTTCTGCGCCAGGCGGCCGATGAGATGCTGGACTGGCATGGGTCAGGCATGGGCGTGATGGAAATGAGTCACCGAGGCAAGGAGTTCATCAAGATCCACGCTGAAGCCGAAGCGGATCTGAAGGAATTGATGGCGATTCCTGCGAACTACAAGGTGCTGTTCCTCCAGGGAGGGGCCATCGCCGAGAACGCCATCGTGCCCATGAACATGTTGCGAGGCCATGGCGTTGCCGATTACATCAATACGGGCGAGTGGTCCAAGAAATCCATCAAGGAGGCCGGCAAGTACTGCAAGGTGAATGTGGCGGCCAGCAGCGAGGACCGGGCATTCACGTACATCCCGCCAAGGGATAGCTGGAAGTTGTCGGCAGACGCGGCATATGTTCACATCTGCAGCAATGAAACCATTGGAGGCCTGGAGTATCACTGGGTTCCCGACACAGGATCCGTGCCGCTGGTGGCAGACATGTCTTCGCACATCATGTCGCGTCCGGTCGACGTGGCCAAGTACGGATTGATCTATGCCGGGGCACAAAAGAACATCGGTCCTGCCGGGCTGACGCTGGTGATCGTCCGCGATGATCTCATCGGCAAGGCGTTGCCCATCACGCCCTCGGCGTTCGACTACAAACAACAGGCGGAAAGCGATTCGATGCTCAACACGCCGCCGACCTACGCCATTTACATTGCGGGGCTGGTATTCAAATGGCTCAAGAAACAGGGCGGTCTCGCGCAGATCGAGCGCCATAACATCGCCAAGGCGGCCCTGCTGTACGACTACCTCGACCAGAGTGCGTTCTTTGGCAGCCCGGTTGCCAAAGCGGATCGCTCCCGGATGAATGTGCCCTTCAAGTTGAAGGATGAATCGCTCGATGGCGCCTTCCTGAAGGGGGCAGAGGAGCGCGGCATGGTCCAGCTGAAGGGGCATCGAGCCGTCGGCGGAATGCGGGCTTCCATTTACAATGCCATGCCGCTCGAAGGTGTCAGGCAGCTTGTGCAGTACATGAAGGAGTTCGAGGCGCGTCACGCCTGAGCCAAAGGCCTCCGGCAATCACTGGCGCGCTCGGTGTCGTGTGCAGCGAGCTAACACAGCGTTTCACTGTTAATCCCGATCACAGAAAAGGCCAGCAATGCAATCGCCATTCAAAATTCTGGTGCTCAACCAGATTGCGCAGGTGGGCTTGGAGCGACTTCCTTCCCAGTCCTATACGGTCGGCGAGAAGGCGGATGCCCCGGATGCCATTCTCGTGCGCTCCCACGACATGCACTCGATGCAGATTCCGGATTCGGTGCGGGCCATCGGTCGCGCCGGGGCTGGCACCAACAACATTCCGGTCAAGGACATGAGTGCCCGGGGCGTTCCGGTGTTCAATGCGCCGGGCGCCAATGCCAATGCGGTCAAGGAACTGGTGCTTGCCGGAATGCTGCTGGCCGCGCGCAACCTGGCGCCGGCACTTGAATTCGTCAAGGCTGTTTCGGCAGCGGAAAAAGACGATGCGAAGCTGGCGAAAAAGGTGGAGGACGGCAAGAAGAACTTTGCCGGCGTGGAGTTGCCCAACCATACCCTCGGGATTATCGGGCTTGGCAAGATCGGCAGCTTGATTGCGGACTCGGCAATCAAGCTGGGGATGAATGTGCTGGGCTACGATCCGGAGATCACCGTTGATGCCGCTTGGGGATTGCCCTCGCAGGTGCGGCGGGCCAACTCCATCGAGGAGGTGCTGAAGGCCAGTCATTTCGTGACCGTGCACGTGCCGCTGTTGGATGTGACGCGTCATCTCATCAATGAGAAGAACCTGGCCCTGATGCGCCAGGGGGCGATCCTGTTGAACTTTGCCCGCGAAGAGATCGTTGATGCCACGGCAGTCACCGCGGCGCTGGCTTCGGGCCGCCTCAAGAATTATGTGACGGATTTCCCGGCCGCGGCATTGGCAGGCAACGCAAAGGTCATTGCCCTGCCGCACCTGGGGGCGTCCACCAGGGAGGCGGAGGACAATTGCGCCGTCATGGTTGTTGACCAGGTGCGCGAGTACCTGGAGCATGGCAACATACAAAATGCCGTCAATTTCCCGAATGTCGTCATGCACCGCGAGTCGCCATTTCGACTCGCGATTGCCAATGCCAATGTTCCGAACATGGTCGGACAGATTTCCGGCGCCATGGCTGGCGCGGGGCTCAATATTCATAACATGTTGAACCGATCCAAGGGAAATATGGCCTACACCCTGGTGGACGTGGACAGCCCGGTAGCCGCCAGCGTCACCGCCAGTTTGTCGGCCATTCAGGGCGTGCTCGTGGTTCGCTATTTGCCAAAAGCCGAGTGAGGGTTCATGTCCGACGAGCTTGGAAAACATCGTGCATCGATCGACGCGCTGGATGACCGGATCGCCGGACTCCTGAACGAACGAGCGACGCACGTCGTTGCCATCGGCAAGCTGAAGGGCGATAGCCCCATCTATCGCCCTGAGCGCGAGGCCGAAGTGCTTCGCCGCGTCAGCAGCACTGGCAACGGCCCGATCCCGCCCGAAGGGATGACGCAGATATTCACGTCGATCATGTCGGTGTGCAGGGCGCTGGAAAAGCGCCTCGCTGTGGCTTATCTTGGGCCGGCGGGCACTTTTTCCGAGATGGCAGCCGAGAAGCAGTTCGGCAAGAGCGTCGATTGGATTCCTTGCAGTTCCATTGACGAGGCATTCCGTAGTGCGGAGTCGGGGTCGGCGAGTTATGCCGTCGTGCCGGTCGAGAATTCGACGGGGGGTGCGGTGGGCCGCACGCTTGACCTGTTGCCGTCAACGCCCCTGACCATCTGCGCCGAAGTGGTGCTTCGCGTGCGTCAGAACCTGATGGCTAAAGTCGCTGCCCCGCTAAACAGTTTTGCGCGCGTCTACTCGCACCCCCAGTCATTCAGCCAGTGCGTCGCCTGGTTGAACCAGAACATGCCCGGTGCCTCGCGAGTCGAGGTTGCGAGCAACGCCGAGGCGGGAAAGAGGGCGGCCGCAGAGCCCGATGCGTGCGCCTTGGGACCGGAACTGGTCGCGGGTCGTTATGGTCTGACGGTGCTGGCGTCCAACGTCGAGGACGACACGCGCAACATGACCCGCTTCCTGGTCATGGGCGCCCAGTCGGTTCGCGCGACTGGGCGTGATCGCACATCCCTCGTCATGTCGGCACACAATCGGCCGGGGGCGGTGCTTGAACTGATATCCCCCTTCGCCAAGTACGGTGTGAGCATGAGTCGCATCGAGTCCCGCCCGGCGCGGACCGGGCAGTGGGAATACCTTTTCTTTGTTGATATTGAAGGCCATGAAACGGATGCCGTTGTGGTGAAGGCGCTCGACGAGATCCGTGAGAAGGCCCCCTTTCTCAGGGTGTTGGGAAGTTATCCGACATCGCCGGATTCGGCCGGAAACTAAGAATCGGTTGCAGAATTCATTTTGCAACCGCCCAAGGTAGGGGAGCGTGAGGGGATGTATCCCCTCATTTTGAAACGGACTCTAACGTCTTCCAGCGCAAGGTCAGTGTCATGAGCATCTGCGAACAATCACCGTCTTATATCCGGGCGATCGCGCCGTACCAGCCGGGCAAGCCAATTTCGGAGTTGGCTCGCGAAATGGGCCTGGATGAGGCGCGCATCATCAAGCTCGCCTCCAACGAAAATCCCCTGGGCATGTCTCCCAAGGCGCGCGCTGCGATCGAAAGCGCAATCGGCGATCTGGCCAGGTATCCGGATGGCAACGCATTCGACCTCAAGGCGGCGCTGGCCCGCCGATACAGCCTGGCGCCGGAGTGCATCGTCGTCGGCAATGGCTCGAACGACCTGCTTGAGCTGGTGGCCGGGGCATTCCTGACACCTGGCTCGGCATCGGTCTATTCACAACACGCGTTTGCCGTCTATCCGCTGGCGACCCAGGCCCGTGGGGCACGTGGCATTGTGGTGCCTGCAAAGGATTTCGGACACGATCTTGGCGCGATGCTCGCGGCGATCACGCCGGATACACGCATTGTGTTCGTCGCCAATCCGAACAATCCGACAGGCACTTTCCTGGCGCAGGCAGAGATCGAAGCGTTTCTTGCGAAGGTTCCGCCCGACGTCGTCGTGGTGCTGGATGAGGCATACAACGAATACCTGCCGCCCGAGCTGCGTTTCAACAGCGCGCGCTGGCTCGAGCGTCACGATAATTTGGTGATTACACGGACCTTCTCCAAAGCCTATGGCCTGGCGGGACTGCGGGTCGGCTATGGATTGATGAAGCCCGAAGTAGCTGATCTGCTCAACCGAGTGCGCCAGCCCTTCAATGTCAACAGCCTCGCATTGGCTGCGGCGCATGCTGCACTGGCCGATCAGGCTTTCGTCGACCAGTCCTGCGCGCTCAATCGTTCCGGAATGGCCCAACTGGAAGCGGGTTTTCGCGCGCTTGGCCTGTCCTGGATTGTTTCATCCGGCAATTTCATCTGCTTCGCGCTGCCTGACGAAAACGGCAAGCCGGGCGCCGGCACGGTGTACCAGAAGCTGCTGCGCCAAGGCGTGATCGTGAGGCCGGTTGCGGGTTACGAGATGCCGCGACACCTGCGGGTGACGATCGGCACGCAGGTCGAAAACGCGATGTTTCTCGCTGCGCTCAAGGCGTCTTTGCCTTCCTGACCGCCCCGAGCTGACTGATTCGGCACGCCAAGCCTATATAAGTATCGGTATATAAACTGCTTGAAGATACCCGACAGCTGGGCATCTTCAAGCGTAAATTATCAAAAATTGTCGCTAACAATGCGGTGCGTGAACGCATAACGGGATGCATGCTATGAGTGAAAATGGCTGCCATATTCGCAAGCTGGTGATCGTCGGTGCAGGCCTCATCGGCGGCTCCTTTTCGCTCGCACTCAAGCGTCGGGGCGCGGTCGGTGAAGTGACGGGAATCGGCCGCAATCGCGAAACGCTCGAACGCGCCAAATCGCTTGGCGTCATCGATCATGTAGGCGCCATGGACCGCCAGACTCTGGCTGGTGCGACGCTGGTGTTCCTGGCGACGCCAGTCGGACAAATGGAAGGGGTCATGCGCGCCTTGATGCCGCATCTGAGCGACGACATGATCGTGACCGATGGGGGAAGCACCAAGCAGGATGTGGTGGCCATCGCGCGCCAATGCCTAGGCGCGCGGTTTCCGCAATTTGTACCGGGCCACCCCATTGCAGGCACCGAGCGAAGTGGACCGGAAGCGGCTTTTCCAGAACTCTACGAAAAGAAGCGGGTAGTGCTGACGCCACTCGAAGAAACGAAGGCGGCATGTGTTGACCTGGTCCGGGCCGCGTGGGAGACGTGCGGCGCGCGCGTCACGCAGATGACGCCGCCCCTGCACGACACTGTGCTTGCAGCGGTCAGCCACCTCCCGCACCTCCTGTCGTTCGCGTTGGTGGAAGAGCTGTCCTCGCAACCCACCGGTGAATTGATGTTTTCATTCGCCGGGGGCGGGTTCCGCGACTTCACGCGCATCGCCTCAAGCAATCCGGAGATGTGGCGCGATATTTCGATCGCCAATCGGAGCGCGCTGGGGGCGGAGCTGAAGCGCTATCGTGAGTCCCTGGACGCGCTACAGCGCATGGTGGATGGTGCCGATGCGGAGGGGCTTGGCAAGGTGTTCGAGAGGGCGCGGACGGCTCGAGAGCGCTGGTTGCAGAGCCAGGCCTGAGGCGCCGCATCATTCTTCCGATGGAATATCTCGATCTGGCGCCGGTTCACCGGGTAGGCGGCACGGTACGGCTCCCGGGCTCCAAGAGCATTTCGAACCGCGTGCTGCTCATGGCTGCCCTGGCGCGCGGGGAAACGCAGATCTTTGATCTGCTGCACTCGGACGATACGCAAGTCATGCTGGGCGCATTGGAGCTATTGGGGGTCCAATCGGAGGCAGTGGCCCAGGGTGTGCGCCATGTTCGCGGGTGTGCGGGCCATTTTCCCGTCGACAGTGCGGACATTTTCCTCGGAAACGCGGGCACCGCATTCCGTCCGCTCGCGGCAGTCCTTGCGGTTTTGGGGGGCGAGTACAAGCTGTCAGGAGTGGCGCGCATGCACGAGCGCCCGATCCGCGACCTGGTGGAGGCATTGCTGAAGATTGGTGCGCGCATCGACTACCTGGGTGAGCCCGGCTACCCGCCGCTGGCAATCCATGCGGGCAAAGTTCACGCGGGGCAATCCGTATCGGTGCGCGGCGATGTTTCTTCTCAGTTTCTGACCTCGCTTTTGCTTGCACTTCCCTTGACCGGCGCGCCGTCTCGCATTCTCGTCGCGGGCGAGCTCATCTCCAAGCCTTACGTTGAAATCACCTTGAACCTGATGAGCCGATTCGGGGTTCAGGTGTCTCGCGATGGTTGGTCAAGTTTCGCCATCCCGGCCGCGCAATATGTGTCTCCAGGGAAAATCCATGTGGAGGGGGATGCGTCCTCGGCTTCTTATTTTCTTGCTGCCGGTGCGATCGGCGCCTTGTCCGCCGAGGGGAGCGTGCGTGTCGAAGGCGTGGGGCGCGCCAGCATCCAGGGAGACGTGCGGTTCATCGAAGTGCTCGAGGCGATGGGCGCCAAGGTCAGCGCGGGAGAGAACTGGATCGAGGCGACCGCCGGCGCATCGGCGAAAGCGGCCGGCCGACTCAAGTCAATCGACGCGGACATGAATCACATTCCGGATGCGGCAATGACCGTCGCCATCCTGGCGCTGTTTGCGGATGGGACCAGCACATTGCGCAACATCGCCAGTTGGCGCGTCAAGGAAACCGACCGTATTGCGGCAATGGCGACCGAGATGCGCAAGCTTGGCGCGCAAGTGGAGGAGGGGCGCGATTCCCTCAGGGTGACGCCACCGGCTGCGGTGGTGCCCAATGCCAGCATCGCGACCTATGACGACCATCGCATGGCCATGTGCTTTTCGTTGGCTGCCCTGGGGGGCGTCGCAGTGCGTATCCAGGATCCGGGATGCGTCAGCAAGACTTTCCCGGAATACTTCGATGCCTTCGCCTCCATTGTTCGCGGCTAAGAATGGGCCCAGCGGATTGCGCACCGAAATGACGCTGTCAAATCAAAGCCGGCTGCATCGGGGGGGGGCAATGAAGCCGAGTATTCCCGTGATTGCCATCGATGGGCCTTCTGCCTCGGGTAAGGGGACGGTAGCCCAAGCGGTGGCCAAGGCCTTGGGCTTCCATTTTCTGGATAGTGGATCACTTTATCGGCTGGTTGCACTCGCAGCGCTGAATTCGGGGGCTCCCTGGAGTGATGAAAAAGTGCTGGCAGACCTGGCGAGCAAGCTCGATGTCAAATTTCGGGATGGATTGATACTTATGAATAATCAGGATGTTACTGAATCCATTCGGTCTGAGGCCTGCGGTGAGGGGGCGTCTCGGGTGGGGGCCGTGCCGGGAGTGCGGGATGCCCTTTTGCAGCGGCAGCGGGCGTTTCGGCAGGCACCGGGGCTCGTTGCCGATGGGCGCGACATGGGCACTGTCGTATTTGCCGACGCGCCGCTCAAAATTTACCTGACCGCCAGTGTGGAGACGAGGGCTGAACGTCGTCATAAACAGTTGAAACAAAAAGGAATCGCTGCTACACTGCCCGTCCTTTTGAAGGACTTGCAAGAGCGTGACCTGCGAGACATGTCGCGCGCCGCAGCCCCTCTCAAGCCAAGTCCCGATGCGCACCTCCTGGATACAACAGCGATGTCGGCCGAGGCTGCCACCGAACAGGTCCTGACCTGGTATCGGGGGCTCAGGAAAAAATGAAGTGGAATCTCCGGGTGACGGGAACGCCCATGCCGGCCTAACCGGCCAAGCTGCCCCGTCTTTTTAGTAACGAACCCTGCGACCAT
>CANJXQ010000114.1 GCA_947478805.1 Betaproteobacteria bacterium | reverse complement strand
GATGCCTGCGCCGGTCGCCGATGCGGGCGGGATCGATCAGGCCGCCGCGCTGATCAACGCATCGCAGAGGCCGATTCTCTACCTCGGCGGTGGCGTCATTCAGTCGGGTGCGGGCGGGCTGGCGCTCGCGATGGCGGAGAAGGCCTCGCTTCCGACGGTGCTCACACTGATGGCGCTGGGTGCGATTCCCTCGGAGCATCCGCTTTGCCTCGGCATGCTTGGCATGCACGCGGCGCGCCACACCAATCTCGCGCTCGAGGAATGCGACGTGCTGATCGCGGTGGGCGCGCGTTTCGATGACCGCGCCACCGGCAAGCTTGCCGAGTTCTGCCCGAAGGCGAAGGTGATCCATGTGGACATCGACGCGCGCGAGCTCGGCCGCCTCAAGCGCGCGGACGTGGCGATCGCGGCCGATGCCTCCGCGGCGCTGCGCGCGTTGTCGGATTCGGTCGACGTGCGCCCCCGCATCGGCTGGCTGTCGCGCGTTGCCGATCTCAAGCGCGAGTATCCGCTGCAGATGGATCGCGCTGATGATGTGCTCAGCCACTATGGCCTCGTTCGAGCGGTGGCCGCGCTTTCGCCCGACGATGCCGTGATCGCCACTGATGTCGGACAGCACCAGATGTGGGTCGCGCAGGCCTATCCCTTCGCCGCACCGCGCACCTGGCTCACCTCCGGTGGCCTGGGCACCATGGGCTTCGGCATGCCCGCGGCGATGGGCGCCGCACTCGCGGCGCGGGTGCGCGGTGAGCGCCGCCGCGTGATCTGCTTCAGCGGCGACGGTAGCCTGCTGATGAACATCCAGGAGCTTGCGACCATCGCCGAAGAAGGCCTGGATGTGAAGATCGTGCTGATGAACAACAACGCGCTTGGCCTGGTGCACCAGCAGCAGGCGATGTTCTACGGCAAACGCCAGTTCGCCTCGAGCTACCGCGTCGCGCCGGACTTCGCGCGCATCGCCGAAGGCTTCGGTGTACGCGCGGTCGATCTGGACGACGCGGCCGATCCGCGCGGTGCGCTTGCCGCGGCGCTCGAGGCGCCCGGCGCCTGCCTGATACACGTCAGCATCGATGCCGCCGAACACGTGCTACCGATGGTGCCGCCGGGTGCGGCGAACCGCGAGATGATCGCCGGCTGAGGCTGGATTTCAATCAGCCAATACTGACAATCTGCGAAAAACCCCCAGTATCGGCGCGGGGGAGCGGGCGTTTAACTGACATTTGCACTTTGGAGTGGAAGAGACTCTGGGTCGAGATTATTTAGGAATCTTTCGATGCCGACTAAAATCCCTGTATGAGGCTGGCACCCATCTTGTTTGGCTTGGCTGCGCTATCTGCGCTGATCGCCCACGCTCAGACCAAGGCGACTCCGGAGAAATATTGCGGGTCTGGCGACAAGAGTCCCGACTGCAATTTGCAGCGTGGAAAGGCAAATACCGCGCGCTCGCAGCAGGAGTTCGACGAACTTCTACGAAAAAATCAGGAATCCGTGGACAAGAACAAGGCGGCGCAGCGTGAGCAGCAGCGGCTACGTACCCTCAGCGAAAAGGATTGCAATTCTCGAACGCAGCGATGCAACTGAAAGTATCGGGGAGAGCAAAGCATTGCTTTATGGGTGCTTCTGAAGCTTGACGTTCCAGCGTCGAACTATTTCACTAACTCCATAAGCTTTCCGTAGCTGTCGACCACGTCGTACTTCACCTTTTCCGTCGTGATATTGCTGAAAAACTTGCGTGCGCACCGGATCTTAGATAGCTCGATTGCGGTCAATTGCATCGTCGACATGGAGCCTTTGGTTTCTGCGACGAAGTAAACGTGCTTGACTTTGCCTTCCTGAAACGCGATTGCCCAGTTCGGGTTGTAGTTGCCAACCGGGGTGGGTATGGAAAATCCCCTGGGTAGCTTGGCGTAGACGACAACTTCCGAGCTGGTATCAAGCTCGGTCACAAAGGTGCGCTCGACGCCGGACTGGGTGAATACGTAATCGTAAATATGCCGGTTCGTTTTTATCGCTTTGCTGAAGTCTTCCTTCGGTTTTTCCCGGGTGAAAATGTCCAGCTCGTGCGTTTCATCGACGGGGTCGTAGGCAATGTGTTCAACGATGACTGTGGCTTTTTGTTCATTGATGAGGCGCGCGGCTTTCTGGATAAAGTCTTCCGGATTGGTCTTGTATTGGCTGAATACAGCCTTGTTGATCCCTCGCAGAATTCCGGCGACTGTGTGACGGGTGAGCTGGGTCGCCTCGGTCAGTTTTCCGATCAGGTCATACTTGACTCCCGAATGAATCGAAACCTTATGGGAGTCGGTTCTTGTTTCGAGCACCTTGAATGACTCACCTTGCTTGAGTCCATCGAGAGTTGTTACATCGGCCTGCTCACCGCTCACGACCGTGTATTGAAGCGGACTGACCTTTAGCTGCTCGTCCAATGTATTGATGCACTTCTTCGTCAACTCGGCGGTGTCGAAGTGGACGGTGTAGGCGGCTTTGCGGTTAATCCGGTTCCAGAGTTCCTTGAATTCCTGCTTCTCGAAATTACTGTTGAGCGAATTGACCTTTCCCTTACGGTCGTCGCTGATATCTGGGATCTGCGCGTCACTGAAAAGGCTGTCGATCAATTTGAATACATGCTCGGCGTAGGGTGCCAGTTCCGGGGGCAAGGGCGCCTGTTTTTCTTCTTTCCTGGCTTCGTGATAGGCGGGGGTGATTCTGTCCTTGTCATCGGTGTAGTCGTTTTTAACGAGATACCGATAGATCTGTTTTGCGAGCTGAGGGGTAATCGGAACATCGCCGGCAGCGGTCTTGAGCACTTTGCCCGTGAAGTACGCCTCATCGGCGATACGCGGGCGGGCCGACAACGACTCACTAATATCTTTCTGCAAGGCAGTGACGAAATCCTTGTAGCTTTCACTAGCAACCACGGTGAGCACATTGACCTGATGTACCGTAGCAGGTTCGTCCATGCGGTCGCCGTGCTGGTTGACCGAGAGCCGAAGGCCGCGCCCTACCTCCTGGCGCCGGCTCACCGTGTTGTCGCTGTGCTTCAGGGCGCAGATCACGAATACGTTCGGATTGTCCCAGCCTTCGCGTAACGCAGAGTGCGAGAAAATGAAACGCACCGGCTCGGCCAACTGGAGCAACTGCTCCTTGTTCTTCAGGATCAGATCGTACGCATCCACATCGTCGGTTTCGGACGACTTCTTGCCGGTTTCCGGATCGATCAACTGCCGGGTCTTCTTGTCGATCGAGAAGTAGCCCTGATGTGTCTGGGCGGCGGTGATGCCTTTGAGATAGCGGTTGTACGGTGTGTCTTCCAGGGTCAGGATTTCATTAAGCTGCTGGTTGTATTCGTCTTCAAAAACCAGAGCATATTCACCGGGAAGTTCCGTGCTGCCTTCGTATTGCCGGTACTTGGCGACCGAGTCGATGAAAAAGAGCGACAGTACCTTGATGCCCTGGCTGAAAAGAATCTGCTCTTTCTCGAAGTGTGCCTTGATCGCCTCGCGAATCTGGATGCGCCGAAGCGCCGCCTCATTCACATCGCCCATCACATCGCCCGATTGCAGCTCGACACCGTTGGTAAAGCTCACTTTGTCGGTGTTCGCGTCGATATCGGCGACGACAAAGCCCTTGTATTGGTCGAGCCCGTCGGACAGATCGAACAGGTTGTCGTTTTTCGAGAGTTTTCGCATCACTCGCTTGATGCCGTTGTTTTGCCTGATTTCCAGCTCGATTCGGGCGATCGGCGATTTGGTTGATATTTCAATCGCCTCGAAATACAGGTAGGGATTCGTTCCGCTCAGGCCCCTGACGGATATGCCGCGTACCGCAATCTTCTTCACCAGCTTCTGGTTGAAAGCGTCGAGCGCGTCCAGCCGGTGAATCTTGTTATGCGTTGTCTTGTGGGTGGCCGAATAGCGCAACACCATCAGCGGATTGAATTCCTTCAGCGAGTCCAGCGTCTTTGCGCCTTCCATTTTCTGCGGCTCGTCGAGAATCAGTATCGGCCGGTTGCTCTTGATCACGTCGATCGGCCGCCGCGACTGGAAATCATCCAATTCTTCATAAATGCGCCGGGCGTCCTTGCCCGTGGCGTTAAACGCCTGCACATTGATCACCATCACATTGATGCCGGCGTCCGAGGAAAAGCTCTCCAGGTTGTGAAGTTGCTTGGAGTTGTAGATGAAGAAACGGGCGCGCTTGCTGTAGTCCTGCTGGAAATGCTCGGCGGTGATTTCGAGTGACTTGAATACTCCCTCCCGAATCGCGATGCTGGGCACCACCACGATGAACTTGCTCCAGCCATAGCGCTGGTGCAGTTCGAACATGGTTTTTATGTAGCAGTAGGTTTTTCCCGTGCCGGTTTCCATCTCGATGTCGAGATTGATCGCGCACACTTTGGTGCTGACCAGCGATTGCGACAAGGGCAGCTCCTGACGGAGTTGCACCTTGTGAATGTTGTCCAGGACCTGTGCCGGCGCGAAGGCGATTTCGGCGTTCTTGAAGCCGGCCTGTTCCAGTTCCACGATAGCCTGGCCGCCGGTATCCGCCGCACGGCCGGGGTCCATCCGGTACTGAATGGCGCTGCTCTTGGGCTGGCCGGCAAAGCAATCCGCCACGGCCTCCACCGCCTGGGTCTGGTACGCCTGTTTCTTGAACTTCAGCTTCATTCCTGCCCCGATCCGTCTGCGTATTCCGCGTCCGATTAAGAATAAAACGCTTTGTTAAACAATCGGTTGCGCGTCTCTATTCGTTGCTTAATCTTTTTTCTTTTCTTTTTGTTCTTTAAACGCCCACCGGGATGATTTACGCCCCCCCCGGTTTTCGATCATGCCCACCTTGCGCATCCGCGTGAGGAGGTTTCCGATCTTGTACTGTCGTTGCGCCGAATCGAGTGCATCGCTCAGTTTGTCCCACAGCAGCTTGTCGATTTCCTTGCGCGTTGCCGAACCGAATTTGACCAGGTAATCGCTTACCAGCTTGATGTAGAAGGTGTCGTCCTGTGCGCGTGTGCGGATGTAATCGGCCTTGCTGGCGGTCGCCGACGCGACTGCGGCGGAGACGTACAAGTTTGGTTTGCGGCCTTCGATCAGCTTGGCCTGACGTAGCCGTCGGGTTACGTCGTCATCCAGAGGCAACCGCTTCTGCACGCGGTCGAGCGCGAGAATGTCCGGCAGGGCGAGATCGGTCTTCTGGATCAGCATGCGGCTATAGGCCGGGTCCACCACGGCGCCGTGCAGGGTCATTTTGACGGCCTGCGGTTCGCCGAGATCGTAATCCGGCATCGGGAAAAAGCGCTTCGCCTGCCCCAGATACATCTGATGAATCCCGTAACCCATGGTGTCGATCATGTTCAGTTCGGCCATTGCCTGAACAAGGTACGGGTTACGGTAGCGCCGCGGTGTCTTGTTACCGGCCACATAGTCGCCCGGCTGGCCTTCGAAAAAGGCCCCCTCGTTTTCGAGGATGAGGCGATCTGCCCGTTCCGTGACGACGATGCGGCCGTTGCGCGTGTAGTCCTGATGCGCGATGCAGTTATGCAGCGCTTCGAGCACGATCTTGCGGTCGTACTTGGACAACTCGATCGCCAGCAACTGATCGTCCGGGAGGATGCGCAACTGGATATTGCGGATTCGCTGATACAGGCGGGTAGTTGCAAGCAGGAACGGCGGGCCGAAGTGTTCGTACGCTTTTTCCGTACCCTCGAGCTTCCAGGTCATCTCCGCCGGGTGAGGCGACAAAAGGTGCGACGACTCCGGCTTGCCAAGCAATAACAATGCGGCACGGGTGAGCTGTCCGCCTTGGGTGAGCCGTGCGCGATCTAGGAACGTTGCGTCAGTCCAGCCGGCCACTTCGCCGATCGGGAACCGGTTGGCGTGCTTGGTCACGAAAAATTCCCGCGCTTTCGCCAGCGCTTCAGGGTCCAGATCGGAAAGACGCGCCTCGGCAATCACCTGCGCGGTCCAGTCCGCGGCACCGAATTGCCGTCGGATCGTGTCCTGTTTGTCCAGTCCGAGGCTGGTCAGGCTCTCGCCGGCTCGTGCGTAGTAGTGCCCTTTCCACGCTATAGGCATTCCCTGCGGCGCGGCGGGTATCTCGAACAGCAGCACCCGCCCATCCGGGGTGATCAGTTCATGGATTTCGCGCAAGGTGATGCTCGGCTCTGCGTCTTCCGCGATCTGCATCTTCAGGCCTTGAAGGCGTTCCCGTTCCGGGCGGTAATCGGTGCCGACGATGGCGCGGTCCTTGTCGTCAACGCCGAACACCAGCCAGGCTTTCTCGACATTGCGCAGATTCGCCTCGTTGGCCAGCGCCGAGAAATATTTCCCGAATTCATGCGTGGAATAGCCGTCGCCGGCGCGCTTGAACTCCACGACCTCGTCTTCCCATCGGTCGATGAGCGTCGTAAGCAGGGTCTGCAGGGCTTCGCGCTCCATGGAATTCAGATCGTCTTGATCTCGGTGGTGGGCGACAGCAGTTTGAATATCTGTTCCACGTTGATCTTCACGCTGTCACTCGCGAAACCCGCGTCACGGAAGACCACGCGCAGCGGCTTGCGCCCCGCGAGCTGCTTGACGAAATCCTCGTTGATTCCGATTTCGAAGCAGGCGGCAAGCGCATCGCCGTCCACAAAGAGCACGCTCTTGCCGCCGATGTCTTCCCGCACGATTGGCAGGGAAAGATCCACGCCCCAGTCGAGCAGGACCTGAAACAGCAGGTCCTCGGGGGTGCGATCTTCGCGGACGTTTTCGACCTGTTCGGCGAGCAAGTCCTGGGAGACCGTGTCGGGGGTGTAGTACACCTTCTTCATGCTAGAGCTGTCGATCTTTAAGACTCGGAAGCCGATGTCAAGTTGCTGAATGCCGCTCTTGGTAGAGTTATCTTCCTTTACCTTTGTACCAGCACGTCGTATGCGCTCTTTGCTGATTTCCGCAATCGTTTTATGGCCTGTCAAAAAAGCTTCAGATGTCTCGTCGCAGATTTCAGGCAATTGCACCATGATGAATTTTCGTTGACCACCGTCTTCTGCATTTTGGGCCATGACTGCGTGGGCAGTAGTCGCAGAACCGGCGAAGAAATCAAGTACAACACTATCTAGCTCGGTTCCGACAGCGACAAATCGCTTTATCAACTCGATCGGCTTTGGAAATGGAAACAATTTTCTTCCAAAGAGCTTCTCTACCTCTGCAGTACCTCTCCTGCTGGAGACATCCTTGTCAACTTGGAGCGAACGGATGACCTTTCCAGTATGTCGAGTCTTTTGGACTACCCTAAACTCGCCATCTTCAGTTTTGTAGCCGACAATTTCCTTATTTAACTCCTCGCGCGCTTTATCTCGCCCCCAACGCCAGACACGCTGAATTCCCTCTTTTCTCGAAACTACTGGATAAACCTCGATCCACCCACTTTTTTTCTCAAGGCAAATCTCATAAAAATCGTTAGATGTCTTGACGGTAGGGTTTAGATAGAAGGGGTAATAAAGATTCGGTCTAGTTTTAGGATTAAAAGCTACATTGCCGTTGTATAGGGGGTACAAGTTGAATGGTCCAACCTCATCGGTGTATTTGAACTCCTTATCCTCTTCGATGAGCTGATTGGTTACAGTTTCGGTAATTCTTTTTGCATAAAAAAGAGCGTAATCATTTGTCTTTGCTAGGTGACCATAGTCGATAGCACTAGGAGACGAATTGATTACGAACTGACCGATGAAATTTTCCGTCCCAAAAATTTCATCACAAAGCTTCTTGAGGTTATGCGCTTCGTTGTCGTCGATGCTAATAAAAACAACGCCATCTTCTCGGAGAAGATTCCTTGCCAGTCTCATGCGTGGGTACATCATGCTGAGCCAGTCGGAATGAAAACGTCCGTTGGATTCGGTATTTGCTACCAAGCGCTGTCCGACCTCATTCTTTTGATTAGATCGCTCTAGATAAATGTCGGTATCCTCGGCGAAGTCATCCTCGTATATAAAATCGTTACCCGTGTTGTAGGGCGGGTCGATGTAGATCATCTTCACTTTATTCAGATACGTTTCTTGCATCAGCCTGAGCGCATCCAGATTGTCACCTTCGATGAATAGATTCTTCGTCGCATCGAAGTCCACGCTTTCGTCGCGGCAAGGTCGCAGTGTTTTGGCGATCGGCGCATTGGCGTTGAGCAGCGCCTCTCGCTTGCCTGGCCAATTGAGTTGGTAGCGCTCCTGCGGTCCCTCGACGATTGAACCGGACAGTTCTTGGCGCAACTGGTCGAAATCGATTGCGCGCTTCAACACCCCTTTGTCATCCCGTGTCTCGGTCACGCAGTTGGGAAATAGATCGGCCAGCTTGTCGATGTTGGCCGCGGTGAGGTCGGGGCTGTGTAGTTTGAGTTTTTCCATGATGTCCGGTGCCTGCGCCTTATGCGCTCAGGTTATTGAGTTCCTTGCGGATGGTACGCAGTTGGGCGTTGAGTTCAACCTTTCGGTTGAATTGCTTTGCCCGAGCCAGACGCTCCGCCAGCTTTTCCGCTTCATCCTGCTTGGCGAGTAAAAGCGTTGCGCGGTCCAGGTGATCGCGCAATGTCTCTCCCGCACGCACCGGCACGGGCATGAGCGGACGCAGGAGGCGTTCGTACAGACCGCCCAAGTCCAGTGCGATCGGCAGCGCCGGCCGGACCCGGGTTTCCGGTTCCCAGGGGCCGACGAAATAGTCGCTAATGATCCATTGACTGGCGTTTGCATCGCTCGGGCGCTTATGGGCGGCGACGGCTTGCATGCGGCCATCGAAGCGGAGCTGGAACAAGATGGGGAACGGGATGGACTTGTCGATGCATCGAAGCACGGCATTGTCCAGCTTGGGCATCTTGAGCAGCAGGTCGAAAATCTGAATTTCCGGGACGGCGGATGTTGCCGGGAGATTGATTGTCTCGGGCGCGAGCTTGTACGCCCAGCTTATCTGCTCGACCTGGCTGACAAACAGGGCGCGCAACACGCTTCCCGGCTTGGCGTGCTCATACACCTTGCTCTTGGGCAGCGCCTTGCCAACAGTTGCCTGGGGCGGATAGCTGAACAGGCCGTGCGGTTTGCTCATTGCGTCGACTGAATCACCAGAAATGCGACGAGTTCGAAGTCATCCAGTCCGGAAATGGTGCCTACCAGAGCAGTTGTTTTGCCGGCGCGGAACAGACTGTCCAGATCCTTGTCTTCCTTCAGATCGATCATGGAGCGGATTGAGGCGTCGAGGAGTGCGGAGTACTCCTGCATGTCCCGGCCGTCGTCGGTGGCCTGATTGAACGGCTGGAAGGCTTTTGGAATGGGTTCGCTCCGGCCCTTGCTGGCAGTGCGCACGATATCCAGCAACCGTTTGACCTCGGTATGCGTGGCGATGACCTGACCGTCAAGATCGATATAGATCATATAAAACGGATGCAGGCGATTGTGCTGCTGGACGTTGACCCCGGGGTGGCGATTACGCAGGGTGAAAATGACACCGGGCACCAGGCCGCGTTCCGGGTCCGCGGGAACAACCGCATGCAAGCCGTTAGGCACTCGCGAGAGATCGCCGTTGGCCCGCAGATAGCCCAGCAGGTCCATGCGAAAGTCGTTCAAGCCGAGGTCGGTAATGGAAACCCCGGTTTTGAGGTCTTCGAGTTCGATGACTTCTTCCTGCAGACGCCGCAATTGCTCCTTGCGGTAGGCGACATCGTTGGCCTCGGCGCTGAGCACGTTGTCGTCACCGGTGGCGGTCACATCGGCAATGACCATGCGGCTTTCAACCCGTTCCTTGAGACGTATGTATTCGTCCAACGTGATGTCCGGCCAGTAGTTCACCAACTGAATGCTCGCGTTCGGCGAGCCGATCCGGTCGATTCGTCCAAAGCGTTGGATGATGCGCACCGGGTTCCAGTGAATGTCGTAGTTGACTACGGTGTCGCAGTCCTGGAGGTTCTGCCCTTCGGCAATGCAGTCGGTGCCGATCAGCAGGTCGATTTCCCCCGGCTCGTTGGGCAGGATCGCGGCCTTTTCCTTGGAGCGCGGTGAAAACAGGGTAAGCAGCGACTGGTAATCAAAGCCCTGGCGCGGATTGGCGGAGGACCTGAGTGTGGATTTTGGAGCGTCCGTTCCCGTCACTTTTCCGGTATGCAGTCGATGGTTCCGGAGTAGAGGTTCGGCCAGATTGTCGTAAAGGTAGCCTGCAGTGTCGGCGAACGCGGTAAAGAGCAGAATCTTCCGGTTGCCGGCATTTATCGGCGCCGCAAGCTTGCCTTCGATCCAGGTTTTCAGGTGCTGCAGTTTTGCGTCGTCGGCTGGCGTGATCTTTAGCATCTCGTCCAGCAAGGAGCCGATTACCGTCAGATCAGCGGTCAGATCGTGCTCCCAGGAAGGCAGATCCATGTCGGCCAGACTGATTTGCACCTTTCCGCCTATGGTCTCGTCATCGGTTTCGGGAAGGTCGTCTTCTTCGAAATCGGCGTCCTCGAATGCTGCGGCGACATCCGCGATGGTTCCGGAGCCCTCGCCCTTGTTATACGCGGCGATCTTTCCAAGGACTTTCCGGTGATTTGCGGTGAGCTTCTGGAGTGTGATGCGAAACGATTCAACCGAGCTTTCAAGGCGCTTGAGCAGGTTGGTGACCATCAGAGCCTGCAGGCTGCGTTCGCGGTCCGCCTGTTTGAGTTTGCCGCCGCCGCTGGAAACCTCGGTGTCGTAGAGCGCCTCGTACTTTTTCAACCGGCTCGGCAGGATGTAGCTCACTGGCGCGTATACAGCCAGTTTGAGCATCGAGAGGCGGGTGAAAATCTCGTTGAATCCTATGACGTCAGGCCGATGTGTAAGCGGGCAATGATATGAAAGTGGCTTGAGGCGTTCCGGAAACTTGCCGATGTCGCGGGTGTCGTAGAACGTCTCGATGTGCTTGCGCGACCGTGCGATGGTGACGCTATCGAGCAGCTCGAAGAAATCGAAGTCGAGCGCATCCAGAATCGCACCTGGTGTGCGATCTTCGGGCGGGAGCTTGCTCCATGTGTTGAACGCGGCCTGCGCCTTGCGGAATATTTCGTCGATATCCTTGGCGGTGCGCAGCTTGATGTTGAGGTTGTCCGGATCGCCCTCGTAGGCAAGCGCAAGCTGATTGCGCAGATCGTTGAAGCGGTTGTTGACCGGCGTTGCCGAGAGCATCAACACCTTGGTCTTGACGCCTTGTTTGATCACCGAGTTCATCAGCTTCTGGTAACGCGTCTCGTGGTCTTTATAGGCGTCGTTATTTCGGAAGTTGTGGGATTCGTCGATGACCACCAGGTCGTAGTTGCCCCAGTTGATCCGGTTCAAGGGCGTGCCGAATGATTCGCCGCTGGTGCGTTGCAGATCGGTATGGCAAAGCACGTCGTAGTTGAAGCGGTCCTTCGCGAAAATGTTGGTCCGGAGATTGCGGTTGTAATTGAGCCAGTTGTCGGCCAGTTTCTTTGGCGCGAGTACCAGAACTGAGCGATTGCGAAGTTCGTAATACTTGATGACGGCAAGCGCAGTGAATGTCTTGCCCAGGCCGACGCTGTCGGCGAGGATGCAGCCGTTATAGGACTCGAGCTTGTTGATGATGCCGGTAGCGGCATCCTTCTGGAAATTGAACAGCTTTTGCCAGATCAGGCTGTCTTGGTAGCCGGTGCGGTCGTCGGGCAGAAGGTCTTCGTTCAAGTCCTCGAGGAACTCGTTGAAGATGTTGTAGAGCATCAGGAAATAGATGCGCTCGGGCGAGTTTTCCTGGTAGATGGAGGCGATGTGCTCGCACAAGCCCCCGGTCACGTCCTCCAGCTTTTCCCGGTCGTTCCAGATCTGCTCGAACAGGTTAAGCAGGACGGTGGTGTTGGCAGGCTCGTCGAACTTGTTGACGATGTTCGACACCGCATCGCCGCGTTGATAGCCGAGGTCAACTGCAGTGAAGCCGTGAAGAGGCATGTAGATTGACGTCGCGTCCGCCGTTTGAACGCTGGCGAACTGCTGCATCGGGGCTTTGCCGCGGTTGGACCGGAATACCGCTTTCTTCCGCATCCAGGCGGCGCACTCCTTGGCGATCGCCCGCTGCGTCAATTTGTTCTTCAGCTGAATCTCGAATTCGCTTCCGTAGAAATCGCGCTCGCGGCCGGCCTTCGGGATATGGAACTGGCGACGCTCCTTTTTGGCAGCGTCGGTGACTTCATTAGGGGAGAACGTCGGGAGAGTAAAAATGAATTCCAGCGACTCGATCTGCTCTAGCTCCTCCCTGAGCGCCTCGAATGCATAAATGGAAAACGAGGCGGCAGCAATTTTCAGCTTGGCGCCGGGTTTGATTCCCCGTTTCAGATCGTCCCCGAGCAGGCGGTTGATGTTGTCGATAATTTCCATATATGCCTGACGCTTGCGGTGAGTGACATCGAGCCCGCAAAAGGTATCACCTATTGCAATTTTGGCGAATACAGGGGATTTGGCTTGACAGTCGGTCAGGCTAAGCACTCGGAGTATTGGGCTTGGTTGTGCATCAAAACGAAAAAAGCGGCCTCTATCCGGCGCGGCATATCCTGACAATCTGCGCAAAACCTCCAGCATCGGCGCGGGGGAGCGGGCGTTTAACTGACATTTGCACTTTGCCGTCATTGCGAGCGCAGCGACGCAATCTGCTGTTCGGGCAACGTCAGGATTGCTTCGCTGCGCTCGCAATGACGTGCTGGCGAGGTACTCCCTGGATCAGCCCGCGGCGCTCCGCCTGACGACTTCCGCCGCATCCGCTTCGTGCTCGAAGCGCTGCATTCGCGCGATCAACGCCTTCGCATCGACGTCCGGCGCGCCGAAGGCGGCGAGGTCGAGGAACTTGGCTTCGAGTTGCGCATCGCTCATCGGCTGTTCGGTGCTGCCAAGCGCATGGGCGATGCGATGCTCGAACGTGCGGCCGTCTTTTGTCGCAAGGCGAACCTGGGCAGCTTCGACGTTCACCGATTCGTCTGCGCTCACGCGAACGAGTGTGCGAAGCGCCGCGATTACCGGTTCGTGCACGCACGCGTCGGTGAATTCGGGCACACCCGCCGCACCGTACTCGAAAGACACGGCGACACCGTGCTGCAGACTCACCTTGGCGTCAAGGCCGCCCTGCGGGTCAGGACGATCGGCCCGCAGTATCGCGAGCGGGTTCACGCGAACCTCCACCGAGGCTAAGTCGGCGCCCGCGATGCGG
>CANJXQ010000113.1 GCA_947478805.1 Betaproteobacteria bacterium | reverse complement strand
TCCTCCGGATCTCCAGCGGGCGTTGTCGATCTACCTGCTGATCGGCATCGGCCTGCACGGCGGCAGCGAGCTGGCGCATGCCGACCTCGCCACCGCCGTGCAATCGGTGCTGGCCGCCCTGCTGCTCGGACTGGGCCTGCCGCTGCTCGCATACGCCGCGCTCACCCGAGCCTGCCGCATCGACCGCCTGAACGCTTCCGCCATTGCCGCGCACTACGGCTCGGTCAGCGCCGGCACGTTCCTGACCGCCATCGCGTTCCTGCAGTCTCGCAACATCGCCTATGAAGAATACCCGGTGATCATGCTGGCCATCATGGAGGCGCCGGCCATCGTCATCGGCGTCATGCTCGCGCAGCGCGCGCGCAACGGCGCGCAAGCCACCGCCGCCGCGGGCCTGCGGCCGCTGCTGGCGGGCGCCGTGACGCATGGCAGCGTGGTGTTGCTGGTCGGCACCATGATCATCGGCGCCGTTGCCTCGCCCAAGAGCCTCGCGGGGATCGAGCCATTCTTTCGCGCCATATTCATGGGCGCACTGTGCCTGTTCCTGCTGGAACTGGGCATGGATGCGGCCAAGCGCATGGCCGAATTCCGCAAGGTGGGGCTGCGCCTGGTCGCATTCGGGCTGCTGATGCCGCTCGCGGGGGCTGCGATCGGGCTCGCCGTCGGCCATGCCTGGCTCGGCTTCGGCCCGGGCGGCACGACCCTGGTGGCGGTGCTCGCCGCAAGCGCCTCCTACATCGCCGTACCGCCCGCCATGCGCCTGGCCGTCCCGGAGGCCAATCCGTCCTACTACCTGACGTTGTCCATCGGGATCACCTTCCCCTTCAATGTCGTCATCGGCATACCGCTTTACCTGTCAATCGCCACATGGATCGCCACATGAAGAAAGCACCAGCAAGATCACGACCCGGACGGGTCGATTCAAACCGCAGGCATCGGACGACCCCGCGCATCGGCGTTGTCATGGGCAGCCAAAGCGACTGGGCGGTCATGCGCCAAGCCGCAGAAGTACTGCGCGAATTCGGTGTGCCCTACGAAGCCAAGGTGGTGTCCGCGCACCGCACGCCGCGCCTGCTCTACGCCTACGCCGAGACCGCCCGGGCGCGCGGACTCGATTGCATCATCGCCGGCGCCGGCGGCGCCGCCCACCTGCCCGGCATGCTCGCCGCGATCACCACGCTCCCGGTACTGGGAGTTCCGGTTCCATCGCGACACCTCAATGGCATGGACTCATTGCTTTCCATCGGCCAGATGCCGCGGGGCATTCCAGTGGCAACGTTTGCCATTGGCGATGCCGGCGCCGCCAATGCCGCCCTGTTCGCCATCGCCATGCTGGCGGTTGGAGACGAGGCTATGGCACTCAAGCTCGGCGCCTTTCGCGCAGCGCAGGCAGACAAGGTGTCGGGTGCCCAGTTGCCGGATCTCCCATGAACAAGCTTCCGATCTGCCCCCTTGCACCGGGCGCGTGGCTGGGCGTACTCGGCGGCGGACAGCTGGGTCGCATGTTCGCCATGGCAGCACACCGCCTGGGCTATCGCGTCGCAGTGCTGGACCCGGATCCCGCATGTCCTGCAGCCGGCGCAGCCGACAAGCTCGTCTGCGCGCCGCTCGACGATCCGCAGGCGTGGAGCGTCATGGCCGGGCTGTGCGCCGCAGTCACGATCGAAACCGAGAACGTTCCTGCGGCGGCACTACGGGCGATTGGCCAGCGGATTCCCGTGTCCCCCGACGCCGACGCACTGGCCATTGCGCAGGATCGCATCCGGGAAAAGCGTTTCCTTGCGCAGAACCGGTTGCCGCACGTGCCCTTTGCCGTGCTGTCCGACGTCGCCGATGCCAGGGACCCCGCGCTCGCCGGCCTGTTGCCCGCAATACTCAAGACAAGCCGCTTCGGCTACGACGGCAAGGGACAGCAGCGGATCACGCACCTCGAGGAGCTGTCGAACGCATATCACGCCATGGGCGGCTTGCCCTGCGTGCTGGAGCAACGCCTGGCCCTCGAATGCGAGTTGTCCGTCATCGTCGCCCGCTCGGCATCTGGCGAATCGAGCGTCTTCCCCATCCCGCAGAATCGCCACGAGAACGGCATCCTCAGTGAAAGCGTGGTGCCCGCGCCGCTGCCGCGCGCCACCCTCGCCAGGGCGCGCGAATTGGCCCTGTCCGTTGCCATTGCGCTGGATTACTGCGGCGTTCTTTGCGTGGAGTTCTTCCTGCTCCGGGGCAACCGGCTGGTCGTCAACGAGATTGCCCCACGGCCGCACAACAGCGGGCATTTCACGCTGGATGCCTGCAACACGTCGCAGTTCGAGCAGCAGGTGCGGGTGCTCGCAGGCTTGCCGCTGGGTGACACCACCATGCGGGGGGGCGCGACCATGATCAACCTGCTGGGAGATGCCTGGCATGGCGGCGAACCCGACTGGCGTGCCATTCTGAGCCAGCCCGAAGCCCGGCTGCACCTGTACGGCAAACCGGAAGCGCGCCCGGGCCGCAAGATGGGGCACGTCACCTTCGTGGCGGCTTCGCGCGAAGCGGCGCGCCGTGCCGCCGGACGCAACGCCTTCTCAATCAGTTCGGACGGGCTGTCCGCGCCGGCGGCGGATGTACATGGGGATCAGGCCGAGGCTACCGGCCGGGCACGCAAGGTCATCAGCCACAACACCGCTGCACCTGCCACCGCTACCAGCGGCAGGGCGAAGTAGCTCAGCACCTCCCAGCCGCGGGTGTTGAGCAGAACGCCCGAGGACAGCGATGAGGCGACCAGGGTGAGGAACATGGCGACGTCGTTGGCGCCCTGCGCCTTGGCCTTTTCGGCGGGCCGGTAGGTTTCCGTGACCAGCGTGGTGCCGCCGATGAACAGGAAATTCCATCCGATGCCGACCAGCAGGTTGGCCCACCAGAAGTGGGCGACGCTGATACCGGCGCCCGCGACAATGACGCAGATGAGCAGGAGCGCCACGCCCCCCATCATCACGTTGGCCAGACCGAAGCGGCGAATCAGCGAACCGGTGATGAACGAGGGTGCGAACATGCCCACCACGTGCCAGCCGATGACCGAAGTCGTCGACGAGAATGGGTGGCCGCAGATCAACATCGCCAGCGGCGTGGCGGTCATCAGGAGGTTCATCACGCCATAGCTCATCGAGGCGCACAGCACGCCGATCATGAACTTGGGTTGGCTGATGATCGCCAGCAACGGGCGAACGCGGCCGCTGCGCTCCTCCTCCGTCGGCGGGGGCATTTCAAGGAAACGCAGGACGACGAGGTTGGCGAGCATGAAGACGACCAGGATGAGGTAGGCACCGAGGTAACGGGTGGCGAACAGGTCCACGGTCAGGTCGCTCAGCTGCGGCCCGACCAGCCCTCCGACCAGCCCTCCGGCCAGGACCAGCGAGATGGCCTTCTCCTTGAAATCCGGCCTCACCGCGTCCGCCGCCGCGAACCGGTAGAACTGTCCGAAGCCGTTGTAGGCGCCGAATACGACGGTCCCGAAGCACAGCAACCAGAAGTTCCCGAGCACGAGGGCCGTGGAGCAGATTGCCACACCCAGGAGCCCCAGCAGCGTCCCCACGCTGAACCCGCCACGCCGCCCCAACCGCTTCATCAGCATGGAGGCCGGGTAGGCGGAGAGCGCGGCACCGATCACCCAGCCTGTCACGGGGAGTGTCGCCAGCGACTTGTTGCTCGCCAGCGCGTAGCCGGCCAGGCCGTTCAATGCCACGCCCGTCGCGTTGTTGGTGAGCAGCAGGGCCTGGCAGATGCCCAGCACGGTGAGGCTCCTGCGCTCTTCACGGATCATCGCTGGTCGAGATTGAGTCACGTTTTTCCCAAGGTTTTCGAGGGGATGCAGACGGATTCTGAAGCAAGGGAGAGGTACCGGACGGCCTGCTTTTCCAGCTCGTCCTCGCGACGCCTCGCCATCATCGACGCGCGAACATGGTGCCGATTATAGTCACCGCGCACGCTGCAGGTGCGCGATTGAAGCGTGCCAGAAGGCCGCATGCACCCCTGCATTTCCGGCGTACAGGCACTCGCCAGCGAGGTGTCGCCAGCAAAGAATCATCCCGACTCCCCGCGCATTGGAGGCGCCTGACTCGCACCCGGCCTTCGCGCCGACTTCATTTTCAGAGGGAAAAAACAGCAAAAGGAGTCACTGTGCCGTTGACAAGGGGCTTCGCTTGAAGCATCCTCAGCGCGCACACTATCGTGCTCTTTTTTATCACCGTCCCCAAAACGTTTTGGAGGGAGTACCGAATGGCCACAAAGAAAAAAGCAGCAAAGAAAGTTGTCAAGAAGGCAGCAAAAGTCGTCAAGAAGGCAGCAAAACGCAAACCAAATGCAGCGTTCATGAAGCCGATGACGCCCAGCGCAGCACTCGGTGCAGTGATTGGCGCGGCCGCTCAGCCGCGCACTGAAGTAACCAAGAAGATCTGGGCATACATCAAGAAGAACAAACTGCAGGACGAGAAGAATCGACGCAACATCAACGCTGACGACAAACTGAAGGAAGTCTTCGGTGGCAAGAAGCAAGTCTCGATGTTCGAGATGACCAAGCTGGTCAGCAAGCACCTGAAGTAAGCTTCCGGCGCGCCGGTACCGCCCCCTCCTGTGGCCGGCGGTATCGGCGCCCTCTTCCAGCCCTCGGCTGGGATGTCCGTTCTTCGCAGCGCGCCAGCAGCGCTACAGAACAGCTAGCACTCCCGCAGCACAATCCCCCTCACGCACGCATCGACGGCGAAGACCTGCGCCGGCATCTCAGCCGAGCGTCGCACGACCCGGTAATGCCATTGCATTCTCATCACCAGACCATGCGCAGTAAGGAAACAGTCAGCATGCCGGCGATGACCGCGCCCATCAGGCTTCGCGTGATGGCGACAACGACGAATACCGGAACGATGGCGATGAGCGCGGGCAGTGCCTCCGCACCCACCAAGCGCTGATTCGCCACCAGCAATTCGGTGGCGAGCAACGCGACCAGGATGGCCACGGGCACCGCGCCCAGCCACGCCCCCAACCAAGGGGGCATCGTCAATCGTGACAACAATACCATGGGTATAACCCGTGGCAATGCAGTGACTATCGCAGATCCGATAATAATGATCAGGATTTCCGGACGGACTTCCATGCGCGCTCCATGAACAGGGAGAAGGTAGCTGCCAGCAGTGTCGCGATCAGGATGTTCCATTGACCGGGCACGAGCAAGGCAATCGCCACGGCCAGCGCAGCCGACAGCAGCGCAACCGCCAGCATGCGGCGCCCGGGCTCATTGCCCCGCGCACCGGACTCGGCAGACGATTTGTGCGCGGACAGCTGCAGCACGAGCAAGGCACCGAACATGGCCGGCAATGCGAAGTCGAAACCGATGGTCCGCAAATCACCGACCATGCCGCTCGCCATCGCACCCGCAAGATTGGCCACCGCCCAGCTTATGTACGCCGACAGGTTGAGCCCAGCCATCCAGGCGACGCGCCCCTTGTCGGGGAGAAGTCCGCGGGCCAGCGCCGTCCATGCCACGACAAAGGTTTCGTCAGTCAGTTGCAGGGCGAGCAAGGCATTACGGATGGCCGATACGCGCGTGAAGTGCGGCGCCAGGGCTGCCGACAACAGCACATGGCGCAGATTCACCAGGAACACCGTGGCAATGATTGTCGCCGTCGGCAGATCCCCCGGCCTTGCTGCCGCGATCAGGCCCGCAACCACGAATTGCGCCGACCCTGCGTAGAGCACCAGCGACATGAGCACGACCTCGGCCACCGAGAGGCCGCTCGCGCGCTGCACCACGCCCGCGGCGAAGCCGATCGACAGGTAACCCAGGACGATCGGCAGGCCCGCCCTGGCACCCGCTGACAACGTTCCACTGGCATGGGCACCCTCGCGCGCGTTCACGATCGGTCGTCCCCGCGGGCGCGTCCTGCCGCAATGCCGCCACACAATTGCGCATGCATGCGCCGGATGGCCTGTGCCGCGACTGCCGCATGCTCAAGGGGGAACAAGTGCCCGCCCTGCACCATCTCCACTTGGAAATGTCGCCGCGTCAGTCGCAGGCCCACGCGCCGGACTTCCACCGACTGCTGCCCGCCGACAAATCCGGCCGGCACGCGCAGGCGCGGCGCGTAGGCCGCCAAATCGTGCGGTATGCCCTGATAGATCCGGTACTCGATTTCCGGATCGAAGGCGAGCCTGACACCGCCGCGATCAGCGCGCGTGCCCGCAACCGCGTAGTCGCGCACGCAATCCGGATCGAAATGACGAAATGCCTTGCGACTGAGGAAATACCGCGTCGCCGCCTCCAGCGAGGGCCACTCGCGTCGGCGCTCGCGCGTGATGCCGGCCGGGGTAACCCGATCAGCCATGCCAAAGCGCTTCACCATGCCGAAGGCGGTGCCGGTCCAGAAGCCAATGATCGGAGAATCAAGCAGGACGATTCCCGAGAACAACTCCGGCTTCTGCACTGCCGCAAGAAAGCTCAGGTAGCCCCCCAACGAGTGGCCCACGGCAAACACCGGAACCTGCGCCTGCGCGCAGATGAAGTCGGTCAGTTCGGCGACGAGGTGCGGCCAGCCGTCGCTCACCGGGTAGCGCGGATCGTGGCCGATGCGGTCGATGGCGCGGATGTCGAATTCCGCCTCGAGCCCGCTCAACATCTTGCGATAGGCGCCAGCGGGAAAACCGTTGGCATGCGAGAAGACGAGGATGGGCCGGCGCATCACGGGATTGGCACTGTGTACCGGGAGACGCTCAGGGCGACGCGGCAGCCGGTTTTTGCGCCGCCAGCACCTGAAAATCGTTGGCGTAGCGCGCCACGCGCCGCAGGGCCTGCGTGCGCTGCTCGGCGCTGGCGCTGCGATCCATGTCCACGATCAAGCGCGTCAGGTCCGCTTCATATCGCGCAATGGCCGCACGCAATTCGACCGCGCGGCCGGCGTCCGGATCAACGAAGAGTTCGACCAGCCGCGGCGCGAGCAGCGCGGGATCGCGCTCGGACCGGATCAGCGCAACGCCTTCGCGCTGACGCCGCTTGCGATCCTCGAAGCGTGACAGGGACAGGGCATCGTGCTCGCGTACAAATCGCTCTATTCGCGCCTCCTGGGCATCCGTCAGGCTGCCCAGCCAGTCGTCGAATTGCTTGTTCATCTGCTTGGCATTCCTGCGCAAGCGCTTGTCCTGCTCATCGAGGTGGCGCTCGCGGGCGAACTTGGCATTGATGTCGGAGAGCTTTTTTTCCATGTCGGCTATCTGCGCGGGAGAGAGCGTCACCAACACCATGGACGCCTCGCGCGTCGCCTGGACAGCAAGCCTGCGGTAATGCGCGCGCAGCTGCGCCGCGGCCCAGGCCACGTCTTCCTCGACCACACCCTTCTCCAGGCGCCTGCCCGCTTCGGACAGGAACACGGCGTAGGCCGGCAACTCCTGCGCGCGGTGCCAGCCATGAAACCGGGCCAGCCGCGACTTGAATTCATCGGCTTGGGACGGATCGAGGTCGACGTAGTCGGAGGCCATGTAACGCACCAGCACGTCGGCATTGTTATAAGCCAGTCGAACGGCCGTGCAGCCCCCAAGCGCCACCGCGACAACCATCACCAGGGCGCCCCGCAACAATGCGCGTACCCGACTCGTCACCAGTAGTTCTCCACCGTGATCTGACCCGGATCGCGACGCCGGTGTTTCTTCATGGCGCGCAACTTCAGCGCGGCCACGGCATCGACAACCATTGCGGGATTGCCGCACAGCATGACCTGGGAGCTCGCCGCATCCAGTGCGACGCCGGCGGCACGCTCCAGGATCCCGCTACTGATGGCCTGCGGAATGCGCCCCTGCAGCGCACCGGGCGCAGCATCGCGACTGAGCATGCGCACGAGACGCAATTGCGCGCCACGCGCCGCCTGGATCGAGTCGAGCCGCTCGCCGTACGCCAGATCCTCCGACCGCCGCGCCGCATAGACCAGCACCACATTGCGAAATCGCTTCCAGGCGACATCGCCGCCGAGGATGGAAAGGAAGGGCCCAATGCCTGTTCCGGTGGACAGCAACCACAGGCTCTCCGCGTCAGGCACTTCGCTCAGCACCAGAAAACCCGCCGGCGTGCTCCCCAGCTGGATGGCGTCCCCGGCGGCAAGACTGGCCAGCCGGGAACTGAGTGGCCCGCCGGGCACGATGGCGTAAAAAAACTCATGGGGCGTGTTGCCGGGGGAATTGACGAACGAATACGGCCGCGCCACCAGCTCGCCGCCGATAGGCAATGCGAGTTTCGTGAACTGCCCCGCCTCGAATGGCGGCAGAGCAGCATCGACCTGAAGGGAAAGCAGCGTGTCGGTCCAGCGTCGCTGGGCCACCACTGTCCCCTGCAACCACGGTTGCGCAATCATGTGTTGGGCAGAATCCTTGACAAGGCGTCCTGGCGGCGGGATGCGTGCGAAATCGGTGAAGGAAGCGCTGCGAGCGGCCACAGCGGCCTGCCGATAAAACAATGTTTCCGCTCGACCAAGGACCTGCTTACCGGGCGGAGCATTTGCATCGTCGCTCCATCAATGCAGCCGGAACGGCTCCAGGCTGACCGATTCTACCCTGCTGCCAAGCGTCTCCACGACGCCTTGCCTGCGGTTGTCGCCGCCGGCATCGCGCGGATCGCTGAACTCGAACGCGTATTGCCGCTTAAGGCGCAGGCGACCATGGCGATCGCGTGCCGGGCGCACTGATTGCATGGCCACTGTCTCGTCGAGAAACTGCAGTTGGTCGCGTTCGCACGCCGATCGCCCTGCCTCCAACGCGCTTTCGCGGGCGCGCAAGGCGTCGTACCAGTACCAGCACGACACAACGAGCAGCACCAGGGCATAGGGCTCCCACACGCCGATTCAGCCCGCGCGTGATACGTAAAGATTCGAGCCGCGCCCCGGCCCTTGGAGGCCGCATCCTTGCCTGGCCAGCAACCTTCTTTGTGGTCCAATAGATGCCGCAAGATCGGAGCAGCATCTGTGGCACCCGGGGGTAGCTGCCCGCGAAACCATTCGAGGAGAAATCTCATGAACGCTGACGCAAGGATTTTTCTGGCCGCCGGGGCGATCGCCGCATTTCTTGCCGTCGGCTTCGGCGCGTTTGGCGCCCATGCGCTGCGCGATCGCCTTCCCGCCGACTTGATGGCCGTGTATCGAACAGCGGTGGAGTATCACTTTTGGCATGCGCTGGGTTTGCTAGCAATCGGGCTGGCGGTCCCCGCGCTTCCCGGTGGGGCCTTGATGAAATGGGCTGGGTGGCTCATGTTGGCCGGCATCCTGCTTTTTTCCGGCAGCCTGTACGCGCTGTCGCTCAGCGGCGTGCGCATTCTGGGTGCCGTCACCCCGGTAGGCGGTCTCTGCCTTTTGGCGGCATGGTTGCTCTTCGCTGTAGCCGTCTTGCGCGCCTGAGGCTCATCACCACAACCAGCAGCCCAGGAATTTATATCAGTATCGATATAATAATCTTCCGCTAATTCCCGACTGACGGACATCTTGATTATCAATTTTTCATAAATCATCAACGCAGCCCCTCGCTCAAGCGCTTGACCACATCACCCTCGCCGCGCTCGCGGGCAAGGTCGAGCGCAGTGCGCCCATCGCGATTGCGCCTGCCAGGATCGGCCTTGCGCGACAGGAGCAGGGCGACCACGTTGACATGGCCGGATGCCGCGGCGCCGTGCAGCGGCGTGTTGCCGCGATCGTCGGCCACATTGACCAGCGCCCCCCGCTCGAGCAACGCCTCGGCGGCTCGCACCGTCCCGGTCATGGCGGACCACGCGAGCGGCGTCTCACCGTCGGCGTTCACGGTATTGGGCTCGGCGCCAGCCTCGAGGAGGCTGCGCACAAAATCCGGGTTGTCGAGCATCGCGGCCGCGTGCAGGGCAGTTTCACCATTGCGGGTGCGCATCCGCAAATCGCAGCGTGCCGCAATCAGCGCGCGCAGGATGAGCAATTGCCCCTTGTCGGCCGCGACGAATAGCGGAGGCTCTCCGTCGTCGTTACGCGCCGACAGGTGAATGCCGGTTTTTGCCAACGCCTCAACACGCGCCAGATCGCCCCGCTCAATAGCTTCGAAAAGTTGCGCCCCGGGGCCGGGTGCCTGCAAAGGCGGCGACCCACCGGGTGCCTGCGCCGTGGCTGCACCGGCAAGCACAAGCGAAGCCAACGCCAACAGGCAGAGGAGTATCCGTTGATTGCAGTGCATTGGCTCATTTTAACGGGGGGATCAGGCGCGCTGCGCGAGGGCTGGAGAAAAGCCTGCGGCCACGGCGCAACCCGCGCGTTAGGCCGCCATGCATGCGCTGGCGCATAATCCGCATCGTCGCCCAGCGCCAATGGCCGGAAATCCCCATGACAGCCCAGAAAGTTTCCTACGACATGCTCTACAACCCGCGCCTCACGGTCGCCGATGCGCCCGCGATCATTGCGCGCTGGCAGGCGCGTTCGGCGCAGGCTCGGGCGGCGTCGGCGTCATACCTCGATGTGCCTTATGGCCCCGGCCCCGCCGAGCGCATGGATATATTCCGAGCGAAGGGCAGCAGCAGGGCCTTGCTGCTGTTTATTCACGGGGGCTACTGGCGCGCCTTTGGCAAGTCGGATTTCTCCTTTGTCGCCAGCGCATACGCCGATGCGGGCATTACCGTGGCGATTGCGGACTATGCACTGTGTCCGACGGTGCAGGTTCGCGACATCGTGATGCAGACGGTGCAAGCCACCGCGTGGCTCCATCGCAACGCGAGCAACTTCGGCGCCCCGGCCGGGCAACTCTATGTCGCCGGGCATTCTGCCGGCGGGCATCTGGCGGCGATGATGCTGGCATGCCAGTGGCCACGTTACGCCGTGGACTTGCCTGCGAAGGTGGTTCAGGCCGCGCTTTCCGTATCCGGGCTCTACGACCTGCGCGATATCGTCAGGACACCCAGTATCAACAAGGATGTGAGACTGACCACACGCTCGGCGCTGGCCGTGAGTCCGGCATTCATGCCGCCCGCGACCGATGCGCCCTTGTTCACCTCCGTGGGCAGCGAGGAGAACGCGGGCTTTCACAAGCAAAACCGCATCATCTCGGAACGCTGGCGTCAGGTGCTGCGCGAGGACGTCCCCTGCCCCGGACACAACCACTTCACGGTGCTCGAGCAAATGGCCGAGCCTTCAAGCGCCTTGTTCGCAGCCACCTTGCGCATGATGGGCGCCTGATGCCCTGCGCGTGCCGCGGCTCGTCAGTTCGGCCAGGAACGCTTGCATGACGGATTTTCGTATGGATCCGCGTGGCTTGCTCGTGCGCAGCTTCACGGCTGCGGTTGCTGCGGCAGACCCGCTCGTGGTGGTGCCACCGCATCTGCCACCGCCGCCCAAGGGCCGCACCATGGTCCTGGGCGCGGGAAAGGCCGCGGCTGCCATGGCACTGGCGATCGAACAGGCCTGGCCTGCGCATGCGCCGCTGGCGGGGCTGGTGGTCACGCGCTACAACCACGGACTGTTGACGAACCGAGTCAAGGTCATCGAGGCCGGGCATCCCGTCCCGGATGCCACCGGAGAACGGGCCGCGAGCGAAGTACTGAAGCTTGCGCGCAATCTCAGCCGGGACGATCTCCTCATCGCGGTGGTCTCCGGAGGAGGGTCATCCCTCCTGTCGGTGCCGGCTGAAGGCCTCAGCCTCGCCGACCTTCAGGCGGTCAATCGAAAGTTGCTTGCGTGCGGCGCGCCGGTGCAGGAAATGAACATCGTGCGAAAGCACCTGTCCGGAATCCTCGGAGGCAGGCTGGCGGCGGCTTGCAAGGCGCCAGTGCTCTGCCTGATCATCTCGGACGTAACGGGTGATGCGCCTTCGAGCATCGCCTCGGGACCGTGCGCGCCGGACGAGTCGACTTTTGCCGATGCGCTCGGGGTGCTCGCCCGATACGAGATCAACGCCCCTGCGGCTGCGATGGAGCACTTGAAAAAGGGCGCACGGGGAGAGATTGCAGAGACGCCCAAGCCCGGTGACCGGATTTTTGCGCGAGTGGAGAACCGGGTCATCGCCACATCCCAAAACGCCCTGCAAGGCGCGGCCGGATTCTTTCGCGATCAGGGACTCGCTTGCGCCGTGCTGGGGGACAGCGTCACGGGAGAGGCCTCGCAGGTGGCAAAAATGCAGGCGGCCATTGCGCGGCAGGTGATCCGCTACGCGCAGCCCTGGGCTTCCCCGATTGCGCTCGTCTCGGGCGGCGAATGCACGGTCACGGTTCGGGGGCGGGGACGGGGCGGCCGCTGCAGCGAATTTCTCCTGTCCCTGGGGCTGGAAGTCGAAGGCGCTCCACAGGCCTGGGCGCTGGCCTGCGACACCGACGGGATCGACGGATCGGAGGACAATGCGGGCGCAGTGCTCACGCCGGACACCTTGGCAATGGCGAGGGGTCAGGGCCTCGACCCGCGCGCGCTGCTTTTGAACAACGATGCATGGGCGGTGTTCAACGCAACAGGGGACTTGGTCGTGACCGGACCGACGCGCACCAATGTCAACGACTACCGCGTGATCCTGCTGCTGAATTGACGAGGCAACAAAAAAGCCGGGACGACCCGGCTTTTTTGGCGCGACAGCCGCTTATTCTGCGGCCTTGCCCTCGGCAGGCTCATCCGGCCGGTCGAGCAACTCAACCAGTGCCATCGGGGCATTGTCTCCCTTGCGGAAACCAAACTTGAGGATCCGCAGGTAGCCGCCATTGCGCGTTGCGTAGCGCGGGCCAAGCTCGCTGAACAGCTTGGTCACGACATCGCGATCGCGAAGCCTGTCAAACGCCAGGCGACGATTGGCAAGGTTGGGGTTCTTCCCGAGGGTAATCATCGGCTCCACGACGCGACGAAGCTCCTTTGCCTTGGGCAACGTCGTGGTGATGACTTCATGCGTAAGCAGTGAATTGGTCATGTTGCGAAACATCGCGAGCCGGTGGCTGCTGGTGCGATTGAGTTTGCGCAGTCCTAGGCGATGGCGCATAGTATTTGCCTCTTTCTATCTTGTTTCAGTAGGCTCGCGCGGGTCAGCCGCGCGCAGTCTCGAGGCCAACCGGCGGCCAGTTCTCAAGCTTCATGCCCAGCGTCAGTCCACGCGAGGCAAGAACTTCCTTGATCTCGTTCAGGGACTTCCGGCCAAGGTTCGGGGTCTTGAGCAGCTCGGTCTCCGTGCGCTGGATCAGGTCGCCGATGTAATAAATGTTCTCGGCCTTGAGGCAATTGG
>CANJXQ010000112.1 GCA_947478805.1 Betaproteobacteria bacterium | reverse complement strand
CGGTAGATCTCGTCCGGCGTGCCGAACTGCACCAACTGGCCTTCGCCCAGGATCGCCACCCGGTCGCCCACATAGAATGCTTCGCCCTGGTCGTGGGTGACATAGACGCCGGTGAATCCCACCCGGCGCTGGATTTCGCGGATCTGGGCCCGCAGATGTTCCCGTAACGACGTATCGAGATTGCTCAAGGGCTCATCGAACAGCACCACTGCCGGCTCATAGACGAGGGCCCTTGCCAGCGCGATCCGTTGTTGCTGGCCGCCGCTCAGCTCATGGGGGTAGCGCTCGGCCAGGTGCCCGCAGCCGACCAGTCCCAGGTAATGCGCGACCCGGGTCTTGCACTCGGCGTCCGGCACGCGCCGCCGGCGCAGGGGATAGGCGACGTTGCGCTCCGCGGTCATGTTCGGCCACAGCGCATAGCTCTGGAAGATCAGGCCCAGGTTGCGCTTTTCGGTCGGCGTATTCGTCCCCGTCCGCGACGAAAATACCTCCCGGTTGTCGATGCGGATGTCACCCTGGTCCGGCGTCTCCAGCCCGGCGATGCAGCGCAGCAGGGTGGTCTTGCCCGATCCGCTGGGCCCGACCAGGGCGAGCATTTTTCCTTTTTCGACGCCGACGCTGACCGACTGCAGCGCGGCGACCGGGCGGTCCGTCGCCGCGCCACCGCGTTGCGGGAATCGTTTCGACACTTCGTTGATTTCGATGAACATCACGCTGCAGGTGCGCCTGTAGTCCGTTGCAGAACGAAGGGGCAACCCCCTTCACGCTTGCCCGTGCGGGGCGGTTGCAAGATCACTGTCGCGACCGGCCCTACTTGAATATGCGCTCCATCGTGTCGATGGTCTTCTGGTACTCCGCCGACGACTTCTCGATGGTGATATCGGCGCGCACCATTTTGCGGTCCGGCGCAGTCAGGGTGCCGGGCAGGTTCCCGAGCGGGCTGGATGCGCGGCCGTCGCCGTTGTTCACCATCTGCCCGGCAGGCGACATGAGCCAGCTGGCAAACAGCTTCGCGACATTGGGTCGCTGCGCCTTGCCGTTCAGCACCAGATAGGTGTTCGCCTGGCAGACAATATCAAGGTAGACGTAGGTGATCGGCGCCTTCGGGTTCGAAGCCAGGATGTTATTGGCATCGTACGGGATGCCGTTGAATCCCAATGCGGCCTCGCCCGATGCGGTCAGCTGCGCCACCATCGGGTTGTTGCGCACCACGCGCGCTTTCTGGGCCGCCAGTTTCTCGAAGAACGCCTCGCCGTAGTTCGGATCGGTCAGCATGGCCAGGTACAGCATGGCGTAGGCGGTGCCAACCCGCGGGCTGCCGACGACGATCTTGCCGGCGAACTTCGGGTTGAGCAGGTCGCTCCATTTCTTCGGCATGTCCTGCTTGGAAACGAGGTCGGTATTGACGAGCACGCCCTGGTAGATGCTCTGGATGGCCACGATATATTCCGACTGCCCCGGGAACTTCATGTCGGGCAGCTTCGCCAGCTGGCCGTCGGCGGCCCACCGGTACAGGGAGGGGCGGTCGGCGGAAATGATGGCATCAGGGACAATGCGCCCGGCCTTGATTTCCTGGTCGACACGCGCCGTCTGCGGCGCGCTGGCGGTCATGGTGAACTTGATCGGAATGCCGTAGGTCTTCTCGAAAGCATCGGCGTTGGCCTTCAAGGCCACGACGCTGGACGATCCATACAGGACCATGCTGCCCTCGGCCTTGGCCGCGGCAATGAGCTTGGCATCCTTCGGGTATTGCTGCGCGACCTGCTGTGCGGTGGCTTGCGCGAACGCCGATCCGCTGTGCAGCACTCCGAGCGCCGTGGCAAACGTGATGGCCGCCGCCAGCTTGGCACGCAATGTATGGTTGGAAGAGTTCATCGAATTCTCCTGGTCGAAGGGATTGACGCTGCAGGATACGCCGGTCGCAAAAATGAAGCCGCACCATAGCGCCTCATCCTATGCGCGTCAAGGACGGTCAAATGCGAAAGTCCCGGCCTTTCAGGCATCGGCCGGAGTGGCGCGCCCGCAGTGTTAGTATCGGCGACATTGCCGCGCGGGCTCGCCGTTGTTCTCACCGTTGTTCCTGCCGTTGTTCTCGCCGTTTTTCTCGCTATTGTTCGGTACAGAGCGACGTTCCCCCGCGGATCCCGTTCCCCGCATGCAACAACACACGCCCATGCCCATCGATTGCGATTCCATAGCCGTTGGCGACGCGATGCCGGTGTTCGTGATTCGGCCCACGCTGCGGCATGCGGTCATGTACGCGGCCGCCATGTGGGAATTCCAGCGCATCCATTACGACGACACCTATGCGCGCGAGCAGGAAGGCCTGCCCGGCGCCGTGGTACAGGGACCGGTGCTGGGAAACTATCTGACACAGGCCATTGCCGCCTGGACCGGGCCCGCAGGCACGCTCAAGCACCTGGAATGGCGCAATCACGGCCTGGTTGCATTCGGCGATGACATCCGTTGCGAAGGCGCCGTGATTTTCACGGGGCGGAACGCCGAAAGCGGCGAAACCGGTTCAGTTCAGGTCGGCTGTACCCTGGAAATGTTCAACCAGCGAAACGAAAAGGTGGTCAGCGCGACCGCGACGGTGGAAATTCGGGCCGCCGGCGCGGCGGGACTTGGTGCAAGGAGCACATGACATGACGCAAGGCGCATTGGCGGGAATCCGCGTGCTCGATCTCACCCGCGTGCTGGCGGGGCCGCTTGCCACCATGATGCTGGCCGACATGGGTGCCGAAGTGATCAAGGTGGAGGAGCCCGGCATTGGCGACCTTTATCGCGCATCGAGCGCCATCACGAAGAATGGCGAATCGGTCAATTTCCTCAGCACCAACCGCAACAAGCAGAGCCTGACGCTGGCCCTCGACAAGCCGGAGGGGCGCCGCATCCTGGAGCAACTGGTCGCCACCGCCGATGTGTTGGTGGAGAACTTCCGGCCCGGCGTCACCGACAAGCTGGGAATCGACTACGCGAGCCTCAAGCGCATCAATCCGCGCCTCGTCTACTGCTCGATCACCGGCTTCGGGGCCGATGGCCCGTATCGCAACCGCACCGCGGTCGATCCGATCATCCAGGCCGAATCCGGCATCATGGGCCTGACCGGGGAGCAGGATCGCGGGCCGGTGCGCATCGGCACGGCAGTGGGTGACATCTACGGCGCCATGCTTGCGACGCAGGGCATCCTGTTGGCGCTGTACGCGCGCGATCGCAGCGACCGTGCCAAGGAAGAACCCCGGGCCCAGGAAGCACGGCAGGGCCAGTACGTGCAACTGTCCTTGTTCGATGCGGCCGTGTTTGGATTGATCCCGCGCGAGGGCGAATTCTTCGCGACCGGCAAGGTGTTCCCCCGCATGGGCAGCGCGCATCCGCAGTTCGTTCCCTTCCAGTCGTTCGCGACTGCGGACGGCCACGTGTTCATCGCGGCGTTCCACGATGCGCTGTGGAAGAAGCTGTGCGCAACCCTGGTCGTGCCCGAACTGGCCGCCGATCCGCGCTTCACCGATACTGCCGGGCGCAGCCGCAATCGATCCGAATTGCTGGCAGTGATCGAGCCGCTCCTTGCAGCGCAATCGTCCGCGCACTGGGTAGCGACGCTGGAGGCCGCCGGCGTGCCGGTGGGTCGCATCAATTCCATGGCCGACGTGTTCGAGCATCCGCAACTCAAGCACGACGGCATGGTGGTGGACATGACGCACCCGGTGGCAGGCGACATCAAGGTGCTCAACAACCCGCTGCGCATGTCGGCCAATCCGGCCTCCGTGCGCACGCCGCCGCCACTGCTTGGAGAGCACTCCGACGATGTGCTGGTGAGCCTCGGCTTCAATGCCGAAGGCATCGCGCGCCTGCGCGCCGAGGGCGTGATCTGATGGCGGTGAGGCGCTCACTGGTGATCGGCGGAACCGGACCCTCGGGCTATTGCATCGTCGAGCGGCTCATTGCGCGCGGCGACGATGTGGCGATATTCCATACCGGGCGCCATGAGCTCGATTTCTCGGCGCCCGTCGAGCATATCCACGGCGACCCGGGCGATGGAGCGGACCTGAAGCGCCTGCTGGCCGGGCGCAGCTTCGATGCGGTGGTGAGCACCTCGGGCCGCGTGCGCCACGTGGCCTCGGTGCTGGCCGGGCGCACTCGCAAGTTCATTTCCATCAGCGGGCTCCCCTACTATCGCCGCTCGCGCATCGCGCCCGGCGAGGTGGGCGTGCCGCTGCCCATTCGCGAATCGGATGCGAAAGTCACGGACCCGGCCGAGCGTTACGGTTACCTCGTGGCGCGAAGCGAGGAGACGGTGATGGCGGCCCATGAGCGCGGCGATTTCGATGCCACCATCCTGCGCTACACCTTCGTCTATGGCCGCTACAGCTACATCCCGTTCGAGTGGTTCCTGGTGCGCCGCGTGCTCGATGGCCGGCGCGCCATCGCGCTGGAGTCCGATGGGTTGATGGTTCCCCAGCGGGGATACTCGGAGAACCTCGCCGAGGCAGTGATGCTTTCAATCGACCGGCCGGCGGCGAGCGGCAAGGCCTACAACGTCGGCGACGAGCGCTCGTTGTCGTTGCTGGCGTTGACCGACCTCGTGGCGCGAACCCTCGAACACGAATGGGAGATGGTGAGCGTTCCGCTGCGCATGAGCCCATGCCAGAATCCCTTCGCCATGCGCCAGAACACCTTGTTCGACCTGTCGGCGATTCGTTACGACCTGGGGTACCGGGATGTGGTGCCGGTCGAGGAAGCCACGCGGCAGTACGTGCTGTGGCTTCGCGACCATCCGGTCGCCCCGGGCAGCCCGGAAGAGCTGACGCTGGGGCCCGGTGCCTTCGACTACGCGGCGGAGGATCGCGTCATCGCGAAGTGCCGCGTACTGATGGCGGGTGGCAATGGCTGAGACGCTGCTGACGCCCGAGCTGCTGGCTTTCGTCGGCAAGCCGATGTGGGATGCCGAAACCAGCCTGGTGCGCGAGGACGACATCCTGCGCTACCAGGAAGCGCTCGGTGACCCCATGATCGTGCGCGGCGCCGACGGCGTGCTGATCGCGCCACCCCTGTTCCTGCCGGCGTTCCATCATGGCGGGACTATCGGTGACGACGGGCGCAGGCGAAAGCCCGGAGAGTACGACTTGCCGGTCAGGGTCAAGCGCCGCCTCATGGCCGGATGCGGCGTCGAGTTCGGGGTGCCGATCCGTGCCGGCGACACCATTACCGCCAGCACGACCATCGAGAGCATGACCGAGAAACAGAGCAGCAAAGGTCCGATGCTGCTTCTCGTGACTGCCACCGAATACCGCAACCAGCGCGGCGAGCTCAACCGAATCGAGCGCTGGACCGTGATCCGCCGCTGATCGATGAATCCATTCGCGTTTTCCCGGAAAAGAACGTATTTAGAACCGGTTGCAAAATGAAATTTTGCAACCCCCGTAGTAGGGGAGCATGAGGGGAGTATCCCCTCATATTGCAACAGACTCTTAATAAAGTGGCCCGAGAAGGAGAAACCATCATGACCAGAAAACCACTGAACCTTGCGCTTGCCTGTGCGGCCGCGTTTGCGTCGGTCACGCTTGCAATCGGCGCCTCGGATGCATTGGCGCAGGCCTACCCGTCGCGTCCCGTGCGCGTGATCGTGCCCAACCCCCCGGGCGGCAGTGCCGACGTGCTGTCGCGGCTCCTGTCCACGCGCCTGGCGCAGGACCTCGGGCAGCCGATCATCATCGAGAACCGCGCTGGAGCCAACGGCATCGTCGGCACCGAGGCGGTGGTCAAGTCGCCCGCCGACGGCTACACGCTGCTCCTGGGCAGCAGCTCGCAGTATTCGGTCAACCCGGCCTTGTATGCCAAGCTGCCCTACGACCCGCTGAAGAGCCTCGCGTTGATTTCGCAGATATCGGAGCAGCCGCTGATCATCACGGTGAACCCGAAGGTGCCGGCCAATACCCTGCAGGACCTCGTCAGGCTGGCCAAGTCGCAACCGGGCAAGCTGAACTACGGCGGCACCGGTCCCGCGGTGACGCTGCCGGTGGAATACTTCAATGCCGTTGCCGGAATCAAGGTGCAGGAAGTGCCCTATCGCGGCGGCGGCCCCGCCACGGCGGCGGCACTCGGCGGAGAAATCGAAATTCTCTGGGCCACCATCGTCAGCATCTATCCGCAGGTGCAGGCTGGCAAGCTGCGCGCGCTGGCGGTGACCTCGGAGCGCCGCGCCTCCCTGGCCCCTGACCTGCCGACGGTGGCCGAGCAGGGCTATCCCGGTTACGAGGCCACGGTGTGGCACGCCATAGCGGCACCGGCTGGCACGCCCAAACCCGTGATTGATCGATTGAACGCGGAAATCCACAAGCTGCTCACCTCGCCTGACGTGAAGGAATTGCTGGGCAAGCAGGGTGTCGAAGCCGTGCCGTCCACGCCGGCAAAGCTGGAGGAGCGGATCCGGACCGAGATCGTGCGCTGGCAGAAAGTGGCGCGCGAAGCCAACATCAAGGTGGAGTAGGTTCGCAGCGATCGCGCCATGTTCCTGGGACTCGACCATACCGGCCTTGCCGTGCCCGACCTCGAGGCGGCACGCGCGCTGTTTGCTTCGCTGGGCTTCCGGCTAACGCCCCGCGAACTGCTGACGCGGCCGGGACCCGACGGCAAGCCCGTCAGCACCGGCGCCGCGAATCACGTCTTCATGCTCTCGCGCGGTTACCAGGAACTCATCGCCGTCACCGACCCTGCAGCGGGCCACATGCTGGTGCCGCGCATCGCGCGCTACTGGGGGCTGCACATCGTCATCGTGTCCACGGACGACGCGGATGGGGACCGGCAGCGGCTCGCCGATCGCGGCGTGCCGGTCTCTGCCTGCGCGACCTGGGGTCGCGAAGTGCCGGGACGCGGCGAGGCGCGGTTCAAGTTCTTCCTGGTGGGCGATGCGCAGGCCCCCGAGTGCATGCTCGGCATCGTGCAGCACCTGACGCCGGATATCCTGCGGCCGCCGGAGCTGCTGGTGCATCCGAACGGGGCCACGGCGTTGAACGGCTGCATCCTGCATGTCGCCGATCGCGCAGAGGCGCGCAAGCGCTATGAGCGAATTTTCGGGACGTTGCACGCTGAACCGGAGGGCGACGTGGTGCGCTTCCCGGACGGAACCTGGTTGCGGCTTGCCGACCGGCATGATCTCGAGCGTTCCTTTCCCGGCGCACGCGTTCCCGACGCCCCGTCGGTGGCCGCGATCGAATTTTCCGTTGGAAACATGCAGGCAATTGTGTCGGGCGGCGCGCCCCTGATGCGTGACGACATGGGCTGCTGGCTGTCGCCCCGCGATGTGTTCGGCGCTGTCGTCCGCTTCGTGCCCGCCACATGATTTGAGCGTATTGGGAGACGGCGTCCTTTACCCGGCTGCGTCAGAGCGCCGCCATGCATCGACCACTTCACCCGCCGTCGGCATCCACACGCCCGGCAGCGCAAGCGCGCGATCGAGCACGCGCTCGAACAGGCCGATGCGATGCGGCGCGCCCGAGACCCACGGCCGCACGCAGTAGTGCAATACGCGCGACGATTTCACGCCGTCGATCGCCAGCTGCGCGAGCGCCTTGTTGAAGTGGTCCTCGAACATGTCGAGGTTGCACATGCGGTTGATGAGCACGGTCTGGTCGTCGAAGTCCGCCCATAGCGGCAGGGCGACGAGATCGCCCGGGGTATGCATGCGGTAGGGCTGTTCATCGTTGGCCCAGTCGCACAGGTAACCCAGGCCCGCCTCCCCCAGTAGCTGCGGCGTCACGGTGGATTCGCCGTACTCCGGGCCGAACCAGCCGGCGGGCCGGATGCCGCAGGCCTCCAGCCGCTCCAGGGTTTCTGCGATGTAGTCACGCTCCACGGCCACGCTCAAGGCGCTGGTGATGGGGCGGGTCACGGAGATGCCGTGGGCGACGAACTCGCTGTTCGCGTCCCGGAGCGCGGCCACCAGCGAGGGGTACATTTCTGCGGTGAGCGCGTCGATGGCCACGGTGGGGCGAATGCCGCGTGCGCGCAGCGCATCGAGGATGCGAAAGATGCCGACGCGATGGCCGTATTCGCGCGTGGAGACGCGCGAGATGTTGGGAAAGTCGCGGATCAGCCCGCCGCCGACGCTGGACACCTGCGGCCAGCCGGCGGGCAGGGGATCCTCGTACACCTCGAGGTTGATCAGCGGCACCACGGCCAGGGCCTTGTCGCCGGGCCAGCGCAGCGCCGGCCGCGAGGGCAGTGGGTTCCACGTGGTGTGCGGCTGGTCCATGCCGACGGTGCGCCTCGCGGGCGTGGGGCCGGAGGCGACGGCCGCCGTGGACCGCGTTCGCGCAATGCGCGCAGGACGCGCCCTTGCCGCCGCGGCCGCTTCAAGAGCGAGTTCGTCCGCGTGGCGCACATGGGCGTCGTAGTGATGCGCCATGAAATGGTCGGCGATGTCGTCGCCCGTGGCATGCCACACGCCATCGTGGCGGCAGATGTGGTCGAGGATTTCCTTCAGGTGCCCGATGTGGTGCGGCTGGCCGATCTGGTAGGGGTGCAGCGCGATGCAGAACACGCGTCCGCCATCGGCGCTCTCGGCATACAGCCGATCGAAGGCCGCCTTGCAGGCATCGACGAAGTAGCGGCCGCCGTAGGGCCGGCCGTCCCACAGCGGCGCGTCGTTGAGATCGTAGGAATACGGGATGGAGATCAGCTTGTGGCCTTCGACGCGGATCGGCACCGGCACGTCGTCGTGCACCCAGTCGGCGTGGTAGGTGAGGCCGGCCTCGGCGATCAGCCGCGGCGTGCGCGTGGTGTTGGAGATGGCGGGTGTCAGGATTCCCTTCAGCAGTGTCCGGTAGTGGCGGTATAGCGTATCGATATTGTTAGCATAAAATGCACGCTCCGCGGCCTCGTCCATGCCGTACAGGAAGCGCGTGTTGTAGATGCCGTGGCTCATGACGCCCCAGTTGCGCTCGCGCATGAGCTCGGCGATCTCCGGGAAGTGGTCGAGCAGGGCGAGGTTCAGGGACGCCGTCGGGCGCACCGGGTACTGGTCGAGCAGTTCGGTCATGCGCCAGATGCCCACGCGATTGCCGTAGTCGCGAAAGCCGTACTCGCGCACATCCGGGTGCGAGGGCACGCGGTCCCAGGTCTCGCGACCCACTGCGGGCGGCGGCGTCGATTCGTAGAACTCGACGTTGGGCACGATCCAGAACGCCAGGCGCTTGCCGCCGGGCCAGCTCACTTTGGGTCGCGACGTGACCGGCGCATAGCGCACAAATTCCTGGATGGACTGCATGTTCGCTCCTCGATGGCGTGGTTCCCGTTGCGGGTATGATAGCGCGCAGTTTTTCCGGCCTACGCCTGAACCGGCGCACGCACCACTGCGCCAATCGTCAGGCGAGGCGTCTTCCACCGACACGAAAGCCGACCCCCAGATCATGCGAAAAATTCAGGGAAAGGTGCGAAGCGCCGGCACCGCCAACACCGCGGATGCCGTGCCCGCGCCCGACCTCGAGCGCGACGTCTCCGAAATGATGGACGTCATCGTGGCCGGAGGCATCGCCATCATCCCGCTCGACCTGACCTACGCCATCGTGGGGCACCGCGGCGATGCGGTTCGGCGCATCTTCGCCGCGAAGAACCGCTCCTTCAACAAGCCCTGCGGCATGTTCGGCAGCTGGCAGCTGTCGCGCGAGATCCACGACGTGCCCGCGGAGCGCCACGAGATGGTGCGCATCCTCGTGGAGGAGGAGGGCCTGCCGTTTTCCATCGTGGCGCCGTTTCGCGCCGCGCACCCGATGCTCGCTGCAATGGATCCGGATGTGATCCGCAACTCGTCGCTGGCGGGCACCATGGACATGGTGATCAACGGCGGGCACTGGCTGGTGGAGGTGGCGCGACAGTCGAAGCTGCGCAATCTTGCCGTGTTCGGCTCATCGGCCAACCGATCGCTGAGCGGCAGCAAGTACCGGATCGAGGACATCGAGCCCGAGGTGCTGGCGGTCGCAGAAGTCGCCTACGATTACGGGCTGTCCCGCTATGCCAACCCGCAGGGGCTGTCGAGCACCATCATCGACCTGGCCAACCTGTCGGTGGTGCGCGCCGGCCACCGCTTCGACGAAATCGTCGCCGCCATGCAGCGGCGTTTCCAGGTGACGCTGCGCAACGCGTGACGCGGCAGCGGGCGTCGCCGCGATACGCGCCGGCAATCCTCAACGCGTATCGATGACCCGGGCGACGGCAGCCGCCACCGCCAGCAGTTTTTCATCCTCGTAGCGCCGCTGGATGAGCTGGATGCCGATGGGCAGGCCGGATGCTCCCTTCATCCCCGGGACGCTGATGCAGGGAACGTGCAGCGCCGTGAACATGCGGTTGAAGCTCGCTTCGCCCTGCGACTGGATGCCCATGGGCGCTTCGCCCGGAGCACTCAGCGTCAGCACCGCGTCGAGCTCGCCCATGGCACGCTCGAAGTCGATGCGCCGCAGCGCCACCTGGTCGAGCACGTCGCGCATCTGGGCCGCGGTGAAGCCGCGCCGGTTCTCGACCTTGGCCTTGAAATCGTCGTGCAATAGATCGGGGTGGTTCATGTACTCGGGAATGAAGGCGCCGCGCCCCCCCTCGTTCATGATGACGTCCTGCTGCTCGGTCAGCCGGTTGAACGGCTCGGGGAGCTGCAGGGGCGTCACCGTTGCGCCGGCCGCCGCGAGTCGTCGCGCCGCCTCAAGCAGCGCCGCCTTGGCATCGTCGCTCGCAGTGCCCCAGCTCGGCGTCTCGCACAGCCCGAGGCGCAGGCCCTCGATCGCCGGCACCGCGGGCTTGTCGCCGCTTGTCATGCGAAATGCCTGCGCCACCATCCACAGGTCCTCGGCCGAGCGGCCATAAAAACCGATAGTGTCCAGGTGCACCGAGTAGTGCTTGGCCCCCTCGAAGCTGATGCGCCCGAAGGTCGGCTTCATGCCGTACACGCCGCAAAAGGAGGCTGGGCGGATGGTAGAGCCACCGGTCTGCGTGCCCAGCGTGATCGGTGCGGTGCCGTCTGCCACGGCGGCACCCGAACCGCTGGACGAGCCGCCGGGCGTGCGCGCGGTGTCGTGCGGATTGCGCGTTGGCGGCACGCGCCCGCCACAGGCGAATTCCAGTGTTTCCGTCTTGCCGAGCAGCACGGCGCCCGCGGCCAGCAGCACCGCCACGCTGTTGGCGTCCTCGGCCGTCTGGTGGCCGACGTAGATGGGCGAGTTGTACTGCGTGGGCATGAGCCGCGTGGCGATGACATCCTTGATGCCCACGGGAATGCCGTGCAGGCGGCTGCGGCGCGGTTCGCGATCGCGCTCGCGCGCCTGGCTGAGCGCGAGCGCGGGGTCGACGTGCACCCAGGCCTGCGTCACCGGGTTGCGCGCTTCGATCCTTGCGAGCAGGGCGCGCGTGTAGGCTTCGCTGGTCAGGCGGCCCTCGGCCATCAGGTCGGAGGCCTGGGCTGCGCTCAATTGCCAGAGTTCCACGGTTAGCGTCCTTTCGTTGCGTTGCGTTGCGTCAGGTTACGTCACATCGCATCGCCGCTGAGGATGACCGGAATATCCCGGGGCCCCGCCAGCTGATCGATGCGCTGCATCGCCTCGAACAATCTCCCCGCATCGACAGTGCCAGCGCTGCCATGAGCGGCGCAGCCCATGAACTTGGCGCGCAGTTCTTCGATGCTCAAGGGCAGGTCGGCGTGGCCCTTGGGTCGGCGCAACTGCGGCGAGGAGACGACGTTGCCATCGTCCAGCGTGACGTGGACGACGTCGAAGGGCGCGGCGTCGCGCCATCCGGGCTCGTAGTCATCCGTTGTCACGGAACGGATTTTCGGCATCAGTGCCTGGATCACCGCGCTTTGCACTGCGGCGTCGGTGAGTTCGCTGAATCCGACCGCGCCGTGGACGAGGGCGCTCGCCACCGCGAACTGCAGGCTGAACTTGGCTTGATGGGCATCCTTGGGGTTGACGAAGGGCATGGTGGCCTGGTGCCGGTTGCTGATGTGCGCGGCGACATCGCGGATGCGCGCGGGTTCAATGGCATGGGCATTGCGCAGCGCCAGCACCGCATCGATCACGCGCTGCGATGATCCGACCGTGGGATATTTCTTGATGTTCAGCCGTAGGGCGGCGCTGCGCCAGGTGGTGCCGAGCATCGGGGCCGTGTCGAGATCGACCTTGCCGCTCGGCGACAGTGCGCGCAGCAGGCCGCGCCCGCCTTCGAGGGCCGTGGCGCTGGCCTCGAGCCCGGCGGCCGCGAGGACGGCGGCATTCAGCCCGGCTGCCGCCGTGCGCCCGCCGTGCCAGGGCTTGGCCATGGTGCCGAAATTCTCGAACACGCCGCCCGCATCGGAGGCGGCCAGCGCCAGCGCATTGCGCGTCGCCTTCGTATCGAGGCCGAGCACCACGCAGGCCGCCGCCGCAGCGCCGATCGGCCCGAGCACCGCGGTGGGATGCCAGCCGCGCTCGTAATACAACCCGGGCTCGCGCAGGAACAGATCCGCCCACACCTCGTAGCCGATCACGTAGGCCGCGGCCATGCGCGCGCCATCGGCGCCATTGGCGTCAGCCGCGGCAAGGATCACGGGGACCAGCACCGCGCTCGGATGGTTGGAGAAGGCGAAGTCGTCGTAGTCGAGCGCGTGCGATGCCGTCGCGCCGACCAGCGCGGCCTGCACCATGGAGGCTCGTTCGGCGCCCAGCACCAGTCGCGATGCCGGCGTCGCCCCTTGCGCGCGGACCACGCCGGCAAGCCGCTGCACCACGTCTTCGTTGCGACCGGCCAGGATGACCCCGGCGCAGTCGGTGAAGCCGAGGCGCGCCACCGCCAGCGCGGCTTCCGGCACGCCGGTCGGCCGGGTGCCGGCGATGAACTCGGCGTAGATCTGGGTGAGGGCGGCGGGCATTGTTTTCTGTGTCCGGTGGATGAAGGGATTCTACCGTCACGCCCCGCCTGTCCTGCCGCGGTTATTCGGCCCGGCGCCGGCAGGATGGCCGCGCGCTGGGCGCCGATATTTGATCCAGGGCAATGCCGCTGCGCCGGCGTAACCCGTTTGCGGGCAATCCGTCTTAAACTTGCCGCTCAACGGGCGTCACCGATGAACTTCGGGGCGCCTCACCTGTGACTCGCGGAGGGGATATCCAAATGGCAGGCATTGCTACGGCACGCACGATCGACATCCATGCACACGCAGTGCTGGCGGACACCATGGGCGCGGCGGGCCGCTTCGGCCCGGAGATGGGGATGGACGCCGAGGGCAAGCCCTGG
>CANJXQ010000111.1 GCA_947478805.1 Betaproteobacteria bacterium | reverse complement strand
GTCCAACGACTGGCGCCAGGTGCTGGTGTTCTGCAAGACCAAGCACGGCGCCGACCGCCTGGCCGAGCAACTCGGCCGCGACGGCATCGATGCCGACGCCATCCATGGCAACAAGAGCCAGCCGCAGCGCATGCGCACGTTGAAGCGCTTCAAGGACGCCGAACTGCAGGTGCTGGTGGCCACGGACATCGCGGCACGCGGCATCGACATCGACGCCCTGCCGCATGTGGTGAATTACGACCTGCCCAATGTGTCCGAGGACTACGTGCATCGCATCGGCCGCACCGGCCGCGCCGGCACGCCGGGCGACGCCATTTCATTGGTCTGCGCGGAAGACCGCTCGCTGCTGCTGTCGATCGAACGCCTGATCAACAAGCGCATCGAGCAGAAGGTCATCGCCGGCTTCGAGCCGACGCAGACCTTCGCGCGCGCGCCCGCAAACAAGCCCGCCCGTCGCAATACCGGCGGCGGCTATGGCGATCGTCGCCCGTCGGGCAATGCCGGCGCACGCCGTGGCGGCCCGCCGCCGCGCCCCGGCCGCAGCGCCGAAGGCCGCAGGGACGGTCCCGCGCCCGCACGACGCGACGGCCCTGCAGCAGCGCCGCGCCGCGACACGGCGCCATGGGAGGCCGAGCGCGAAGCACAGCGCAAGCATTTCAACCAGAACCGGCGCGACGAGGGCCAGCCTTCTGCACGCCCCGCCAACGACACGCGCAATGCCGATGCCCCACGCTCGGCACGCGGTCCGCGCCCGGAGCAAGGGCGCCGTCCCGGCCCGGCATTGCTCGGCCGCAAGGCTGCCTGATCGCATACACACAACGACAGTCTTCTGGAGTTCATGACGGGTAACCGTCATGCCCTGCTGGAGTTCATACGGACAGCCTCGGCTGTCCGTTTTTTTTGGCGCGGTGCCGCGACATTGCGGTCGCGGGCAGGGTGATTCAGGAACGCAGTCACCCCGACTGCGCCCAACTCCCGCGGATGCCGCTTGCCATGAAAGTAGATGAAGCGCGGAACGAGGGGCGAAAGTTGTCAACAAATTTATCAACTATTTCGGCGTCAACTAATTCTGGTCATGCCGCAAGAGACTTGGCGCCCGGTACGCTAAACAGTATCCTGAAGCAGTCTGGCTTAAAGAAATGAGGGGGCCTATGCGCTATGCAATCGTAATAGAGAAGGCAGAAGGCAATTTCTCAGCGTACGTTCCTGATCTTCCGGGTTGCGTCGCTACCGGCGCCACGGTCGAGGAAGTCGAATCGCAAATGCGGGAAGCCATTGAGTTCCATCTCAATGGCATGCGCGAAGATGGCACACCTATTCCGCCACCTGCCAGCCGCGTCGAGTACGTCAACATTGCGGCATAACACCCGGCTGCATGTGACGGGCCTGCCGCCCGCCCATGAGCGGGAGCGTTAGCCTCCGAGAACTTTTATGAGCGCACCCCAGAACTTCGATTTCGAGAACGGCGACATAATGCAGTTGCTGCGTGGACTCAAACCAGACCGGGGGGTTTACTCCCTGATCGTGGCCAACCTGATCGCGGCCGGCTACGCCTTCGCCGTGCAGTTTGATACGCGTGAGCTGTTCGCTGCGTACTGTGTCAATATCGCCGTGTTCGGAATCTTCAATGCTATACGTATGTATCTGGTCGAGGACTTCAATACAGGCAGCATGAAAGACTCGAGTGGCTGGCCACTCACGAGTTCGGTCGAGACGAAACACAGCCTTGTCCTGGGATTCCTGAGCAGCTGGCTGCTCTCAAATGGCGTGCTGCTGATCTTCTCGCTGATTTTGGTTCCCGCATTGACCGGCGCTCAGGCGCCGGCGGGTGTGGCGTGGCTGAGCCTGCTCGCCCTCTTGGTGCAGCAGGCAATTCAGCTGCGGAGTACAGTTCAGGCCGACCGTGGCACGCGCAGGAATATGCAGCGGCTCATGTGGTTCCCTTTCGCCTACGTGGTACCCGCGTACGGACTCGTCTTCGTGGGCGTCGCGTTCGGCCCTGGCATCACGATGCTGGCGCTGTTGGTTGCAGTGAAATGTGCGATCGAATCCATCCTGCATATGATCGAAATTCAAATACTGAGGCCCGAGGCCATCGCAAATGCTCAGTCGGTGGAAGGACCGTGATGGCTCGGCACTTGATTCGAGGCTAACCTTTCGTCCACCCCTGACGCGTACGCTCCGGTTGCCGTCACGTTAGCCGCCCAAGGAGAGGTTCATGCGACTAATCGGAATGCTGGATTCACCGTACGTCAGAAGAGTTGCTATCGCTCTGGAGAGTCTTCACGTTCCGTTTAAGCACGAGCCGGTTTCAGTATTCAGCACCTTTGAGCAATTTCAAGACGTCAATCCGGTTGTAAAAGCCCCGACGCTTGTTTGCGACGACGGGGAGATTCTGATGGATTCCTCGCTGATCCTCCAGTTTGTCGAAGCTACGGTGGCACGAGGCAAATCTCTTTGGCCCGCTGATCCCATGGAACTTCAGCGTGAGTTTCGGGCGGTCGGTCTGGCGCTGGCGGCTTGCGAGAAAAGCGTCCAAATCATCTATGAGCGAAATCTGCGTCCCAAAGAAGCGCAGCACGAGCCATGGGTGACGCGCGTAACCGGCCAATTGTTGGCGGCGTATGCGGGACTGGAGCGCGAGGTTCAACGGCGACCAGCGGCATTTTCGGTTTCGCACGGACAGGCCGCCATTTCTGCGGCCGTCGCGTGGCAGTTCACGCAATCCATGTTGACGGCAGTTGTGCCGGCGTCGAATCATCCTGGCTTGGTCAAACTGTCGGAAAGGCTTGAGCAAACAGTCGAGTTCCAGAAATATCCACCTGTAGGGCCCGGTGTGTAGGCGGCTAACAATTCGTTCGCAGGCGCAACGGCCCTGAAGGGCCGCGGCCTGCACTTCGGCCGCCCACCGCTTTTTTTGCCCCTCCTGCCAGCCGGAACGGCTGCGCGCGGGGATGACGGCTGTAAACTAGAGGCCGCATTCCGGCCGCGCATCCCGGCCGGCCGGCTGCCGCCATCACCAACCCGCAGAAACTCATCAAGGCAATGACCCCATGCGCGAACCCACCCCCCTGACCATCCATCTCAAGGACTACCAGGCCCCCGCCTTCCTCGTCCCGGAAATCTCTCTCGACTTCGATGTCCACGAGGAGTTCACGCGCGTCAAGGCGCGCCTCGTCGTGGAACGCAATCCCGCGGCGGCGGATACGAGCGCGCCACTGATGCTCAACGGCGAGGCGCTGGAACTTGAGGCGGTCAGCATCGACGGGCGCGTGCTCGAGCACGGCGAGTTCGAGCGCACCGACGAGCACTTGCGCATCGCCGGCGTGCCGGACCGCTTCACGCTCGAGACCTCGGTGAAGATCGAGCCGCGCAAGAACCTGCAGCTATCCGGCCTGTATGGGGCCAAGGCGGGCTTCTTCACGCAGTGCGAGGCCGAGGGTTTCCGCCGCATCACCTACTTCCCGGACCGCCCGGACGTCATGTCGCGCTATACGGTCACCATCCACGCCGATCGCGACACCTATCCGGTGCTGCTCTCGAACGGCAATCGCGTCGATGCGGCAGAAGAAGGCGACAACCGTCACCGCGCAACTTGGCTCGACCCGCATCCCAAGCCGTGTTACCTCTTTGCCATGGTCGCGGCCAAACTGGACGTGCTTGAAGACGCCTGGACCACGCATTCGGGAAAACAGGCTCGCCTTGCGATCTACGTCGATCCGGGCAAGCTCGACCAGTGCGGCTTTGCCATGCAGGCGCTCAAGCGCTCCATGAAGTGGGACGAGGACGTGTTCGGCCTGGAGCTCGACCTCGAGAACTACATGATCGTCGCCGTGGGCGACTTCAACATGGGCGCGATGGAGAACAAGGGCCTCAACATCTTCAACACCAAGTACATCCTGGCGCGCCCCGACACCGCCACCGACATGGACTTCATGATGCTCGACCGCGTAGTGGCGCATGAATACTTCCACAACTGGACCGGCAATCGCGTCACCTGCCGCGACTGGTTCCAGCTCTCCCTCAAGGAAGGGCTCACGGTGTTCCGCGACCAGGAATACGGCGCGGATACCTACTCACGGCCTGTGCAGCGCATCCAGGAAGTGCGCAGCTTGCGCGGCGGCCAGTTCCCCGAGGATGCCGGCCCCATGGCGCACCCGGTGCGGCCGCAGTCCTACATGGAAATCAGCAATTTTTACACCGCCACCGTGTATGAAAAAGGCGCCGAAGTCGTGCGCATGATCCACACGCTGATCGGCGCGGAAGCTTTCAGGCGCGGGATGGACCTGTACTTCCAGCGCCACGACGGGCAGGCCGTGACCTGCGACGATTTCGCGCAGGCCATGGCGGACGCCTCGGGTAGGGATCTTGCACTATTCCGCCGCTGGTACGACCAGGCCGGCACGCCGGTGCTGGAGGTCAGCGGCAGTTACGACGAACCCGCGCAGCGCTACACGCTCAGCGTGCGCCAGTCCTGCCCGCCGACGCCCGAGCGCGCCGACAAGCTGCCCTTCCATATCCCGTTCGCCGTCGGACTGCTGGCGAAGGACGGAAGAGAACTGCCGCTGCGCCTGCAAGGCGAGGCCACCGGTAACGAGACTGCGGGTGACGCCCGTTTCGAGCGCGTGCTCGACGTCACCGAGGCCGCGCAGCAGTTCGTGTTCGAAGACGTCCCGGCGCGGCCGGTGCCCTCGCTGTTGCGCCATTTCTCGGCGCCGGTGACGCTACGCTACGACTACTCGGAGGACGCACTCGCCCATCTGATGGCGCACGACAGCGACGCCTTCAATCGCTGGGAGGCCGGCCAGCGGCTGGCAACACGGCTGATCCTGCGCAATGCCGATGCCCTGCGCAACGGCGCCCATCCCGACAGCATGCCCATGCCCGAGGCATTCATCTCGGCGTTTGGCCGCGTGCTGGCCCAGGGGCATCGCGATCCGGCCTTCGCCGCCGAGGCGCTGGCGCTGCCTTCGGAAATTTTCCTCGCCGAACAAATGGACACAGTCGATCCGGACGCGCTGCACGCCGCGCGCCTCGCCCTGCGCCGCCGCATCGCCTCGCACTTTCGCCTGGCGCTTTCCGTGACCTACGACGCCAACACCACGCCTGGCGCCTACTCGCCGGATGCCGTGTCCGCGGGCCGTCGCTCGCTGAAGAACCTGGCGCTGGCCTATCTGGCCGAACTCGACGACGAGGGCGCGCGGCGCATGGCATCGCGCCAGTTCGACGCTGCCGACAACATGACCGACAGCATGGCGGCCCTTGCGGCACTGTCCAATAGCGCAGGCGAAGAGCGCTCGCGCGCGCTGGCCGCATTCTACGAGCGCTGGAAGGACGAGCCCCTGGTGGTGGACAAATGGCTGCTGGTGCAGTCCACCTCGCGCTTGCCGGGCACGCTCGAAGAAGTGCGCCGCCTCGCCGCGCATCCGGCCTTCGACATCCGCAATCCGAACAAGGTATACGCGCTGATTCGCGGCTTCTGCGCCAACCATGTCCACTTTCATGCCGCCGATGGCTCGGGGTACGCTTTCGTCGCCGATCGCGTCATCGAACTGGACGCGCTCAATCCGCAGGTAGCCTCGCGCATTGCGCGCGCGTTCGACCGATGGAAGCGATTCGACGCCGCCCGCCAGGCGCACGCGCGCGCCGCGCTGGAGCGCATTCGCGACACGGCAGGCTTGTCACGCGATGTCGCCGAGATCATCACCCGCGGCCTGGCCTGATCCGATCGCCGACCGGCAGCTGCGATGAGGAGCCGGTCAGTCGGTGAGATGCGCGGTGAGATGCGCGGTCCGGTGCGCGCGCCGGTTCGCGGCGCCGCGCTCGCCCTGGCCGCCGCCATTGCGCTGTGCGGCTGCGACTACCTGCAGCCCTTCGAGCAGATTTGCGAGGCGCGCCTGGGGCCGACGCGGATCGATGTGGAAACCGCGCCCGTCAGCTACGTCACCGATTACACGAAGAGCACGCAGGAGCTGTCCGCCATGGGCGCGGCCAGCACCGGGCGGCGCGTGCTCGGCCTGACGCAGACCAACCTGAAATGGAGCGCCTCGCTCGGCGGCAACGGCCTGACGCGACGCCTGGGCGGGCGTCATTGCCTGCGACCCGATATCCAGGTGCGCCTGTCGTTCGAGCCGATGACGGTGCTGATCGGGCGCGAATTCGCGCCCGGCAGCTGCATCTTCGACATCACCATGGGCCATGAAATGAAACACGTGGATACCTATGCGCGGTTCCTGCCGCGGGTACAGGAGGCGGTGCGGCGGGAGCTCGAGGCGCGCTTCGGACAGCAGATTTTCCACTTCGCCAGCCAGGCCGATGCCGAACGCCAGCTCCATGCCATGACCCGCGATTTCGTTGCGCCCTTCGTCGATCGCAGCATGCAGGAGGTCACTGCGCTGCAGGCTGCCGTCGATTCGCCGGAGGAATACTTCCGCCTCGACACTTTCCAGGCCGCCTGTGGCAGCTAGGGGGACCGCGCATCCTGCTACGCAGGCTCGGCCGCGCTGGTAAGTCAAAAAGCCTCGACAAAATGACATCCATCAGACGCTATCATCGCAGCATGATTCACAGACTTCATCCCCCGGTGTGCGCATGATTGAAGCGGCGCTGTTCGACCTGGGCAAGGTATTGCTCGACTGGGACCCGCGTTATTTCTACGCGCGCTATTTCCCCGGCGATGCGCGCGGGCTCGAGGCGTTCATCGCCACGGCGGTGGCGTCGGCCTGGATCCAGGAAATGGATGCGGGCAAGCCGATCACGCAGGCCGTCGCAGAGCGCCAGCGGCTGTTCCCGCAACATGCGGCGCTGATCGGCTTGTGGCAGAAGGGATGGCCTTCCATGCTGCGCGGCGAAATCGAGGGCACCGCCGCCATCCTGCGCGAATTGAAGGCGCGCGGCCTGCGCCTCTACGCGCTGACCAATTTTTCCTCCGAGACCTATCCGATCGCGCTGTCGCGCTGCCCGACGCTCGCCGTGTTCGAAGACGTGGTGGTGTCGGCTGAGATCGGCCTCACCAAGCCGGACCCGCGCATCTACGCGCACGCCATCGATCGCTGCCGGCTGCGAGCGGCGCACACGGTGTTCGTGGACGACCTGGAGGCCAATGTCCGCGCCGCGGCGAACGCCGGTCTGCAGGCGCTGCACTTCACGACGCCCGAGCGCCTGCGCGAGGAGCTGGATGCGCTGATGTCGCGCCAGGCGGGGACGCCGCCGATCACACCACTCAGCGCGAAGTAATCGGCGAGCGCGCGAGCAGCCGGTAGAACTCGCGGACGCGGCGCGCGTTCACGCCGCGGTCGCTGCGGCCCACGCGCGACACCGAGCGCATGTCGATGCGGCTGGCCATGCCCGTGGGCCCGACGGGCGTCACCCTGAGCACGATGTCGTCCTTGAAGCCGAAGAACACCGTGGTGTCGGTGGCTTCGATGCGACCTGTCGCCACGGATTCGCTGGCGATCTCCCAACCCATCGACCTGCCCACCTGCAGGCATTGCTGGAATGCCTTTTCAGGCGGCGCCGCGAGCGTCATCGGCGCGACATCGGGATATGCGGCCTTCTGGATCGTCGCCACGCCCGCGCCGCCATACTCGACACCATTGGGCACGCCTGCGCGCAGCGCAGCCAGCGCCTCGAAACGCGGCGGATTCTCCGTATCGGTGCTGATGTCATGGATCGGCGGCGCCTTGCCGGAACTCCACTGCAGGGGAAAGGGCAGGGCGAAGGTCAGGATACCCACCAGGAAGCCGATGATGCTCGCCGCGACTCTTGCGCTGGCGTGCCTGCGCAAGGCCCAGATCCCCGCGACCAGCGACAGCAGCGCCCCGGCCAGCCCGATGCCGGCGGCCACTCCCAGCATGGAAAAAGCCCATCGATAATCCCACCAACCGAGACGGTTGCCTGGCCCGGAGGCCAGCGCCGCCAACGCCGCGACGAGGGACACACCCAGTGCAAAAGCGGCGAACCGGCGCAGTGCGCGCGTGGATCCGTAAGCGGGGTCGGGCGTCGCCCCGGTTGGCTGCACGGCTGAATGAGTAGTGGAATCGACATCGACCATGGGCCCAAGCTTAGCCCATCTCACCGCTCCCCGCCCCGAATCGCCGCTGACGACGAAGGTCATCGATATCCACTAATATTGCCGGGCATCCCCACCCCTCAACCACTACGCAAGATACCCACATGAGCAAAACTTCCGTCACGCTGTATCACAACCCCCGTTGCAGCAAGAGCCGTTCGGCACTGTCATTGCTCCAGGAAAAGGGCGTCGAGCTGGTCATCGTCGAATACCTGAAGAACCCGCCGACGCGCGCCGAACTCGCGACATTGGTGAAAAAGCTGGGCATGAAGCCGGAGGCGATCGTGCGCACCGGCGAGGACGTCTACAAGGAGAAGTACAAGGGCAAGGCCATGAGCGATGCGCAATGGCTGGACGCGCTGGCCGCCAATCCCATCCTGATCGAGCGCCCGATTGCCATCAAGGGCGACCAGGCGGTGATGGGAAGGCCTCCGGAGAATGTTCTCAAGTTGGTTTAGCTCTGTCCGACTGGCGGATATTGGCTGGATGATTGTTATCAGAATAACTCCATCATCCCCGAATCCACGCCGGTGCTTTCGTGTCGCTCCCCGTCAATCCCAGAGCCAGGCCGCACCGCGCACGCCGCTCGAATCGCCGTGCACATTGCGCGCCAATCGCGTGTCGACGCGATCCGAGAACACGTGCGGCCCCAACAGCAGGGGAACGTTGCGGTAAAGGCGCTCGATGTTGGATAGCCCCCCACCCAACACGATGACGTCCGGGTCGAGAATGTTGATCACCTGTGCCAGCCCGCGCGCGAGGCGCGCCTCGTAGCGCACGAGCGTCGCCTCGCAGGCAGCGTCGCCCGCGGCAGCGCGCGCGACGATCTGCGGCGGCGCCAGGCGCCCGCCCGAAGCGCGCTCGTGATCGCGCGCCATGCCCGGGCCGCAGAGCCAGGTCTCGACACAGCCGCGGCGTCCGCAATAGCACGCGGGTTGTTCACCTGGCTCCCCGCCGAGGGGGTTGTGCCCCCACTCCCCTGCGATGGCATTGGCGCCGGCCAGCACATGACCGTCGACCACGATGCCACCGCCAACTCCCGTGCCCATGATGACGCCGAACACCACCCGCGCTCCTGCACCGGCCCCATCCACCGCCTCGGAAAGTGCAAAGCAGTTGGCGTCGTTGGCAATGCGCACGGCGCGCCCGAGCATGCGCTCGATGTCTTGCTGCAGCGGCTGGCCGATGAGACAGGTGGAATTGGCGTTCTTCACGCGCCCGGTGGCGGACGACATCGCCCCGGGGATGCCGATGCCCACCGTCGCCGATGCCCCCAGTTCTAGCTCTGCTTCGTGCACCATGGCTGTAATGAGCGCGAGCGTGCCGGCGTAATCGCCCTGTGGCGTATCGCGGCGGCGGCGCACGCACTCGCTGCCCGCGGCGTCGAGAGCAACGATCTCGGTCTTGGTGCCGCCCAGGTCAATGCCGATTTTCAGCACGGGCCCGGCTCGGTATGGTGCCAACTATCCATTGTCATCCGGCACGCGTCATCGTCGATGGGGTGGGGAGTATATTACCGCTGCGTTTGCATTCTTCGACGCGGCGCAGTATCCGCTCAGTATCCTGTAGTGGACTGCGCCTCACATCACGATACCCACTCCCATGAGCCAGCCACGCAACCGCCCCGTCTCCCTGCCGCGAGCAGAACCGGTGTCGAGCGCCGAGGGCATGCCCTTCTCGATCGAGTTCGGCGACATCTACCATTCGCATGAAGGTGCGCACGGCGAACAGGCTCGCCATGTGTTCCTTGGCGGCAACGCGCTGCCCGAGCGCTGGCAGGGCTGCGACCGGTTCACCATCGTCGAGACGGGTTTCGGCCTGGGACTGAATTTCCTGGAAACCTGGCGCGCATTCGACGACGACGCGCGCGCGCCGCGCGCCCTGCACTTCGTTTCAGTCGAAAATCGTCCCCTGTCTCGCGCGGCATTGCTCGGGCTGCATGCGCGCTGGCCGCAGCACGGCGAACGGTCGCGCGAACTGCTCGCCGCCTGGCCCTTGCCGCTGGCGGGATTTCACCGCATTCACCTGGCCGGCGGACGCATCACCCTGACGCTGTTGCTCGGGGAGGCCGAGGAGTTGCTGCCGCAACTGGAGGCCCGCGCAGACGCCTTTTACCTGGACGGGTTTGCGCCTGACCGCAACCCGAACCTGTGGTCGCAGGCGGTATTTGGCGAACTGGCGCGGATCGCGATCCCGGGCGCAAGCCTCGCCACGTGGACCGTCGCGACCAGCGTGCGCGACGGCCTCGCTGCGTCGGGCTTCACGACCGAAAAACGCCGTGGGCTGGGCAGCAAGCGCGAGATGCTGACCGGCCAATATCCCGGATCGGGCAGCCGGCGCGCATTCGATAAGGCACAAGGCGCATCCGCTGCCAATCACCGTGCCGCCATCATCATCGGCGCGGGCATCGCCGGCAGCGCCTGCGCCGAGCGGCTGGCCGCGCGTGGCTGGGAGGTCACGCTCCTCGAGCGCCATGCCGCTGCCGCTGGCGAAGGCTCGGGCAACCCGCTGGCGCTGGCCACCCCGCTGGTCAATTTCGCCGATGAAGCGAATGCACGCTTGTCGCGGGCCGCCTTCCTGTATGCGCTGGGATGGTACGCAAACCTGAAAGGGATGAATCCAAGCGCGATCGGCCCTCTCCCCTCCGATGCGCCGCGCGGCGTGCTGCGAATCGCGCGCGAGGCGCGTGACGCCGAACGCTTTGCGCAACTGCTGGAACGCCTCGCATACCCGCCTGAGCTGGCGGCGTTCGCGGGCGTCGTCGAGGGCACGCGGCTCGCCGGGCGAACCGTGAGCCGCGCCGGTATGTGGTTTCCCTCGGGCATGACGCTAGCCCCCGCCGACGCCTGCGCATCCGCGCTCGCGCGCTGGCCTGAACGCGTGACCAGGCGCTTTGGCGTGGATGCCCAAAGACTCGAGTGGGAATCCGGCACCTGGCGCGTGCTGGATGCGGCCGGCGCCTGCATCGGCGCGGCGCCCACCGTCGTTCTCGCCGGCGGAAACGGCATCCTGTCCTTCGACCAGGCGAAGCACCTGCCGCTCGAAGCCATCCGCGGGCAAGTGACGCTATTGCCGGCCGACCCGGAGCGGCGCCTCGATGTCGCGGTCAGCGGCGACCGGCATGCTGCAAACCTGCCCGATGGGCGCTGCATGATCGGGGCGACCTTCCAGCCCGGCGATAACGACACCAGCCTGCGCGCCGGCGACCATGCCGACAACATGGCAAGCGTGAATGACATGCTGCCGGGATTCTGTGGCGACATCGATGCCGATTCATCGCAACTGGGCGGTCGCACGGCATTTCGCGCCGTCACCCCCGACCGGCTGCCGATTTTTGGTGCCATGTTTGGTGCAATGTCGGGCGCGCAGCCCCAATCGCTCTTCATTGCCGGCGGCCTGGGCGCGCGCGGCATCGTGTGGGCGCCCCTGGGGGCGGAACTGATCGCGGCGCAACTCAACGGCGAACCCTTGCCGGTGTCGCGCGAACTAGCGCAGGCCATGCACCCAGGGCGTTTCGACAAGCCACGGGGTCGGTAACCCTGCGAGTATCAGGGCCTCTAGGGTGTGTTGCCATCGCCCCTTCTTCCACCGATACATCCTGTAACGAATGCGACGATCCCGGCGGGTAGAATGGCGCGGCTTGAAACGCGCGGGACCCGCCCCCACTTGGGCGCTGTACAGTCCAATGCCTGAAGCACCGGCGGTCGGGACCAGCGCACGGATTGCACCATTGCAGCATTGCCTTGCTGCACCCTCGAAGGAGATGCACGAATGAAACGTATTGTCCTGTTCCTGGTCACCAACCTGGCCGTGATGCTGCTGTTGTCGGTGGTGCTGAACGTGCTGGGACTGAATCGCTTCATCAGCGCCAATGGCCTCGACCTCAATGTGCTGCTCGGCTTCTCGCTGGTGGTCGGATTCGGTGGCTCGATCTTCTCGCTGCTGATTTCCAAATACGTCGCCAAGTGGTCCACCGGCGCCAAGGTCATCGACGGCAGCGAAGGCTCGACCGAATACTGGCTGGTGAGCACCGTGCACACGCTCGCAGACAAAGCCGGCATCGGGCACCCGGAAGTGGCCATGTACGAAGGCGAACCCAACGCCTTTGCCACCGGCGCATTCAAGAACGACGCGCTGGTCGCGGTTTCGACCGGCCTCCTGCAATCCATGTCGCGCCAGGAAGTCGAGGCCGTGCTCGGCCACGAGGTCGCGCACATTGCCAATGGCGACATGGTGACGCTGACCCTGATCCAGGGCGTGGTCAACACCTTCGTGGTGTTCCTTGCGCGCGTGGTCGGGTACTTCGTGGACAAGGCCATCTTCAAGACCGAACGCGGGACCGGCATGGGTTTCTACATCACCGTGTTCGTGTGCGAGATCCTGTTCGGCGTGCTCGCCTCCCTCATCGTCGCCTGGTTCTCGCGCCAGCGTGAATTCCGCGCCGACGCGGGATCCGCGCAACTGCTGGGCTCGCCCAACCCCATGGTGAACGCCCTGGCGAGGCTCGGGAACCTCGAGCCCGGCACATTGCCGAAATCCATGGCTGCCTCGGGCATCAACGACAAGCCCGGCTTCATGGCGCTGTTCTCCAGCCATCCGCCGATTCAAGAGCGGATTGCCGCGCTGCAATCGCGCAGCGCCGGAGCGCAATAGGCGCAGCAGTCGCATCCCGGAAGACTGTCTCGGAGAGGCTCCGGTCGCAAGACCGGGGCCTTTTTCTTTTGCCACCTGCGCCACAGGCACCTGGCTGTTCGCAGCGCGGCCGCGCCTGCGGAGCAGGCTGCGCGGTCCACGGTGCGGTTCGCAGCACGGCCGAGCCTGCGGAGCAGGTCGTGCGGTCCCTAATGCAATGCCGGATTTGCCGCGGTGCCCTAGAATGGACGCTTCCCCGACATGGCTGCCTGTTGAACCCGCTCCACCTTCTCGTACTCACCTCCGCGGTCAGCCAGTTCGCCTTCCTGGTCGCGCAGTTCACGCTGCTCCTGTACGCCCTGCACCTGCAAGTGACGCCCACCGTGGCCGGCCTGCTCGTCTCGCTGGGCGGGCTCGGGCCGGCGATCATTGCCGTGGGCATCGGCAAGTTCATCGACCGACGCGGCGGCCGAACGCCCATGCTGCTGGCGCTCATCGGCCAGTTCGCCGGCGCCGTGCTGCCGCTCGCATGGGACAGCTTGCCCGTCCTGTTTGTCGCCTCCTTCATCAACGGCACGGCGTTCATCATTTTTCGCGTGGGGGCGCAGCAGGCCATCGGTCGGGTCGGCCCCGTCGAGAACCGTGCCGCCAACTACAGCCTGCTCGGGCTCGGATACTCGGCCG
>CANJXQ010000110.1 GCA_947478805.1 Betaproteobacteria bacterium | reverse complement strand
CTACGCCCGCGCGCCCAAGCCTGAAGCTGGCGTGCCTGCGTCTCGGTGATTGTGATCGTGGGTGCGATTCGCATGTCTGTGCCCTCCTAATACTACAGACACGGCAATCGCAATTAAGTTTTAATATTTACGGCGCACTACACTAGCGAGCCCGTCCGCACCGCTGACAAGAATGGCGAGGTCGAGGCCCGCGGCCACGAGGTTGGCGCCGGCGGCGGCGAAGCGGGGCACGTCGGCCTCGCGGCAGAGGATGCCGGCGGCGCGTCCCGCGCGGCGCACGCGGCGGATGCCCTCTTCGAGCTCGCTCATCACGTCGGGGTGCGTGGGCTGGCCGAGGCGCCCCGAGTTGGCCGAGTAGTCGCTCGGGCCGAAGAAGAGCGCATCCACGCCCTCGACGGCGCAGATCTCCTCCACATTCGCCAGGCCCAGCGGGGTTTCGATCTGCAGCACGAGGCAGAAGCGCTCCGGCGCGTTGGCAGCGTAGGTCTTGTCGCGCGAGTAGTTGGTGGCGCGGGTGAGGCCGGCCATGCCGCGCGTGCCGGCGGGCGGGTAGCGCGTGTGGCGCACGGCGGCGCGCGCCTGCTCGGGCGTGTCGATCATCGGGACCATGATGCCGTCGGGGCCGAGGTCGAGCACGTGCTTGATGGCAACGGCGTCGTTGGAGTGCACACGCACGATGGCGGCGGTGGATTCGCTGGCGGGCGCGCTGCTGCGCACGGCGTTGTTCGCGGCGGCCACGGCCATGAGCTGGGTGTGCAGGAGCGGCAGGTCCACCGGCGTGTGCTCGCCGTCGAGGATGACGAACGCAAACCCCGCGCCCGCCACCGCCTCGGCGGTGTGGTAGCTCGCGATGCTGCAGAAGATGCCGTACTGGGGCGTGGTGCCGGCGGCGAGGGCTTGCTTGAGGGATTGGGATTTCATCGCATCTCCGGAAGCCTGATCCACGTAGATTGTACGAATATACGGCATTGCCGTATTATCACCCTATGTTCGAGTTCATCGAAACGCCGTTCTTCACCAAGGCGATTCAACGCTATCTTTCGGATGAGGAATACGCCCAGCTCCAAGAGCACCTCGATGCTAACCCCGATGCCGGTACGCTGGTTCCGGGATCCGGTGGGATCAGGAAGCTACGGTGGGGCTTGGGAGGACGGGGAAAGCGCGGTGGATTGCGGGTCATTTACTACCTGCGTCTCAAGCAAGAAGAAATCTGGATGCTAACGTTGTACGGAAAAAATGTGAGGGAGAATATCCCGGCACATATGCTCAAGCAATTGAAAGAGGCGATCGACCATGGCAAAGATGACTGAAAAGCAACTGGCAAAATGGGAAAAGGCTCGCGACGTCGGCGCGGAATTGCTGCGTGGGGTGCGCGACCTCAAGGCCGGGCGCACTGGTCGCCGCTTCACTGTGGATTCGTTCTCCATTGTGAGGGCGCGTGAAAAATCGAGTCTCACTCAGACCGAGTTCGCGGCATTGCTCGGGGTGTCGGTACGCACGTTGCAGGACTGGGAGCAAGGCCGGCGCGAGCCCAATGCTGCGGCCCAGACACTCATTCGCGTAGCTGATAAGCACCCCAAGGTACTACGAGAGCTTGTGGCCTGAAGCGAATCACGCCTGCGCGGGCCACGCGCTGGCGTCGATGGTTTCCTCGTAGGCGTGCCAGGTGGCGTATCCGAGCACCGGGATGATGACGGCAAGGCCCAGGAGCGCGGTGACAAAGCCGAGCGCAGTGAGCGCCACGATCAAGAGCGCCCACACCGCCATGGGACCCTTGTTCCGCAACACGGCATTGACGCTGGTGACGATGGCGGTGACGGCATCGGCGTCGCGGTCGCAGATCATCGGCAGCGAGAACGCGCTGAATACGAAGGTCAGCCCGCAGAACACGGCGCCCACGGCGGTGCCGATGCCGAGGAATGTCGCCATCTGCGCGAGGCTCGGGTTCTCGTTCATGGGGAAGAACACGTGCACCATCGAGGCCGATCGCGCCCAGATGAGGAACAGCACCATCAACGCGAGCGCGAACACCATGGCGGTGCCGAGGGACTTCGTCATGGAGTCGATGCTGCGGGCCATGGACGGGGTTTGTCCGTCGCCCAGTTGCCGGCTGATGGAATAGAGCCCGAGCGCGAGCAGCGGCGCCACGAACACGAAGCCCGACAGGAGGATCAGCGCCGACCAGTAGGTGCCGAACTTCAGGCCGACGCCGGTGACCAGCCACGACAGCAGCACGATGGCGATGCCATAGGCGAGGCTCGGCCCCGGCGCACGGCGAAAGTCCGCCCAGCCCAGCGCCACCCAGCGCAGCGGCGCGCCGGCCTCGAGTGCGCGGCACGGCGCCACGAAGGGCAACAGGCTGCGCGGGTCTTCAGCAGGCTGGGCCGCGTTTGGTATGCCCGGCTCGCCCGAGCCACCCCCAATGGGACCGCTGGTTTCGGTCATACCGCTCCTCCTCGTTGAAGCGTTTTGTTGCGCAACATCCCATTTACCGCCGGGGCTGGCAGCGGGTCAAGGCGCGCACGAAGGAGGTTTGATCCAGGACAGACCAGGGCCCGAATGCTGCAGGTTTGTGCATGAAATTGCTGCAGCATGGGGTTTCACAGGGGGTGCAGCATTTTTACGGGCTGGTTGCAGCAATTTTGCATGCCCAGACAGGCTATTCGACGCCCTTCACTGCCGGTATTTGGCTTTATCTCATTGAATCCATGTGAATTGCTGCACTCGGGGCTACACTTGCGATTCGGTGCATCCGCTACCGGTACAGCGGACAAAACAGGCATCACAGCGGGAGGAGATCATGCACAAGGAAGCAAACGCCGCCGTCCAACGCGCCATCGACACGGCCCTCAGCGAGCACGGCGAGCTGGGCTTGCAGGTGGCGGCCTACCATCAGGGCCGGCTGGTGGTGGATGCCTGGGGTGGCATCGCCCGGCCACAAACGGGCGAGCCCATGGACGGCAACACGCTGATCTGCCCCTTCTCCGTGACCAAGGCGGTGACGGCGACGGCGTTGCACATCCAGGCCGAGCGCGGGCTGGTGGATTACGCGGCGCCCATCGCGAAGTACTGGCCGGAGTTCGGCGTGCACGGCAAGGAGCGCGGCACGGTGTACGACGCGCTCACGCACCGGCTGGGGCTGCCCTTCATGCCGGCGGATGTGGACGTGCCGCTGATGTGCGATTGGGAATGGATGACGACGCAGCTGGCGAAGATGCACCCGCTCTTCGAGCCTGGCACGCGCTCGGCCTACATGTCGCTCACCTTCGGCTGGGTGATCGGCGAGATCGTGCGCCGCACCGACCCGAAGCAGCGCGCGTTTTCGCGGTTCGTGGCCGAGGAGATCTGCGCGCCGCTTGCCATCGACAGCCTGTGGCTGGGCGCGCCGGAATCGGAATGGCACCGCGTGGCCGCACTCGATGCGCCGCCCGAGGCGCCGGTCACCGACCCGTCGTATCGCCCGGACAACTGGCGCGCCCTCGCCCATCCACCCGCGGTGCAGGCGTCGCAGGGCGCCTACGCGCTGCCGCAGGTGTGGGGCGCCTGCCTGCCCGGGTCGGGCGCGCTGATGAATGCACGAAGCGGCGCGCGCCTGTTCGCGATGCTGGCCGGGCGCGGCACGCTGGATGGCGTGCGGCTACTTTCGGCGTCACGCGTGAGCACCTTCCATGCGCCGCGCCCGCCGGTGGACTGGGACATGACGCTGGGCGCGCCGCACCGCGGCAGCGTGGCGGGGTTCTGGCTGCGCGGCACGCCGAACATGGCGCCAGTGGGCACGAACCCCTGCGTGTTCGGCCACCCGGGTTTTGGCGGCAGCGTCGGCTGGGCCGATCCGGAGGAAGATTTCGCCATGGCGATCTTCCACAACCGGCTCTACGGCGGGGGCAGCAATCCGGTCGGCGGCAAGCGTGGCGACGGGCGCGCGCTGGTGATGATCGCCGAGGCGGCGCGGCGCGCGCTGGGGGTGGGCGGCTAGCCTCGCGCTGGAAACTAAAAGGCCATTTCAGAATTACCGAAATCGCCACTGAAGTAGTGGCGTTTTGAGGGGAGCATCCCCTCGATCCTGAAATAAACCCTAATTCGGCTTGATACCGACCTGCTTGGCAATCTCGGAGAAGAATGCGGCCTGTTCGGCGAACGTGCGCCCGGCGGCTTCGGGGCTCTCGTCCATCGGAACGAGATTGACCTTCTCGAACAGGGCGCGCACCTCGGGCTGTTGCATGCTGCGCGATGCCGCGGCGTACAGCCGCTGCACGATCGGGGCGGGCGTGCCGGCGCGCGCATTGAGCGAGAACGACAGGCCGGGCATCTTCGGGTAGCCGAGCTCACCGAGCGTGGGTGCGCTGGGCAATTTGGCGAAGCGCTTGTCGCCGGTAATGGCGATGGCGCGCACCTTGTCGCCAAGGTTCACCACCAGCGTGTCGCTGACGAAGCCGAGCTGGATGTCGTTACCCGCGGCAAGCGACTGCACGTAGGCCGCACCCGCCGAATACGGGATGTACACCACGTTGAGGTTCAGGCGGCGCAGCAGCACCTCCATCATCAGGCGGATGTTCGGGCTGGAGGCGCCGTAGTTGAACTTGCCCGGGTTGGCGCGCGCCTGGACGATCATTTCATCGAAGCTCTTCCAGGGCACGCTGGCCGACGAGGTGAGCACCAGGCGTGCCTCGGCAAAGCCCATGAAGGGCGGCAGGTCGGTGAGCGGATCGAAGCGCAGGCCGGTGGTGGTTAGCGGCAGCATGATGAGGTTGCTCGCCACCGCCGCAGAGATGGTGTAACCATCGGCCGGCACTAGTTTTGCAACGTACTCGAAGCCCAGGATCATGTCGGCGCCGGCCTTATTCTCGACGATGACCGGTTGGCCGAGTTGCTTCGAGAGCTCTGGCGCGATGATGCGCGAGGTGAGGTCGGGCGACGTGCCAGGCGAGCTGGGCACGACGAGGCGGATCGGCCGGTTGGGGTAGTCCTGCGCAACGACGGCGCCGGCGCTGAGCAGGGTCGCGACGATAAAGCACGAGTGGGCAAGCCTTTGCGTGATGCGCATGGTCTCCTCCATTACAGGCACTCCTCAGTATCACCGCAATGCTCCTCACTTTACTGCGGGCGGTGGAATTCCGCAGAGGCGATGCCCCGCACTACGCGGACAAGGAAAGGACACCTACCTCAAACGATGCCTGATCCATGCGGGATTGCGTCGACAATCAAGAATCGCGTAGACGAGCACGATTTGCTCTTCCACACGGTAGTAGACCGCGAAGGGAAACCGACTGGACAAGAGGCGATGGAACTTCCCGAAATGCACCGAGTTACGAAACGGTGTTTCTGATTTTTCTCTTGGCTTTGTCCCAGTCTTCGAACTGGTCCTCGCCGCGAGCGAGCAGTCCTTTCCGCTCAGCGAGAGTATCCATATGCCAAGCCGGCGAGCTCGGACCGACTGCCCTGCTGCACAGGTCTGCCCAAAGAGACTCCATCGCCTGGAGCTTCTCTTCGAGCGTCATGTTTTCCAAAGGTAAGGTACTTGCCATCGAAGCCCCCTTTAGCCCTTCCGTGCCGAGTGCCGGCATTGAATCGCGTACTGAATCTGTTGGGAATAGTACAGACTAACGATCTGCCACGCCATTCGGCTGACCACGCAGCAATCCCAGCAGCGCCTCGCCATAGCGTTCGCGCTTTTTCTCGCCGACGCCGCTGATGCGCCCGAGCGCATCCAAGGTCTGCGGGCAGGCGCGGGCAAGTTCAGCCAGCGTCGCATCATGGAAGACGACGTAGGCGGGCACGCTGTGTTCCTTCGCCGTGGCGGCGCGCCATTCGCGCAGGCGCTCGAATCGGGATTTCTCGTCGCCTGCGAGCGATGAGGCCACCCCGGAACCTGCGCGTTTTGTTGCGGCACGCTTGCCTTCGACCACCTTGCGCAGGTGCACGGTGGCTTCGCCCTTCAACACCGCGCGGCTCGCCTCGGTGAGCTTGAGCGAGCCGAAGCTGTCGTGGTCGACTTCGAGGAGGCCCTGCGCCACCAGTTGCCGGAACACCGCGCGCCAGGTTTTTTCGTCGAGGTCAGTTCCGATGCCGAAGGTGGAAAGCTTCTGGTGGTCCCACTTCTGCACGCGCTCGGTGTCGCGGCCGAGCAGCACGTCGATCAGGTGCACCGCGCCGAAACGCTGGCCGCTCCTGAACACGCAGGACAAGGCTTTCCGCGCGGCCTCGGTGCCATCCCACACTTCGGGCGGCTCGAGGCAGGTGTCGCAGTTGCCGCAGGGCGCGGAGGCTTCGCCGAAGTACTCGAGCAGGCGCACGCGCCGGCATCCGGTGGATTCGCACAGCCCCAACAGCGCGTCGAGCTTGGCGCCGGAGGTGCGCTTGTACTGGTCGCTCGCCTCCGATTCCCCGATCATGCGACGATGGTTCACCACGTCGGCCAGGCCATAGGCCATCCACGCATCGGCGGGTGCGCCATCGCGGCCGGCGCGACCGGTTTCCTGGTAGTAGCCCTCGATGCTCTTCGGCAGGTCGAGGTGCGCGACGAAGCGCACGTCGGGCTTGTCGATGCCCATGCCGAAGGCGATGGTGGCGGTCATGACGATGCCGTCCTCGCGGAGGAACCGCTCCTGGTGCCTGGCGCGCGTGGCCGCGTCCATGCCGGCATGGTAGGGCAGCGCGGTGATGCCCTCGGAGACGAGCCAGGCGGCGGTCTCTTCGACTTTCTTGCGCGACAGGCAATACACGATGCCGGCGTCGCCCGCGTGCTCGGTCTTGAGGAACGACAGGAGTTGCCGGCGCGCATCCGCCTTCTCGACGATGCGGTAGCGGATGTTGGGTCGGTCGAAGCTGGAGATGAACACGCGCGCGCCGGTGAGGCCGAGGCGCTCGATGATTTCGGCGCGCGTCTGCGCGTCGGCAGTGGCGGTGAGCGCGATGCGCGGCACGTCGGGGAAACGCTCGTGCAGCATGGAGAGCTGGATGTACTCGGGCCGGAAATCGTGGCCCCACTGCGACACGCAGTGGGCTTCGTCGATGGCGAAGAGCGCGATGCCGTGGCCGGGTTCGGCGGCGGCTTCCATGTTGGTGAATGGCTCGTCCCCTTCCTCGTCACCCTGCGTGTCGCCGCGGCGCTCGAGTCGCGTGAGCAGGTTGAGGAAGCGCCCGGTCATGAGCCGCTCGGGCGCGACGTAGAGGATGTCGATCTCGCCGCGGATCAGCGCGCGCTCGGTGTCGGCCGCCTCTTCGGCGCCTTGCGTGGAATTCAGGAAGGATGCGTTGACGCCCGCCTCGCGCAACGCCGAGACCTGGTCCTGCATGAGCGCGATGAGCGGCGACACCACGATGCCCACGCCCGGGCGCAGCAGCGCCGGGATCTGGTAACAGAGCGATTTGCCGCCGCCCGTGGGCATGAGCACGAGGCAGTCACCGCCTGTAGCCACGTGGCCGATGATCTCCGCCTGCGGCCCGCGAAAGGCCGGGTAGCCGAAGACGGATTTGAGGAGGGAGAGGGCGGTCGGGCCCGCAGGCGTAGTGACGATGGCGGCTGAAATGGCCTTCATCGCGGGCCGTATCCGGCTTCGCGCTGGTGGCGGATGCCCAGTATGGTCACGCGATCTGCAGCTTCGTCGTAATCGTACAGCGCCAGGTAGCCGCTGGGCCCGCGGGAAATAACCAGTTCGCGCGTTCCTGCTTCAGCGGGGCGGCCGATTAACGGATGTACCTTCAGCAGTTCGACGGCATGCGTCACCAGTTCTGCAATTCTGGAAGCAGCCCCTGGATCATCGGAAGACAGAAAGTCCCCAACGCGTTCGAGGTCGGCCAACGCGCGGGCCGCGTAGTCGATGACCGCCATTTTATTGATTCAGCGCTTGTACGAACGCGGCTTGGGCGCCTTGCGCCCGGATGCTCTCGCCAGAAACCACGCATGCACGTCTTCCGACCTGTAGACGCGGCCTGTCTTGGCAACTTCTTCCCGAGCAAGCAGCGCGCTTTCCACAAAAGCGCGTCGCTTCTCCATGTCCGCCGCCTGTGTTTCGAGCGCCTCGACCATCCAGGCATGGGCGGATTTTCCCGCCGCCTCGGCTAGCGGCGTGATGCGCTTCTTGAGCGCTTCCGGAAGCTTCAGGGTGGTGGTGACTGCCATTCGTCGCCTCATTTGCATAGTATCGGTTATTGGTAACACCAAAGTATCACCTGCGAGAAATCGCGTCAATCCGATGCCGGTAATCAACGTCATTCGCAATCAATCGCGCAACGCCCCCAGCTCGTACCTGGCCAGCAGCCCTTTCGCGTAGTCCCCATGCGGCCGGCCGCGGTCCTTGGTGTCGAAGGCGCGCGTGGCCTCCTTGCCGCAGTGGCGCGTCATCACCTCGGGCGCCGAGGGGTGCTGCGGGATGTAGGCGGAGAAGTCGTACACCTTGCCGCCGATGGCCATCCAGCAGTCCTTCAGCGTGGCGTGCTGCGCGACGTCCTTCAGTGTGTAGTTTGCCTTCGCCGGTGCTGCGCCCGCAGTAGCACTGGCGCCCGCGCTCTTGGCGGCCGGCGCCTGCGCGACGCGGTCTGGCGTCGTCGCCGCTGCAGGCATTGCGACGGTCGCGGCGGTAGGCGCGATCACCAGCGCCGGCATCGACGATCCAGCCTGCGGTGTGACGGTGCCGGCAATCACGGCGCCAATCATGACGCACCAGAAGGCGATGGTGGCGGCGAGGATGGTCTTCTTCATGTTGCTCCTTTCAGCGGAAGTCAAACCGTTCGGCGTGGATGCGGGCGCCGGGCACGCCTTCGGCGGCGAGCCAGGCCAGCGTGGCCTCTTGCATGCCGGGCGGCCCGCAGAGGTAGAAGTCGCGCGCGACCAGTGGCCCGCTCGTTGCCAGCACCGCCGCGCGGACGGCCTGCGGCCCTTCATTGGCGGTGAGCTCGATGAGGCGAAGATTCGGGGTTCGTGCCACGGCGGCGCGCAGGGCCGCAAGCCCCGGCGCATCGTGCGGGTCGCGCGCCAGCATGTAGACATCGATGCTTGCGGCGGGCACCGCGGTCGTAGCGGTCAGCGCCTCGGCCATGGCGATGAAGGGCGTGATGCCGATGCCGCCGCCGATCCACACCTGCGGCCGCGTGAAGTCGGCGTCGCGGAACATGCCGCCATAGGGGCCCTGCACGCGCGCGCGGGTGCCGGTTGCCAGCCCCTGCATGCGCGCGGTGCAGCCGCCGAGCGCGCGGATGAGCAATGTGAATCGTGCGCCGCCCGGCGCGCTGGCGATGGTGAACGGGTGGTAGTCGCGGCAGCCCGCGTAGCCGGGCCCGGCGTCGAATGCGACGAACACGAACTGCCCGGCAGCAAATGTGAAGGGGGCGCCGGCGGCAGTCGGCGCGAGCACGACTTCAATGGTGGTGGGCGAGGCGCGCATGGCGCGCTCGACGATGAAGCTGCGCGCATCGAGCGCCGTGCGATCGAGTTGGCGGCGCAGCGCTATCGCAACGAAGCCGCCCGCCATGGCCACGACAAGGACGATGGCGCCAAGGCGCCCCTCGCCCCACGCGGGCAGCAGTTCGGCCACGTGCGCCAGCGCGAACACATAGGCCAGCGCCGAGGCGGCGTGCAGGCGCTTCCAGCGGCCGTACGCAATGCCGCCGTAGAAAGTGGCGAACATCATGGCCATGAGGCCGGCCAGCGCGAGCCACCCGGCGATCACCGCCGCGCCCTGCCCCCAGGGCTGCGCGAGCGCCGCGGCCGACTGCGGCGAGGCGATCCACGCAGCCGCCACCAGCAGCACGGGGTGCGCCAGCAGCATCAGGTAGGCGAGGGTGCCGGCGATGTGGTGCGCGAAGTATTGTCGGTCAAGACCGCCGAAGCGCTGGTCGAGCGCGCGAAAGCGCAGCATGAGCACGAGGCTCGCCACCCACAGCGCAGTGCCCGCGGCGCCGGTGAGGATGCCCAGCGCGCGCAGCACGCCCTGCAGTCCCGCAGGTTGCGCAAGCGCCGGCCAGTCGATGAGCCAGGACACGAGCGCCAGCACCACTGCCGCGAGCGACGGCAGCCACGCGCGAACGCCGGCCGCACGCAAGTCGCGCCGCCACAGGCTCGCGGACTTGGCAGGAGACGTTTTGGCAGCGGCTGTCGAGGCGAGCGTCACAGCGGCCATTGTATTGAGGTATTGAGGTATTGAGGTTTGGCGGCGCTGCCATGCGCCGATCAGGCGAATCAGCCGCGCCGGCGACAGGCCACGACAGGGCGATTAACGCCGTGCCTTGTGATCATACTCTGCTTATATATGCCCGTAAGTACTGGCATGGTAATAAATCATGATCATATTATTGAGAATTCCAGAATTCATGACACGCCAGTGTTGGAGCTCATTGATTCGGACGGCGTTCGTAGAACAGAAGCTTGGGTGCGTGGCTGGCGAACCAAGGGGGCTGATTGGGTGTCGCAGCGAGGTAAAGGAGGAGCCCGCAGGGCGGAGGACACGAGCGGCGGCACCCGGTCAGCCCCCTCGGCGGCGAAGGGTTTTGCCGCACGACGCTCAAATCAGGCTACCGAATCAGGTCGGCGGGGCGCTCAGTGCAGCGGCATAAAGGGGGAGCCCGCAGGGCGGAGGACAGCCGCGGAACTGGGTGCGCCGTCGGCCTGATCCCGTGCCACGCAAACAAGGCTTGAATCGTCATGATTTAGGGAAAGATCAATAATTAGTCACCGTTAGCGCCGCTGGCCGGCCGGTCCATACCGCTTATTGCACCAGCGGCGTATCCGCGGCGTCGAGGTCGACACTCTCCACAATGGCCTTGCCCGCTAGCAACATGAGGTACTGGCGCATCGCGGTCACGTAGGTCTGCCTTCGCAGCGCCAGTGCAACCGCATTGCGCACGGCGTCGAAGGATTGCGCCTCGCCGGGCTGTCGCGCCCGCACATCGACCACGTGCAGGCCGAAGCGGCTGTGCACGAGGCGCGGCAGCACGCCGATCTCGGCATGCCCGAACACTTCACGCGCGAATTCCGGCGCGCAATCGGCAGCTTCCACCCAGCCCAGGTCGCCGCCCTCGGCGCCGCTCGGGCAGTTGGAGAGTTCGCGTGCGGACTTGCCGAAGGCGTCAGCGTTGCCGGCGCCGGCCTGCCCATCATGGCAGCGCACATCGAGCAGCGCGGTTTCGGCGCGCTTCCTGAGCTTCACCACGTCGACGCCCGGCGTGACGGCAAACAGGATGTGCCGCAGATGAACGCGCTCGCCGGTGTGGTATTGCGCCGCGTGGGCGCTGTAGTAGCGCCGGCACTCCGCATCGGCGGGTTCGGGCACATGTAGCTCGCGCTCGAGCAGCGCTTCGATGGCCGCAGTCGCGGCTTCGCTGATGGCGCCGTCGGTGGATGCCGTATCGGCGTCATCCAGCAGCCCCGCGTGCTGCGCGGCCTGGCGCAGCAGTTCGGTGCAGGCGCGCTGGCGCAGTTCCTCGGGCAGCAGCGCGCTGTCATTGATGGCGACGCCGTTGACGCGGGCGATGGGGTTGCGGGCATGCTGCGGGCTGGAATGCATGCGGGTCTCCAGGGTGCTCATCGGTTACACGCCCACGCCCGGACGGGGCGGGGCACCGCTGCCCGCGGGCACGTTGAGGCGGCGCGCGCGCACCACCTGGTACGGGCGCACGAGGTAACCCACCGTCGCAAAACCGCTCCAGATATGCACCAGGCGCGTGAAGGGAAAGACGAGGAAGATGGTCATGCCGAGGAACATGTGGGCGCGGAACACCCATCCCGCCTCGGCCAGCATTTCGGCGGCCCCGGCGCGAAAGGTGACGATGCGCTGCGCCCATTCGGCGAGCCGCAACATCATGCTGCCGTCGAGGTGCTGCACGGAGTACGGAATGGTGACGAGGCCAAGCAGCAGCTGCAGCCACAACAGCAGGGCAATCAGGATGTCGCTGGGATTGGAGGTGGCGCGGATGCGGTCATCCGACAGGCGGCGGTGCAGGAGGATGGACAGCCCGATGAAACCGAGCAACCCGGCCACGCCGCCCGAGACCATGGCGAGCACCTGCTTGGCGCTGGCGCCAAGGAAGGGCTCATAGACGAAGTGCGGCGTGAGCATGCCGAAGAAGTGGCCGAAGAAAAGGAACAGCACGCCGATGTGAAAGAGGTTGCTCCCCAGGCGCAGCTGCCCGCGGCGCAGGAGTTCCGAGGAATCGCTCTTCCAGGTGTACTGGTCGCGATCGAAGCGGACCAGGCTGCCGATGAAGAATACCGACAGGCAGATGTAGGGATAAACCCCGAACAGCAGGTAGTCGAGCGGGTTCATGGTGCGACTCCCGTACCGGTCGACGCAGGCCGCCCGGCGTGTTTGACGAACTGGATGGGTTGCACGACGGCGCCCGGGGTGGCCTGGCCTTTGCTGGAACAGCCGTCGAAGGCCGGCGGCTCGGCCCAGGTGTCGTCGATGGCTTCTTCTGGCGCGAGCTTCACCGGGTGAACGCGCTCGCCGGCAAGTTCCAGCACCGCGCCGAGAATGGCGGCGTAGTGCGAGCGCCGGTCGTTGAGCGCCGTGCAGATGGCATTGAGGATGTGCGCCATCTCGCCGAGGAAGGCGCGCGCCTCGGCGCGCGGCTGCGTGGACACGAACTCCAGCACCACGGGCAGGTAGTCAGGGAGCTCGTCGGCGCCGAGATAGAGGCCGGCCTTCTCGTAGGTCTGGTGCAGGTCGATCATGGCCGGCCCGCGGTCGCGCGAGTCGCCGTGCACATGCTCGAACAGGTGCAGCGAAGTGCGCCGGCCGCGATCGAAGAGCTCGACATAGGCGGCTTCCGCCGCGAGGCCGTTGCCGCCTTGCAGCGAGGCGATCAGTGCATCGAGCTCGGCGAGCCGCTCGCGCGACAGCGCGCGTTCTTCATGCAGCGCCTCGCGCAACGCCGGCAGCTGCGCGCGCAGCGCCGCGTCCGGGTAGGCGAGCAGGCGGGCCAGGGCGCGCAGCGTGTGGCGCGCGGGAACCGGGTTATTGCGATCGAGCAGTGCCATGTCCGTTCCTTTTCGTTTCTCTCACGTTGCACTCAAACCGCTGCCTTGATGGGAATGGTGCGGCGCTTGGTGCCGCCGAACAGGCTGGCTTCGCTGGCGCCGTCCGAACACCCATTTCCGAAGGTGAAGCCGCAGCCGCCGCGCACGTCGAAGGTGTTCTCGGCATATTCGCGGTGGGTGGACGGAATGACGAAGCGGTCCTCGTAATTGGCGATGGCCATGACGTGGTACATGTCCTCGACTTCGGCCTCGCTCATCTTCACCTGTTCGAGCACGGCATGGTTGGCGCGCCCATCGACATGCTTGGCCCGCTGCCAGGCGCGCATGGCGAGCATGCGCTCGAGCGCGCGCACCACCGGCACGGTGTCGCCGGCCGTGAGCAGGTTGGCGAGATATTTCACCGGGATGCGCAGCTGACCGACGTCCGGGATCTCGCCGTTGGCGCCCACATGCCCGGCGTTGGCCGCGGCGGAAATGGGCGAAAGCGGCGGCACGTACCAGACCATGGGCAGGGTGCGGTACTCCGGGTGCAGCGGCAGCGCCACCTTCCATTCCACCGCCATCTTGTACACCGGGCTCTTGCGTGCGGATTCCATCCACGCATCGGGCACGCCGTCGATGCGTGCCTGCGCGATCACCGCCGGGTCGTTGGGATCGAGAAAGATTCCCAGCTGCGCCTTGTAGAGATCGCGATCCTGCTCGTCCGAGGCGGCCTCGGCAATGCGGTCGGCGTCATACAGCATGACGCCGAGGTAGCGGATGCGCCCGACGCAGGTCTCGGAACACACCGTGGGCTGGCCCGCCTCGATGCGCGGGTAACAGAAGGTGCACTTCTCGGCCTTGCCCGACTCCCAGTTGTAATAGATCTT
>CANJXQ010000109.1 GCA_947478805.1 Betaproteobacteria bacterium | reverse complement strand
CGCTACGCCCGCGCGCCCAAGCCTGAAGCTGGCGTGCCTGCGTCTCGGTGATTGTGATCGTGGGTGCGATTCGCATGTCTGTGCCCTCCTAATACTACAGACACGGCAATCGCAATTAAGTTTTAATATTTACGGCGCACTACACTAGATGGTATTGGTGAATTCAGTTCTGCCGCACGATCCACGGCGTGACGGTGCGCTTGACCGGGTCGAACTGGCTGCGCCCGGTGAAATTGATGTTCCTGCCGTACACATGCAGCGACACGCTGACGTCGGCGCCGTCGTTCCTCACGCTGTGGATGATATCGGGCGTCAGGCCGATCACCGCACCCGGCGGGAACACTTTCTCCTGCAGTTTTTCGAGCACGGCATACCCCGCCTTCGCGCCGTCATCGGTGCGCTTCCAGAAGGTATTCACTTCGTCGCCATCGACGCCGACCACCACGCCCCAGGTACCGTGATCGTGCGGCGGTGTGCCGCGACCGGGCAGCCAGCTCAACGCGGCAACGGCAAGGTCGTGATCGGGCTCTTCGTGCAACAACTGGAAACCGAATCCCTGCACCGGGTCGCACTGGCGGTTGCAGCGCGAGCGAAGATCCTGCGACGCCGCCAGGCGCTGCGCCAGCGGCTGCACGCGCTTGAGCAAGTCTGCAGTGTTGCCACCGCCGGCGGCGGCGTCGCGAAGGTCTGCGACAAATGCCTCCAAGGTATAGGAATCGGCCGCCATGCTTTTCCTCCTCATCCCGACATGCGCGGGCGCGCTACTCCGCCAGCGCCTTCTCGATGCGCCGGTCCGGTATCAACCACATCAATGCCACGATAACGTACAGGGCCATCGCTATCCATTCGCTCAGGAAGGCAAGCGGAATCGCAATGGCGTACAGAACCACCGACAGTTTGCCCTTGGTATCGCGCCCGAGCGCAACGGCCAGCGTCGAGTCACGGCCGTGATGGCCGACCAGGCACCGGGCAAGCACGTAGTACGCGACCCCGGCCAGGAGCATCACTACGCCATACAGCGCCACCGGCAGCGGCGCGAAATGGTTTTCCCCCATCCACCCGGTCACGAAGGGGACCAGAGACAACCAGAACAGCAGGTGAAGGTTGGCCCACAACACCGGCCCGTTGACCTTGTGTGCGGCGTGCAGCATGTGGTGGTGGTTGTTCCAGTAGATGCCGACGAAAACAAAGCTGAGCACATAGCTGAGGAACACCGGCAGGAGCGGCGCCAGCGTTTTGAAGTCGCCGCCGTGCGGCACCTTGAGTTCCAGCACCATGATGGTAATGATGATCGCGATCACGCCGTCGCTGAACGCTTCGAGTCTGCCCTTCCCCATCGTCGCCCCTCCCCTTGAACCGGTATTTACGTCCGCCTCGGCGCGCCGGCATCATGCGCCGACTCGCCATGGATCATGCGCGCGATGCCCGCCTCCGCCGCCACGCGCTCGCAGCGGCTGCACGGCCGCGATGTCGAGTACAGCACCGCCCCCGTGAGCGCGGTGCGCCCGACCCGCCGCTGCGCATCGCGGATGGCTTCACGTTCGGCATGCGCCTCCCCGTCATTGTTCTTCACCACGCGACTGGGCCCTTCGCCCGCCAGCGCGTCGCCCAGCACCACCACCGCGCCATAGGACTGATCACCCCAGGACTCGGCCAGGCGCTTCATGGCGAAGGCGGCATCGATCCAGCGCCGGTGCCGCGCCGCATCACCGGCCTGCGCGCGTGCACGGGGCAACACCCCGGCCATCAGGGCCAGTGCGCCCGCCGCCGAGAGCACCAGGCGCCGAAGCGCGCCACGCCGCAGGTCCCGCAAGGCTCGCCGACTTTTCACCGACCACCTCCAGAAGCGCGCCCCGCCCGCGCAAAAGCGCGTGCCGTGATCTCCTCGCCCAGCGCGATCATTTCCGCCGCGCGCCAGAATTCGCCGAATCCGCAGGCATTGCGCGGGATTTCCACCATGACGTCGGGCGAATAGGCGGCAAGTTTCAGGCGCGCAATGGTATTTTGCATCGACTCCATCGACGCCAGGGCGATGCTGACCATTCCGGGCGCGGCAGGCGCATCGCTCTTGCCACCCATCAGGCCGCCGATGAAGTCGCGAATTCGCTCGCGATACCCCGGGGCCATTTCGGGCGAGGCATCCGGCGGCACGACCTGAGCGCGGCCGCCGCCCGGCATGGCGCGTCCGCCCAGGCTGACCGCCACGGTCATGTCCGTGGTGTCGTTCAAGGTCGGGGCAATCGGCACCGGATTGACCACTCCGCCATCGATCAGCCGCCGCTCGCCATCCAGGAATGGTGTCACCACCAGCGGGATGGCGATGGAGGCGCGAATGGCGTCGAACAGGCTGCCCTTGCGAAGCCACACTTCCTTGCCCGAGGCGATGTCCATGGCGACCGCGGTGTACGACACTGGCAGCTCTTCGATGCGGTGCTCGCCGACCAGTTCGCGCAAGGCGCCCATGATGCGCTCGCCCTTGATCAGTCCGGAGCGACCGAACGCCCAGTCCAGCAGTTGCCGTATTTCGCGCCGCTCGAGCGACACTACCCAGTCTGCGTAGGCGTCGAGCTTGCCGGCCGCCTAGATGCCGCCGACCAGGGCCCCCATGGAGGATCCGGCAATGGAGCCGATGGTGTAACCGTTGGCCAGTAACCACCGGATGACCCCGATATGCGCCAGCCCGCGCGCGCCACCGGCACCGAGCACCAGCGATACGGTGGTGCTCGGTGCGGTCGCACCTGTGACTACGAGGGCATCCTTGAGCTGCAAAGGCATGCCCGAAAATAGCATAAATACAATGGCCTAAAGACCCGATCGGAGGCCCGGCCGGTGGCGTTCGAACTCAAGGCGCAGGGTTCGCAACGGCCTGCAACAGGGATTCCAGACGCTGCTCGCGGATCCCGTAAAAAGACTTAATCTCCTGCACCTGCGACAGCGCCTCGCCGCGCGCAGGCACTGCGCCTTTCCTGACGGCAAGAATCATCTTGTTCTTGCTGGTGTGTTCCAGCGAGACGAATTCGAACACCTGCGTGTCGTAGCCTTCGGATTCCAGCAGCAATGCGCGCAGGCTGTCGGTCACCATTTCCGCCTCCTGCCCCAGGTGGATGCCGTGCTTCAACATGGGTCGCAACGCGATCGGGCTTTGCATCTGCGGGCGCAGTTCCTTGTGGCAGCACGGCGAGCACATGATCACCGATGCCCCGGCGCGCACCCCGAGGCTCATGGCCTCATCGGTGGCGACATCGCAGGCATGCAATGCGATGAGCACGTCAATGGCCTCTGCAGCCGGCTTGCCGGCGGGTGCGGCCACGCGCTCGTGGATGCTGCCCGCCTCGAACACCAGCCCCGCGGCACCAACAGACGCCGCAACCTCGTTGCACAGCGACACCAGCTCTGGTCGCAACTCGACACCCGTGACGCTTGCTGCCATGCCGCGCACATGCGTCAGGTAGTCGTGCACGGCAAAGGTCAGGTAGCCCTTGCCCGCGCCAAAATCCACCACGCGCAATGACTTGCGATCGGCGAGCCCGGCGGATTCGATGGCATGGTCGAGGATCTCGAGGAACTTGTTCACCTGCTTCCACTTGCTCGCCATGGACGGCACGAACTGCGCCTTCTCGTTGGTGATGCCCAGCCCGGAAAGGAACGGCCGGTCGAGTTCCAGGTAGCGCCGTTTTGCGCGGTCATGCGCGCCTTCATCGGCCCGCAATTCCGTTGCTGCATTGAGCCTGCCGCGCTGCATGCGAAAGTCCCCGCGCCGGTTGGTGGCCAGCTGGATGTCTTCCCCGCCGGTAGTCAGGTGCGCGTGGTGAAAGCCCGCATCGATACGCGACATGATTTCCGCGACGCCAGCCTCCAGGCTGAAATTCTTCGTCACGTCCCGCGTCTTGTAGCGGTAGACCAGTGACAACTGGCTTGCACCTTTCAGTTTAACGAGGCGCCCCAGCACGCGTCGCAGATCCGGCTCCGCACCGTGGTACTTGCTGAGCGACAGGCGCACGAGATCACCGGCGGCCAGCGCAGCGCCCAGGGCCTCGTGGAACTGCCGGTGCAGATCGGAAGAATGCACTGAGGCCTGCTCCGTCGAACGTCCCGGAGAATGTTCGGGTGAATGCAAGGCCACAGGCTTGCGGGTGGATTTCATGGGGATTCACTTGCCGACAGTACGAGATTCGGGGATGCTAGCAGCATTCGCAGGCCATCCATCAGAAATAACCATGCTCCAGACGAAACTCGGTCGCTACAACATCCTTGGTGAATTGGGACGCGGCGCGATGGGCACCGTGTACCGGGCCCTGGACCCGATGATCGAGCGCGAAGTCGCCATCAAGACCCTGCACGCCGACCTGCCCCCGGAGGTGATCGCCGAAGTGCGCGAGCGATTCCTGCGTGAGGCCAAGGCGGCCGGACGGCTGAACCACACCAACATCGTCACCATCTTCGACGTGGGCGAGCAGGACGGCGTCGCGTACATGGCCATGGAGATCCTCGAGGGCAAGCCGCTCGACCAGATCCTCAGGGAATCGACGCGACTGCCAATCGCCTCGGTCGCCGACATCATCGCCCAGATCGCCGATGCGCTCGATTGCGCGCAGCAGCTGGGCATCGTGCACCGCGATGTCAAGCCAGCGAACATCGTCGTTTCTTCCTCGGGCCACGCCAAGCTCACCGATTTCGGCGTGGCCTTCGTGGCATCCTCCACGATGACGCAGACCGGCTCCATGATCGGCTCGCCCCGCTACATGTCGCCAGAGCAGGTCCTTGGCCTCGCCATCGATCCGCGAGCGGACATTTTTTCGCTGGGTGTTTTGCTCTACGAAATGGTATCCGGGCGCGCGCCCTTCATGCGCCCCGAGGACAGCACGATCTTCCCCTTGATCAACCGCATCGCCACCGAACTGCACCAGCCAGTCACCCAGCTCGACCCCACCATTCCCGCCGCCTTCGATGTCATCCTGGGCAAGGCTATGGCCAAAAAGCCGGAAGATCGTTACCAGCGCGCGGGCAGCATGGCCAGCGATCTGCGCAACCTTCGCGGGCTGCTATCAAGCGGCGCGCACAATGCATCCGATGCATTGGTGGACGCGGAACGCACGGTCACCCTCGCTGCCGGGAACCCTTCCGCCTTCGAGAAAACCGCTGTACTTCCGGCAGCGGAGAATACGGTGGTGACACCGCCCCCCGCAGCAGAAAACAAGCTCGGCGACCTGCTTCAGGACCTGGACAAGTTTGCCCTCAACTTCGATGCGGAAGAGCAGGCACGGCTCGCGGCTGAAGAAGCGGCGCGTCGCAAGAAAGCAGAGGAACTGCAACGCTGGGACGAGGCCAGGAAAAACGAACGCAAGGAGTTCGAGCGCAAACAGGCGGCGCTCGAAGGCGATGCCGGTACGGCGCGTGGTCCCGGCCCAGCCGGCAGCCCAGTGCCTGCAGGCGCTGCCGACAGCGGCACGCGCAGGGGCGCACTCGACCTGCTGCGACAGAAGACGCGCTCATCGGAGGACGAGGCCGCCATAAAGAAAGCCGGAATCGACGCTGCCATCGACAAGAGCATGCGCCTGGCACTGCAGTACCTTGCCGAGGTGGCGCGCGAGTTGAATGCCGTCAAGCCCGATTGCGGGCGGCCATACGACCACCTCTACCTCGGGCGACTGCCGGCGGTAAGGCTGACCAATGCCTTTGCCGACCTGCGCAGCCGCAGGATCAACGACAAGGACCACGGCAACCATCTGATCCTCAGGTTCCGGGTTCAGCCGGTAACGCCGGCCACCAAGACCGTGCTCGGTGCCGACGTCGCCCGCTTCCACGAGTACCTGAAGTCGCGCAACATCGCATTCGAAGTGCGGGATGAGGTCATGAACGACTTCGGGCAGCCGACGCGCGGGACATTCACAGTGTCGGCCCCGCTTCCTTGCGAAGTGCAGATCCAAGCCGACTATGACAAGGCCTCCATCGACATTGAACTGACCGATGTCCGGCGGCCCGGCCGGGTCCGCTGCCGCATCGCGCCGGAGGAACTGGGCGACCTCGTTGACGATCTGGCCCGCTATGTGCTCGGTGTCGACGACGATTTCGATAAGGTGTTGAAGCGCGCCTGATCAGCGGCTGCGGCTAAGGCACCATCAGCCATGCACCGGCCTTGCCGCCGCTTCAGTCGCAGGAGTATTCCACCGCGTCCTGCGAATCGTCTCTCGGCTGGCCGAGGACAATCCATCCACGCTTCCCCAGCCTGATCTCGTCGCGCTGAAGCAGAATCTCGGTGTTGCCATCGATGGTCACGTACGTCCCGTTCGTGCTCTGGTCGACCACGACGAACTTGTCCTGGCGGCGCTCGACGATGCAATGCTTGCGCGATGCACGGTCGTTGGAAACGACCAGGCTGCACCCGGCGTCTCGACCCAGAGAAATCGAATCGCTGTTGCGCCGTAGCAAGATCTCCCGCCCGCGATATTGCAGGCGCAACGCCAGCGCATCGGGCTTGGCCGGTGACCGACTCGAAACGGACATGGTCATGTCATCGGAATGCCGCCAGATAATCTCGCACAGCACGACTTCCTCGGCTTTGCCCTTGACATGGATCGCGTACAAGGGCCGCTTGAAACTGCGGAACAGGGCGCCCAGCCGGTCGGCCGTCTCGCTCGAGGTGATGATCTGCCCTTTTCCCGATTGTTCGACCAGCCGGGCAGCCATGTTCACGGTGTCCCCGAAGATGTCGTTTTCACGCTGGAGCACGGGTCCGCAATGAAAGCCGATGCGAACGGCAAGCTTGGTGGTTCCAACCGGGGGAAGCGCCTCGATGCCACCCTGCATGTTGGCCGCCGCGGTCGCTGCCGCATCGGGCGACGGGAAGACCGCCATGACTTCGTCGCCGATGGTCTTCACCACGCGTCCGCCGCCAGATCCCGTGGCTTGCCGCAGCACCTCGATGCAGCGCGCAATGGCTTCCAATGCCACCTTGTCACCCTCGGTTTCGTACAGCTTCGTGCTGCCGCTCACGTCGGCAAACAAAACCGCCACTTCCCTTTCGCGATCCATGGACTCCCGTATCCCTTGATGGCCGTGTGTCACAGACTCCCGCGGAGCCCCCGCAGGCTCACGTTGCCCGCGCCTGGCGGGCAGCCGTCCAGCGGTCGAGCTTCTCCCGGGCGCCATTGAGCCCGGGATCCATCGACTGGCCGTGGAGTGCTGTTTTTGCCGTCAACTCGATCACGTAGCCGTTGGGGTCGCGAAAATAAATCGAGCGGATGAACCCGTGGTCCGATATGCCCCGCGTATCGATGCCTTCCGCCTTGCCGCGGGCAAACATCGCCTGGAGCGTCGCGGCATCGACCTCCAGCGCGATATGCAGGTCGTAATCATGCTGCGCCTTGAATTCGAACGGCATGTCGGGCGCCTCGAAGAATGCCAGGTAGGAGCCGTCGCCCATCTCGTAGAACGTGTGCAGCGTTTCGGTCTTGCGACCGCTTTTCGTCTCCTTGATCTCCAGCGTTCCGGCCAGGCGCAACCCGAGGAAGCCCTCATAGAAGGCACGCGTCAGCTCCGAGTCCCGGCAGCGGTAGGCATTGTGATGAAGACCCCGAATCATTGCATTCTCCTGTGTCGACGAGCGGCAACAGACGGCAAAAAACCTTCCCATACCGGCCTGGAAGGCATACACCCGGCTGCGCTTGCGCGCCTGGAAACTCGCCTCACGCTAACCCTTCGCCCCGGCCGTCCTCCTGCAGTTCATTCGCGCCAGCGTCTCGGCTTCTGCCCGGGTAGCGGTCGGTTTGGTTCCAAACGCCTTCTGCGGATGGCTCTTGTCGAATGTTTTCAATTCCGCAGTCACGCACTTGTCAACCACGGATTCACTGCCACAACCATTCACCAGCAAACACGCTGCGGCAATCAGTAACACTCGCATAGCCATCCTTTCCATGCCTTCACGGCCTGTAACCCACCGCCCCTGTGGTTCGATACCTGGCGTGGCTTCAACAAAGAACCCGCTCCGGCCACCACCCGCCTGCTCAACTGCCTGTCGACCAGCCTGCCGGCGCGCTTGAGTATAGCGGGAGGCATCCCCAAACTGCCTACCTTGGAAAATCTGGCAACCGGGCGCAGACCAGTCGTTACCTGATCTCGTCCCTCGCCTGGCGCATTGGCGAGCGCCCGGCCCCCTGCAAGTCGCCTGGTTGGGATTACTATTGCCTGACTGTGCGGCCAGGACCGGCGGCCGCCATGTATTCATCTGGAACGCCTGGAGGGGCCATTCATGAGCGACCTTGCGCACGTTGTCGGCAATACGACGACACCCTTGCTGAACGAAACGATCGGCCAGAATCTCGACCGCACCATCGACCGGTATGGCGATCGCGAAGCCCTGGTCGTGCCGTTCCAGGGCGTCCGACTCACCTATCGTGAACTCGATGTGCAGGTCGAGCGGGTGGCGCGGGCATTGATTGCGCTCGGGTTGAAGAAGGGCGATCGCGTCGGCATGTGGAGCCCCAATTGCGCCGAATGGGTCTTCGTCCAGTACGCCACCGCCAAGACCGGCGTGATCCTGGTCAACATCAACCCGGCCTATCGCACCGAAGAATTGCGCTATGCCCTGGCCCAGTCCGGGTGCCGGGCGCTGATCTCCGCAACCGCCTTCAAGAGCAGCGACTATCGGGCCATGGTCGCCGAAGTGAGGGGCGGGCTTGCCCAGCTGGAGCACGTGCTCTTCCTCGGCACCCCCGCGTGGGATGCGTTCCTTGCCGCCGCGGAAACAGTCAGTCCTGCCGCGCTCGCCTCTCGTGAAGCCACGCTCGACCGTCTGGATCCCATCAACATCCAGTACACCAGCGGCACGACGGGTTTCCCCAAGGGGGCCACGCTCAGCCACGCCAACATCCTCAACAACGGCTTCTTCTGCGGCGAGGGATTCCGTTACAGCGAGCGGGACCGGGTGTGCATCCCAGTGCCCTTCTACCATTGCTTCGGCATGGTGATCGGCAATCTCGCCTGCACCACGCACGGGGCGGCGATCGTCCTGCCCGCACCGTCGTTCGAAGCAGAGGCGACGCTCAAGGCGCTGCAGGACGAGCGCTGCACCTGCGTGCTGGGCGTGCCGACCATGTTCATCACCATGCTGGGCCTGCCCGATTTTCCATCCTATGACCTGACGTCCCTGCGCACTGGAATGATGGCTGGCTCCCCCTGCCCGGTCGAGGTCATGAAACAGGTCATCGGCAAGATGCATGCAAGCGAAGTCACCATCGGCTACGGCATGACCGAGACCTCGCCGGTGTCGACCCAGACCGCGCCGAATGACCCCCTGGAGAAACGCGTCGGGTCGGTGGGCCGGGTGCATCCGCACGTAGAGGTAAAGGTGGTTGATCCAGTCACCGGGGCCACCCTGGAGAGGGGCGCATCCGGCGAATTGTGCACCAAGGGCTACTCCGTGATGCTCGGTTACTGGAACGATGCGGAGAAGACCGCGCAAGCCATCGATGCCGAGGGCTGGATGCACACCGGGGACCTCGCCACCATCGATGCCGAGGGATACGTCAACATCGTGGGACGCATCAAGGACATGATCATCCGCGGCGGCGAAAACGTGTATCCGCGCGAGATCGAGGAGTTCCTCTACGGGCATCCGGATATCGTCGATGTCCAGGTGTTCGGCGTGCCCGACCTTCGCTATGGGGAGGAACTGATGGCATGGGTGAAGATGCGGCCCGGCGCGCAGCCATTGACACCTGAAACGCTGCGCTCCTACTGCACCGGGCGCATTGCCCATTACAAGATCCCCCGCTACGTGCACCTCACCGACGAGTTCCCGATGACGGTGACCGGGAAGATCCAGAAATTCAAGATGCGCGAGATGGCCATCGAGCAACTCGGTCTGCAGGCTGCGGCTGCGGCCAAAACCGCCTGATTCAGCCCGATCCGATCAGACCGTTCCGATCAGTCCGTTCAGATCAGGCCATTCCGATCAGTCCGTTCCGATCAGTCCGTTCCGGCGATCGCGCCCCGAAGTCGCCGGCCATTGCGCCGCTGCGTTGGGTCCGCCCCGTCCGATTGAACGAACGGGCTTGGCATCAGGTGAAGCTGCACAGGTAGAAGTGGCCGCGGATCGGGCGACAGGAGACCAGCTTGCCGCCAAAAGCGCCGCGATTGCGTTCCAGGTTCATGATGTCGTCGCTCGGGTCGATGACAACGCCCTCCCAGTTGTCGTCCAGGCTTCCCCAGCTGAATGCGGCGCGCGCCGGCGGCCCGGCTTCGTATTCGCAGACCTTCTCGGCCGCGCAGACCGGCGGCCTGCCTTGCACTACCGACGCCAGTGCCTCGGTATAGCGGGACTCCTCGATGGCAAAGCGTACCCAAAGGCCTATATCGCGCACCGGGGCATATAGCCACACGCACCACAGCCCGAGAATGATCACCACCGCGAACACCGCCCTGCGCGAGCGCTGCTTCTTGATGGCAAGCGCGGACACCGACAGCCCGGCAAGTCCGGCAAAGACGACGGCGAAAATCACGAAGATCGAGAACACCTCCAGCAGGTAGGCCGTGCCGGCATAGAACAGCAGCCATGCGGCGAACCCGCCGGCCCACACCATCGGGTCGCCGCCCCACGGTCGCTCTTCGGTGTTCGCGCCGCCAGGCTGCGATGCGTATGGCTGGTTCATGCCTGCCTTAAGGTCTGGTCACGGTCAGCGCTCAGCCGCCGAGCCCAGCGGTGACCGGTGTCCAACGCTGCTCGCGCCCGGCCTGCTTTTCCGCTAGCGGTGCATCGTCGGCCACGAACGGGATTGACTGCGGCAGCTCCGCCATGGCGGGCAACACATTGGTGTTCAGCGTCGCCCACTGGCCGCGCGGCGAGGCGTGCACCGCTCCGATGTATCCGCCGCACCCCGAACACACCAGGAATTCGAGCGAGCGGCTGGCAAAACGATAGCGAATGAGCTTCGACGGCTCGGCGATGCGGAACACGACACTGCCGGACGGGTCCGCCATGTTCTTCGAGCCGTGGCTGCGGCAAAAGCTGCACTGGCAGGAGCGCAGCGTCCACTTCGCCGGCGGCTTCTCCGTGTGCAGCACATAGCCAATGGCGCCGCAATGGCAGCGTCCTTCATAGATATTGGTGACAGCATTCATATCGCCCCCTCCTTCGGGATGCGCAACTATTCATGAGAAATGCTTTAGAAGATGTCCGACAGTCCTGACAATACAGACCCTTTTAATATCAGTACTGATATAAGCACTGGTATCCATTCCCTCCTAGAGCAGCGTGATCACCGCATCCGCGAACGCCGCCGGCGCCTCCTGCGGCAGGTTGTGTCCGACCTTCGGCAATTCCCGGCGCTGGTATTTCCCGGTGAAGTAACGCCCGTGGCGCGCGGAACCTGCCGCCGGCATGACACCGTCGGTTGCTCCGTGCAGCGTGACGGTCGGCGCCGTGATGACGGGGGACGCCGCAAGCAACGCTTCGGAGGCATCGTATCGCGGATCGCCAGGTACCAGGCCGAAGCGGTGCCGATAGGAATGCACCACCACCGCGACGAAGTCCGGATTGTCGAACGACGCGGCGCTGCGCTCGAATGTCGCATCATCGAACGGCCAGTCCGGCGACCACTGCCGCCACAGCAGGCGGCACAGGTCACGCCGGTACTTCTCCAGGCCCGCACGACCGCGCTCGGCATGGAAGTAATACTGGTACCAGAGCGGATGCTCGAACGCGGGCGGCAGCGGCACGTCGGCCCGTGCAATGTCCTGGATGTTGTAGCCGCCAACGGTCACCAGGCCGAGGACGCGTTGCGGCCACAGCGCCGCCGCGACGCAGGCGGCGCGCCCGCCCCAGTCGTAGCCTGCCAGCACGGCGCGAGCGATCCCGAGCGCATCCATGAGCGCGATCACATCGTGCGCCAGCGCCGCCTGCTGCCCGGACCGCAAGGTCTCGGCAGAAAGAAAGCGCGTCGCACCGAATCCGCGCAGGTAGGGCACCAGAACCCGGCAACCTTGCGCAAGGAGACGCGGAACGACTTCGTCGAACGCGCGCGGATCGTACGGGAATCCGTGCAGGAGGATGACCGGGCTGCCATCGGCTGGCCCGCCCTCTTCGCAGGCAATGTCGAGAACGCCGGCCCGCACCTGGACTAGCCGGGCAGTAGTGGCGATCACCGGTTCAAATTCCTGCCCCCGTCCCCGCCCGGCACATCACGCCGCGGGACCCTTCGGATGCGATTCCAGGCCTGGAATATCAGGCAGCCAGGGCAATTTCGAGCGGCACCAGATCTGCCGCGAGGGCTTCAGCTGCGCGCGCTGCCGCAGGTTGCCTACGCGAATGCCGATCATCGCCGGGTCATCGCCCACCGCCGCCGCATAGATGGAAGTGCCGCACTCCGGGCAAAATGCCTGCGTGCGCTTGTTGCCGCTCTCGGCAGTCTTGATATAGGTCTTCGGCTTCCCGCCGAGCATGCGGAACTTTTCCTTCGGTACCTGCACGACGATGCGAAATGCCGAGCCAGAAATCGTCTGGCAGTCGGAGCAATGGCAAAGCCCGACCGCATCCGGATCGATGTCTGCTTCGTACTTGATGAAGCCGCAGTGGCAACCGCCGTCAACATGCATGGGCATGCTCCTCATTTGCAATTAAAACGTGCGCGGCAGCAGCCCGCAGGCAGCGGGCAAACGCCTGCGCCCCACTTGCGGCTGAACAGGTTCGCTCCACCGCAGGCATACGGATGTCAGGCCGCCTTCGCGCGCGCGGTCACCCAGGCATCCGGGCCCCACGGCGTCACCGGCTTTTCGCCATGCTCCTGAAAGCGCTTGGGCAGATCCTCGACCATGTTCCATGTAGCGGAAAGGCGGCCATAGCCTACGCACATCGCGCACACCATGCCCAACTCGACAATTTCCTTTTCCGAGAAGTGCCGCTTCAGATTGGCATACATGGCATCGTCGATGGCGAGGTGGTTGGTCGCCATGAGGTCGGCATAACGAAGCGCCACACGCTCCGCGTCGCTGAGGTCGGGCGCCTCGAAAGGTTTTTCCAGCGAGCAGACGAGGTCCTCGGTGACCCCGTCGTCCACGCCGTCGGCGTAGCGCATAGCCATGCAGCTGCGGCACTGGTTGTGGAATGCAATGCGCAGGCGCACGAGTTCGCGAAGGCGGGCCGGAAGCACGGCAACGTTTTTCATCGCGGCGCCATAGACGGCGTGCGCCTTCGCCAGCTCGGGGTGATGGGCGCGGATGGTGAATGGGCGCAGCTCGCGCTCGCTCTTCTGGTCTGCTTTGAGCATGGCCAGCAGTTCGGGATCGATCTTGTCGAGGGGCAATGTGCTGAGGCGTGACATGGGGGTTCCTCCGGAGTTTGGGCGTTGCGATGCGGTGACGGGAACAGTTGAGCTGGAAAGCTTATCAGTCCTGCGCAGCCCTCGCACGGCCCCTGGCGGCCAATGCGAAGCGTGGTCCTCCACGAGCACTCCAAGGAAAGGGAGATAGCACTCTGTTGATACCTTGCTGATGAGCCGCCATTCAACAAAGGCCTTCCACTCCCTCATCAAGATGATTGTCTTGTGCAACCGCAAACGGCTGCGATATAAGTGCGAATGGATCGAAGCGGGGATTGCGCACATCGCCACCCCTGGCCACGATCGCCCCCACCCAGTTCAGGAGAAAAGCATGGCGTCCTACACGGTCATTTCCGCCGACTCGCATGTGGTCGAGCCACCCGATGTCTACAAGTCGATCGACAAGAAAAAATACGGGGCGCACCGCATCCCCACCGTGGTGCGAAAGATCGACGCCAAGGGCGCGCCGTACGACGCGTGGTGCATTGATGGCAAGGAATACATCAAGAATGTGGGCGTGACCAATGCCGGCGTGCGTTTCGAGGACAAATCGAAAATCGCCGACGGGGCGCTTTGGGAGAACGCCCCAAAGGGTGCGTACGAGCCGACCCCGATGCTCGAGGCGCTGCAGAAGGATGGCATCGGTGGCGCCGTGGTGCAGGCGACCAACACGTTCTTCTTCTACCACTGGGAAGACAGCGAAATGATCGACGTGGTATGCGCGTCGTTCAACGACTGGATGGGCGAATTCTGCAAGGTGCACCCGGACCGCATCAAGGGCATCGGCGCGGTGAACGTGGACAACATCGACGTCGCCTGCAAGGAGCTGGAACGCTGCGCGAAGCTCGGGCTCAGCGGCTCGTTCAT
>CANJXQ010000108.1 GCA_947478805.1 Betaproteobacteria bacterium | reverse complement strand
TTCATTGGTGCGAGCCCTTAACAAAAGCTCGCAGGCTAGCGAAAACAGGCAAACACCGTTCAAATCGGGGACACCCCCAATTGCCTCGAAACCCGCGTCAGTATTGGCTTTCAAGCCGATACCCCTCTAGTTAACCGGACAGTACTGAAGTCCGGTAATGCTTCAGTCTATGCCGAGGTGGCCAATCAAAAAGCCGTCATCGTTTTCAATTGTGCAGGTTCTACCGAAGTCAAGGTGAGCGACGCCTATTCGGATTCATGGTCCACCAGTGTCGGTCGCCCAGGGGGCGGCTCTGTCGGAATGGTCGTCGCCAGAGTGCAATTAAGACTGTTTGTTCTCGGCGGAACCATGTTGGTGCCGGTGTGCAATCTTGCAACAACCACCGCGCAGCCAGTTGCCTCGCGCGAGGAGGCGGTGCAGAAGTCGGGCATCGATCTCGCGGCGATACCCGCGTACCGCACGTTCTATGCTCAAGCCCACGGGCAACAGTTAGTCGTGGCGTCGCCTCAGCAGCCTGCACCGCAGGCCGCGCAGGACGCGGCCAAGGCAGACGTGGAGCGCCGCCAGAGGGAGTTCCTGGCCGCGCTGTCGTCGGGGGGCGGCGCGACGCAAGCGACATTTTTCGGCGCCAGATCGGGCAACGTTGCGGTGTACTCGGAAATTTCCGGTCGCAATGCGCTCGTCGTATTGAGTTGCGATACCAGAAGCAGTGTGCGCGTAAGCGCGGAACTGACGGACTCCTGGAATGCGTCGATTCCGTGGATAAACAACATGAACATCGGCGTTACGGTGTCCAAGGCCCAATTTGTTTTCTTCAGGCCCGGGGGGCAATTGCCGTGGGGAACGGGCTGCTTTCCCGATGCAACCTTCACAATGAAGCCCGTTGCTTCGCGCGAGGAGGCTGTGCAGAAGGCGGGCGTCGACCTCGCGGCGATTGCCGAGTACAAGACCTACTATGCGCAGGCCTATGGGCAGCCGTTTCCGGTGGCACAAGTTCAGCCCGGAGCGTTGGCGTCACAATCGCGCGCGGAAGGGGATTCGATTGTTCAATTGCAAGCGCTTTTGGATCGTTTCGCGGATGACGGGAGCAAAGCGCGGCGGACTTTCTTTGGCTTCAACATTGGCGCAGGCGCAATCTACGCAGAAATTGTCAACGACAAGGCGTTCGTTTTTCGCGTTTGTTCTGGCGTAACCACGGTCCTGCTCAACAGCGCCTTTGCAGAATCCTGGGACGTAAATTTCCCGGCGGTGGGTAATGCACAGTATGCAAGTCGCGGGACGCTGCGACGCGATGGATTTGGCGTGTTCTTGCCCGGTCAAGGGGTTGGTCCGTGCACATTTGCGGGGACTGCGCGGCCTGTGGCAACGCGGGGTGAAGCGTTGGCGGTCGCGAAGCTCGATCTGGTCAAGAGTCCTGAGTACGCGAGCTTCCTGGCGCAAGCCTACGGTCCGCGGAATTCTGCGACTACGGCGGTGAGCCAGGTTCCGGCGATCGCTCCTTTGGTGACTGCACAGGCAGCCCAGGCAGCCACAGCCAAGCTCGAGGAGGAGCGCCGTCAGCGCGAAGCGCAGCTCAAGACTGAGGAAGAGCGGCGCCTGAAGGAGGCGCTGGCGAAAGCCGAGCAGGATCGCGTGCAGCGCGAGGCGCAGCTGAAGGCCGATACTGATCGTCGCATCAAGGAGGCGCTGGCCAAGGCAGAGGAGGAGCGTCGCCAGCGCGAGGCGCAGGCCAAGGTGGAGGAAGATCGTCGCATCAAGGAGGCGCTGGCGAAGGCCGACGAGGATCGCCGCCAGAAGGAGGCGCTCGCCAAGGCCGATGAAGAGCGGCGCGTGAAGGACGCGTTGGCGAAGGCGGAAGAGGAACGGCGACAGAAGGAGGCATTGGCGCGGGTGGAGCAGGACCGCCGCCAGAAAGAGGCGCTCGCCAGGGCCGAGGACGAGCGTCGGCAAAAGGAGGCGCTTGCAAGGGCCGATGATGAACGCCGGCAGAAGGAAGCGCTCGCCAAGGCTGAGGACGAGCGTCGCCAGAAAGCAGCGCTTGCCACTGCAGAGGCCCAACGAACCCAAAAGGAGTCGCCGGAGGTGTCTGCGATGGCGGCGGAGATTGCCCGGCTGCGCCAGCAGCTGGCGAAGGCCGAGTCCGGTTCCGGTGCGGCCTCCGGAACCCGCAAGGCATTGATCATCGGCAATGACAACTACAAGTCGGTGGCGAGGCTGCAGAACGCCGTGGAGGATGCGCGAGCGCTGGCGGAGGCCCTGTCGAATGTGGGCTACCTCGTTTCGCTGAAGACCGACCTGTCCGAGAAGGACATGAAGGCTGCATTGCGCATCTTCAAGGGGCAGGTGAATGCCGGAGATGAGGTGGCTATCTTTTATGCGGGGCACGGCGTCCAACTGGGATCGACAAACTACCTCCTGCCCACCGATGTTGGCGGTGACAGCGAGGAGCAGGTGCGCGATGAGGCGGTGCCGCTGCAGCGCATCCTCGACGACATGTCCGAGAAGAGAGTGAAATTCACGCTGGCCATGATCGACGCCTGCCGCGACAACCCGTTCAAGACTTCCGGGCGATCCATCGGCGGTGGCACCCGGGGGCTGGCGCCGACATCGGCGGCCACGGGCCAGATGGTGGTGTTCGCAGCCGGCACCGGCCAGCAGGCGCTCGACAAGCTCGGCGCCAACGACCGGAGCAAGAACGGCCTGTTCACGCGGGTGATGCTGCAGGAGATGAAAAAGACCGGGGTGACCATCGACCGCATCGTGAAGACGGTGCGCACGGAAGTGGCGCGCCTTGCGCAGTCGGTCGGTCACGAGCAGGTGCCGGCCATCTACGACCAGGTGCTGGGCGACTTTTATTTCGTGAAGTAGCGGGGGCGCCCGCCGGTGCTCAAGCGAACCCGGGATCACTGGCCTGTAATGTAATCAAATTGGCTGCTGAGTATCCGTCCCGCTGAGACGGGTTCAATCATTATTATCAGCGAACCCGGCGGGTCTCGGTCTCAATCGGCGAAGAAATCCTTCACCTTGTCCATCCAGCCCTTGGCGCGCGGGTTGTGGCGCGGGCTGTCGGCCTGCGAGATTTCCTCGAATTCACGCAGCAGTTCCTTCTGGCGCTCGGTGAGCTTGACCGGCGTCTCCACCACCATGTGACACTGCAGGTCGCCCGTGGTGTGGCTGCGCACGCCCTTGATGCCCTTGCCGCGCAGGCGAAAGATCTTTCCCGATTGCGTCTCGGGCGGGATCTTGATCTTGGCGTGGCCTTCGAGCGTGGGGATGTCGATCTCGCCGCCCAGGGCCGCCACCGTGAAGCTGATCGGCATCTCGCAGTGCAGGTCGTCGCCGTCGCGCTCGAATACGGCGTGCGGCTTGATCTGCATCTGCACGTAGAGGTCGCCCGCGGGGCCGCCGTTGACGCCCATCTCGCCTTCACCCGAGAGGCGAATGCGATCGCCCTCGTCGACGCCTGCGGGAATCTTCACCGACAGCGTCTTCTGTTTCTTGAGGCGCCCAGCGCCGTGGCAGCTAAGGCAGGGGTCGGCGATGACCTTGCCCGCGCCATGGCACTTGGGGCAGGTCTGCTGCACCGAGAAGAAGCCCTGCTGCATGCGCACCTGACCGTGGCCGGCGCAGGTGGTGCAGGCCTTGGGCTGCGTGCCGGGCTTGGCGCCCGTGCCCTTGCACGGCTCGCAGGCTTCGTGGCTCGGAATGCGGATCTTGGTTTCCGTTCCGCGCGCCGCCTGCTCGAGGGTGATTTCCAGGTTGTAGCGAAGGTCCGCCCCGCGGTAGACGCCGTTGCGACCACCCCGGCCGCCGCCTGCGGCCTGGCCGAAGATGTCCCCGAAGATGTCGCCGAAGGCATCGGCGAAGCCGCCGGCCCCAGCGCCGCGGGCTCCGGCTCCCATGCTGGGATCGACGCCCGCATGGCCGTGCCGGTCGTAGGCGGCGCGCTTCTGCGGATCGGTGAGGATCTCGTAGGCTTCCTTGGCTTCCTTGAATTTTTCCTCGGAGGCCTTGTCGTCCGGATTGCGATCCGGATGGTGCTTCATGGCGAGCTTGCGGTAAGCCTTCTTGATTGCATCTTCCTCGGCGTCGCGTCCGACGCCCAGCACTTCGTAGTAATCGCGTTTTGTCGCCATGTTCCCTTGCCCGTTTCTAAATGCGAACGGCCGGAATGAACCGCGCCCCGAAGGGGCGCCGGTTCCATCCCGGCCAGTTAAGGCGGCGCGCAATTGGCGCCGCACTTAACGCTACTTAATACTATTTTTTCCCGTCCTTTACTTCCGTGAACTCGGCATCCACCACGTTGGCGTCGTCGGCCGGCTTGCCGCCGGCCTGTCCGCCGGCGCCGCCCCCGGCTCCCGGGCCGGCGCCACCCGCCGCGCCGGCTGCGCCCGCAGCGGCCTGCTGCTCGGCGTAGATCTTCTCGCCGAGTTTCTGCGAGGCTTCAGCCAGCTTCTTCGCCTGCGCTTCAAGCTTGTCCTTGTCTTCGCTCTTGTCCAGCGCTTCGGATTCCTTGATGGCTGCCTCGATCTTGGCCTTTTCGTCGGCGTCGATCTTGTCGCCGTATTCAGCCAGCGATTTCTTCACCGAATGCACGAGGGCTTCGAGCTGGTTGCGCGCGGCCACCAGTTCCAGCAGTTTCTTGTCTTCCTCGGCGTGCAGTTCGGCATCCTTCACCATGCGCTGGATCTCCTCCTCGGAGAGGCCGGAGCTCGCCTGGATCTTGATCTTGTTCTCCTTGCCGGTTGCCTTGTCCTTGGCGGACACGTGCAGGATGCCGTTGGCGTCGATGTCGAACGTGACTTCGATCTGCGGCATGCCGCGCGCGGCGGGCGGGATGTCGGTGAGGTTGAACTGGCCGAGGCTCTTGTTGCCCGAGGCCATCTCGCGCTCGCCCTGCAGCACGTGGATCGTCACCGCATTTTGGTTATCGTCCGCGGTGGAGAAGGTCTGCGAGGCCTTGGTCGGGATGGTGGTGTTCTTCTGGATCAGCTTGGTCATGACGCCGCCCAGCGTCTCAATGCCCAGCGAAAGGGGCGTGACGTCCAGCAGCAGCACGTCCTTGACGTCGCCCTTCAACACGCCGCCCTGGATGGCTGCACCCACGGCGACGGCTTCATCCGGATTCACGTCGCGGCGCGGTTCCTTGCCGAAGATCTCTTTCACGGTGTCGCCGACCTTGGGCATGCGCGTCATGCCGCCGACGAGAATTACGTCGGAGATATCGGAGGCCTTGACGCCGGCATCCTTCATGGCGGTGCGGCAGGGCTCCATGGTGCGCTGGATGAGCTCATCCACCAGGCTCTCGAACTTGGCGCGCGAAACCTTCACGGCCAGGTGCTTCGGCCCGCTGGCATCTGCCGTGATGTAGGGCAGGTTGACCTCGGTCTGGTTGCTGGAGGAAAGCTCGATCTTGGCCTTCTCGGCGGCTTCCTTGAGCCGCTGCAGCGCCAGCACGTCGTTGCGCAGGTCGAGCCCGGAGTCCTTCTTGAACTCGTCGCAGAGATAGTCGATCAGGCGCTGGTCGAAGTCCTCGCCGCCGAGGAAGGTGTCGCCGTTGGTGGACAGCACTTCGAACTGGTGCTCGCCCTCGACCGCGGCGATCTCGATGATGGAGACGTCGAAGGTGCCGCCGCCCAGGTCGTACACCGCGATCTTGCGATCGCCTTCCTTCTTGTCCATGCCGAAGGCGAGCGCGGCCGCGGTCGGCTCGTTGATGATGCGCTTGACTTCCAGACCGGCGATGCGGCCGGCGTCCTTGGTGGCCTGGCGCTGCGAGTCATTGAAGTAGGCCGGCACCGTGATGACGGCTTCGGTCACTTCTTCGCCAAGGTAGTCCTCGGCAGTCTTCTTCATCTTGCGCAGCACCTGGGCCGAAACTTCCTGCGGCGCGATTTTCTTGCCGCGCACTTCCACCCAGGCGTCGGAATTGTCGGCCTTGACGATCTTGTAGGGCATCAGGTCGATGTCCTTCTGCACTTCCTTTTCCTCGAAGCGACGGCCGATCAGGCGCTTCACCGCATAGAGCGTGTTCTTGGCGTTGGTGACGGCCTGGCGCTTGGCCGGGGCGCCAACGAGAACCTCGCCGTCATCCTGATAGGCGACGATGGAGGGGGTAGTGCGGCCGCCTTCCGAGTTCTCGATCACCTTGGGCTTGCCGCCCTCCATGATGGAGACGCAGGAATTGGTCGTCCCGAGGTCGATGCCGATGATTTTGCCCATGATCCGTTTTCCTTTGTCGTGACTAATGTTGCGGGAGTGGCAGGGAGCGCCGTTTGGCGACTGCCCCGCCTGTTCCCGATATGCCTTTTAATGCAATGAGTTGGCGATGCCCTGTATATGGGGACAAGACGCCGTGCTTCAAGCGTCCCGGGCTTTGGCGACAGTGACCAGTGCCGGGCGCACCACGCGGTCGTGCAGCAGGTAGCCCTTCTGCAGGACGTTGATCACCGTGTTCGGTTCCTTGTCCGAGGGCAGCATGCTGATCGCCTGATGGCGATGGGGATCGAACTTCTCGCCCACCGGGTTGATTTCCTTGAGCATTGCCTTGTCGAACACCGAGGCCAGCTGCTTGAGGGTGATTTCCACGCCGGCTTTGTAGGCTTCCAGCGTCGCCGTCTCGGTGGCGAGCGCCGCCTCCAGGCTGTCGCGGACCGGCAACAGTTGCGATGCCAGCGACTCGACTGCGAACTTGTGCGCCTTGGTGACGTCCTCCTGCGCGCGTCGGCGCATGTTTTCCGTCTCGGCCTTGGCGCGCAGCCAGGCGTCATGGTGCTCCTGGGACTTTTCCTGGGCCTGTTTCAACTGATCTTCCAGGCTGGGTGGGGTGGCCGGGGCGCCACCACCGCCGGCGTCTGCGCCAGAGGCCGTCCCTGACCCCTGTTGGGCCGGGTCAGTCTGGGGATTTTCGTTCGCTTGCGACATGGATATGCTCTGAAAAGGGTTTAATTAACGGTTTGAATTAAAAGCGACTTTCAGCTTATTGGGGCAATTCCCCATTAATCAAGTGGGGGAATGACTTTTGGGCAAAAAAAGCTGCCCGGGGAATGCTTCCCCGGGCCTTGACGGCGATTGCCGAGGTGAACCACAGCGGGAAGAAGCCGGGCCCACATCGAGAAATGGGGGCACGCAACACTCCCGGCAAGTGGTCTTGGTGCGCCCTTGACCGGTCGGGCACGCCGTCCGGCAGGGGCTACTTCACGATGCCGGACTTGCCCGCGCAAAAGGTGATGCGGCGGGTCTTGAATTTCCACTGCCCGTTCTGCCTGACCAGCGTGTCGTCGTACTCGCCCATGACGCGAGGAACGATGCCGTCGTTGATGGCAATGGATAGCACGTACATGCGCAGTCGCGCCGTGTCGCCTTCGCCCTCGATGATGCTGTTGCACACCCAGTGACGCCCGCGATAGACGCCTTTGGCGGCGGTCTCGACCATCGCGGTAAGGGCGGCCTTGCCTTGTGCGATGGGCTTGCCATCGATGACCAGTTCCCCGTCGTCGGTGAATGTGGCGGCCCAGTCGGCGGCCTGCAGGTGGTCCATCGCCATGTTGTAGCGGGACACCAGTTCGTTGATGGCGATCTTGTCTGCGGTGGAATGCGGCATGTTGTCTCCTCGGCTTGTTGTGAGCGTATGCGAAAGTGGGGATCGGATTGACAGGGCTGGGGATGTGTTACTGCCTCGGCGTCGCCGGGATTCCCTTCAGGCCGCCGTCGGTGAACGACTTTCCCGCTGCAAACGTGACGTTGCGTGTCTTGAACTTCCACTGGCCATCCACCTTGACCAGGGTGTCGTCGTATTCGCCGATGACATAGGGGTCGATGCCATTGACGATGGCAATGGCCATGACGTACATCCTCAGCCGCGCCTGGTTGCCCTCGCCGTCGATGAGCATGTTGCACACCCAATGGCGCGATTTGTATCCCGTTGCCTTGGCCTTGTTCACGAAATCGATACGACCCTGGCGGCCCTTGCACTGGGACTTGCCGTCCACGCGCAGCTCGCCGTCTTCGACGAAGGTGTCGGCCCAAGCCACCGCCTCGTGATGATCGATGGTGAAGTTGTAGACTGCCGTCAATTCGGTGATGGCCTGTTTTTCCTCGAGTGAAAGCGGCATGTCAGCCCCTCCTGAAAAGTGATGTTCGGACGGGCGCAACCCTAACACGCAGGCCCCCGCTTTGTCAGCGCGAGATCCATGGCGCAACCCGGATGATTCTAAGAGGCCATTTCAGAATTACCGTAATGGCCCCTGACGTAGGGGAGCCTGAGGGGAGTATCCCCTCGATTGTGAAATTAGCCCCAAGGTTGCGGGCGAACTATACTGCCCCGACAAGTGGTCAACGCAGGGGGAGACGGACGATGGAAATGTTCAGCGACATCATCGCGGCGCAACAGACACTGGTCGTGCAGGGCGACGACATACCGTGGGTGAAGGGGCCGGGCTGGGAGCGGCGCATCCTGCAGGCGCGCATCAAGGACAGCATCCTGGTCACGCAGGACCGCTTTCATCCGGGATTTCGTTACGGTCTGCACCGGCACCTGGCGCCCGTGCTCGGCTATACGCTGAAGGGCGCCTGGAGCCACGAGGCCAGCAACTTCCCCTATGTGGCGGGTTCCTACATCTACGAGCAGGTGAACAACCTGCACCGCTTCTACAACGGTCCCGGGATTTCCGAGGTGATCTACGTGCAGTTCGGCGATGTCGAGAACATCGATGCCGATGGCAAGACGGTCACCAGCCGCAATACCGTGGCGAGCGACCTTGCGGCCTATTTCCAGCGTTGCGAAGAGCAGGGCATACCGCGCCCCAATATCCTCGAATAGGTTGGTCGGGGCATCAATTCAAAGGAGGGTTCCATGCCGTTCATGTCAATCGACGATCCGGATTTCTTTTCACGCACGCCCGACCACCTCAAGCACATGCAGGCGGGGCGGGGCGACGGGGGCAACCTCGCCTACTTTCCGATGGGCGACGTGAAGGACAATCCGCCTACGGTGGCCTGCCTGAAAATCGCGCCGCACGGCGTGATCGGTCGCCACACCCACAACTGTTATCGGTTCGAGGTCATCGTGCGCGGCACGCTCGATGTGGGCGGCGGGCGCATCCTCAAGGTGGGCGATGTCATGGTCTCCGAGCCCTATGTGTTCTACGGGCCGCACGTGGCCGGCCCCGAGGGCTGCACCACATTCGAGATCTTCAGCACCCACGTCGGTTCGCACTCCCCGATCCTGGAGACGGAGAAGGGCATGGAGGAGTTCGATACCTCGGTGCCAGGTACCATCGACAAGGTGAGGGCGATCATGGCGGAGCAGAACGCCAAGGTGCTCAAGCCGCGGGCATGACCCGGGTGCGGCGACAAGGGGCAGTGGCCGCCAGCGGCTGCGTTAAATCAACGACAAAGGGAAATGCGTGAAGGCATACAACATTGCAGTCATTCCGGGGGATGGTGTCGGGCGCGAGGTGATTCCGGAGGGCGTGCGCGTGCTCGAGGCGGCCGGCGCGAAGTACGGCATCCAACTGAACTGGCAGGAGTTCCCGTGGAGTTGCGACTGGTACAAGGCGCATGGCCGCATGTGCCCGGAGGATGCGCCCGACATCCTGCGCAAGTTCGACGCCATCTATTTCGGCGCCGTCGGCAATCCGTCGATCGTCGCGGACCACATTTCCGTGTGGGGACTGTTGATCAACTTCCGGCGCGTATTCGACCTGTACGTGAACCTGCGGCCGATACGGCTGCTGAAGGGCCTGACCTGCCCGCTGGCCGGCCGCAAGGCGGGCGACATCGATTACGTGGTGGTGCGTGAAAATACCGAAGGGGAGTACGGCAGCGTCGGTGGGCGGATCTTTGCAGGCACCGATCGCGAGGCGGCCATACAGCAGGCGGTGTTCTCCCGCACCGGGGTCGATCGCATCATGAAGTATGCGTTCGAGCTGGCGAAAACCCGGAAGAAGCACGTCACTTCCTGCACCAAGTCGAACGGCATCTCGATCACCATGCCGTATTGGGACGAGCGCTTTGCCGCCATGGCTGCGCAGTATCCGGATGTCGGCACGCGCGAGTACCACGTGGACAACCTGAGCATGCAGCTGGTGCTCGATCCGGGGCGCTTCGACGTGATCGTGGCCTCCAACCTGTTCGGCGACATCCTGTCGGACCTGGGCGCGGCCACGGCGGGCACCATCGGCGTGGCCGCTTCCGGCAACATCAATCCGGCGCGCACCACGCCCTCGATCTTCGAATCCGTCCATGGCTCGGCACCGGACATCGCGGGCAAGAAGATCGCCAATCCGATCGCCACCATCTGGGCCGGCGCCATGATGCTGGAGCACCTGGGCCATGCCGATGCTGCCGCTGACATCACGCGCGCAGCCGAGTGCATCACCGCGTCAGGCCCGCATACGCCCGACATGGGGGGCAGGGCAGCTACGGCCGATGTGGGCGCGGCCATCGCCGAGGAAATTCGCCGCAGTTCGCGCTGAGAGTGCCTAACAATGCGAGGGGACATATCCCCTCGCGCTCCCCTAAATCGGGGCGCCTAACGGCAATTCTGTTAGGCGCTCTAAGTACAGGTCAATCGGGCCGATTTCGCGTCGGGTCGAGCCCATTCCGCGGGCCCACAAGGGCCCGGGTGGACACGTCGCCCGGAAGCGCCCATGATTCACATGGTGGGGGAGTCGTTGGCACAGCTCGTGCGTAAGCAGACGGGCATGTGCCAATAGGTTTCGGCCGGCGCAATCGAAATGGACCCGACCGTGGTCCCGATACCGCGCCTGCGGGAGAACTTGCAGGCTCTGCCGGGAGATGTGATGTCCGTAGGGATGATGCCAATCGGTTTGCGATCCCTGTTTCGGGGCATGGGCCTGCTCGCCTGCACCATTCTGGGTGCGTGCACGTCCAATCCCCACAGTGAGCGAACATACATCGCGGCGCCATCGCTGGTGAGCACGGTTTATTCCGACGCCAATCTTCGCGTCACGCTCGCGCTGTCGCCGAACATCAAGGGCGAGTGCGAGGAGTTTTCCTGCCTCGACAGGGCGTTTTTCGATGGGCGTGTCGTGGCCATCGGGACGCAGCTTGCGCAGGCGGCTTTTGCCGCCTACCCGCAGCTGGTGGAGCGGATTCCCGGATTCGAGTTCATCGTCGAAGACAAGGCGGAACCGGGCACGGCGTCGACGGCGCGCGGGCTGATCGTGGTCATGCGCGCGACGCGGGGCATCGCGCCCGATGACGAGACGCTGTCGTTCCTGATCGCGCGCGAAATTGGCCATGTGGTGGCGAAGCATCACGAAGAAAGCACCGGCACGAGCATCGTGGTGTCGGCCTTGTCCACGATATTCCTGCCGATTGCCAACGTGGCCAAGATTCTCGGCACCTTGTTTTCCGGGACCTCGCTCGCATCGGCGGCATCGTCCACCGCCTCGGCGTCGGTGACCGCCGCGTCCTTCGCCGGTTCTCGCGTGCTGGCGGAGGTGTACCGGCCGCGCCAGCGAGAAGAAGCCGATGACATCGCCATGCGCCTGCTGGCAACCCGGGGATACGATGTCCAGGCCATCGCCCAGGCATTTGGGCGCCAGGATTTGCGCACACCGCCGACCCGCTGGCTGGGTGACTTGCGTGAATCCGTGGGCCGCGTTGCCGTACTGGCCGAACGGGAGGCAGCCGCAAAGTCCTATGCCAGGAACGTGCGGGCCGTGACGCACGTGGCCGCGCGCCCGGAGACCGAGGCGGCGCCCGGGACACCGCAATAAAAAAACCCGCCGTAGCGGGTTTTTGTCGGTGCTGACCGTCGATCAATCGACGGTGACACCTTCGGGGAGCTTGTATTGTTCGGTCTTGCGATCGGCGAGCTTGCCCGGATCGGACCCGATGCGTGCCGTTGGCATCGGCAGCTGCATCAACAGGACTGCAGCACCTTTCGGCCCCGCCTTCAGCGTCAATGGCGACTCGCCGCGCTCGAGGCGAATCATGCTCAGCGGCGCTGCTTCCTTGCCATCCTGGATGATCGAGCCGGTGCAAACCAGGTAATACTGGTCTCCGCCATTGGTCGGTTCGCCCTGGACGCTGGCATTGGGCCCAAGCCGGTAGCCGAAGACCAACGTGTTGTCTTCCTTCGCCTCAAGGAGCTTTTCCTTGCTTGACTGATTGGCCGCAGGCAGCGGTTTGCTGGTATCGAACTGGCCGGCAATGTTGCGCCCGGGCTTGCCCGGGATGAGCTTGCGCGATTCGGGCATGGGGAAGTAACCGGTTGCGCAGGCGGCACGAATCGTGAAAAACGAGATGCCATCCTTGCCGCCGACGATGGGGCCGTAGGGTGTGTAGGCGTCTGCATAGTGAAATGCCACGGGCGCGGCTTCTCCCGGCCCGAGCCGTCCGCCCCCCTGCACAATGACCTGATATTGGTCGACGTCGTGAAAATGGGGCTCGATGGTCGATCCGGGGTCCGGCATGCTCACATGGAAGGTCTGCGGGCCATCGTGCATGGTCGCTGCAACGCCGTAATAGGAGTTGACGATGGACCGGTAGGTCTTGCTCTGGTATTCCTTGCTCGAGGTGTCGTTGAACGAAACGAGTTTCATGGGATTCCTCCGTTGTTGATTCCTGACGCCAAGAAAAACTCGGGCCTGCACTACACGCCCATGGCGCAAAATATTACACCCGGCAGGAGTTTGGTGGGCACGCGTTCTTTTTCCTGACAATCGCGGTCACATTGAGGTAACAATCGCGGCCACATTCGCGGTCGCTTTTCGGTGAAGTTCGCTCCAGGCGCAGCCCCACGTACAATTGGCGCCTGCAGTTCATTCGTATGCAGCAGCGCATGGATGCGGGCCTTGCGCTGCAGTCAGCGGGAATGGCGGTTCAATCAGCGGGAATCGGGGGATCAATGCGTCGTTGGGGAGTGCTTTGGGCCATCGTATTTGCGGTGTCGGGTGCTATCGCGTGCACGTCGCTCAATGCGCCCGCGGCAGGTGTACTGTACGAGAAGGATTCGCTGTTTGGCCGGGTGACGGTGAAGGAGGATGAGGCGGGCTTCCGCACCCTGCATTTCGGGCGCGATGGCGCCCGCCAATCGGTGGTCAAGCCCGGGGACCCCGAGCACCTGGAGTTGCCCTATGCCAGAGTGGCCATGGCCGGGCTGGCGCTGACCAGGGGCGTGCAGCGCGTGCTCATCATCGGGTTGGGCGGCGGTACCCTGCCGTCCTTTCTGCGAGGGAATTATCCCGGTGCCCAGATCGACGTGGTGGACATCGATCCCGAAGTAATCAATGTGGCGAAGCGGTTCTTCGAGTTTCGCGAAGACGGCCGCATGCGTGCCCATCTCGGGGACGGCAGGACGTTCATCGAATCGGTTCGACAGCCCTATGACATCATCTTTCTCGACGCTTTCGGCAGCGACAGCGTCCCGGAGCGGCTGACGACCGTGGAGTTCCTGCGCGCGGTGCGCAACGCCGTGCTGCCGGGGGGCGTGGTGGTCGGCAATGTCTGGGGGCCTTTTTCCAATCGGCTGTACAACTCGATGGTGCGTACCTACCGCGAAACCTTCGATGACTTTACGGTGCTCGATGTGAAGGGCGCCGGCAACAAGATCCTGTTGGCACTCCCGCGCCGGCAGTGCCTGGACCGCACGCAATTGCTGGAGCGCGTGCGCGAGCTCTCATCCGCGCAGAAATTCCGATTCGATCTTGTGGAACTGGTTGAGTTTGGATACGAGCGGGTACCGGAGCGAACCGACACCGGCACGATTCTTCGCGACCGCAACCTGGGTCGGCTTGAATGAGAGTTCAATATGAGGGGACACACCCCCTCATACGCCTCTGAATCAGACCGCTGCAAAAATCATTTTGCAACGGGTTCCAGGTGGGTCTTTCCGAATACATGACGCAGGAAGGGGGTATGAGATGAGTGACGATCGCTACGACGTGCTGTGGCCGCTGGCGCGCTCGACCGAGGTGGGGGTGGCGATGAACGCGCGCTTTGCCGACACCAAGGCCAAGCGCATCGGCTTCATCTGGGACTACGTGTTCCGGGGCGACCACATGTTCCCGCTGATCCAGGCGGGCCTGGCCGAGAAGTACCCGGGCAGTGAATTCGTGCCCTACACGGCCTTTGGCAACGCGCACGGCCACGATGAGCGCGAGATGCTGGCGGCGCTGCCGGAGAGGTTGCGCGCGGAAAAGGTGGACGCGGTCGTCGTCGGCGTCGGGGCCTGAGGCAGCTGCACGCCCGCCGTGTTGCGGGCAACCAAGATCGCAGAAGAGAACGGCATCCCCGGCGTGGCCATCGTGTCCAC